>JAAUSO010000072.1 GCA_012033205.1 Richelia sp. SL_2_1 | reverse complement strand
CAGCGCTAGTAAATTGGCTGAATGAAAATAGGGAAGATGGGATGGTAGGGATTTTAGGATATCAAAATATTGCCCAATTAGAAAAAGTTTACGGCAAAGAATTGACAAGGGCTATTTTGGGTGGTACTGCAACTAAGTTTATATTTAACCCCCAAGACCCCGAATCTGCCAAGTTGTTCAGCGACTATCTCGGAGAAATGGAGATAACTTTTAATTCTAAATCTCGCAGTAGGGGGAAAGGAGGAGGTTCTCACAGTACTAACGAACATCATCAGAAGCGGCATTTATTAGAACCCGCTCAGTTTGCCAAGATGGGTACTGGGAGAGCAGTAATTATTAACCCAGCTTACCAGAGGGGTACGGAAGCTTATGTTCCTTTGTTGCAGAAAATAAAGGTTCCTTTATCCGATATCCAACAGATGAATTGGTCTGAGGATAAATGGGAATTTGTGCGAAAAAGATTGATTCAAAATAATGGAGAACAAGTTAGTGATTTGGAACGTTCTAATCAGTTTTTAGAACGTGTTCAATTAGCAGAAGAATTATTTCCATTACCTGAAAAACCTGGTACTTTACCTTCTCCCCAGGAGCTTGCGAGTGTGTTTTAAGAAGGCAGCTTTGCTGGGAGCAGGGAGCAGGGGGGAAAATAAAAACTAAAATTTACTGAATACTAAATGGAGTTAAAAAGTGCAAAGATTGCAAATAAAACAAATGAATTGGAGTTTAGATATTTCATCTTTTTTAGAAAATTATCCTGAATGGCAGCAAATACTAATTGAAGCGGCTAAGAAACCACAATTAGATGTAGGTTATTGTCCTTTCGTCATAGAAATATTTGACCAATATGGTTTATTAGCTGGCAGGATTAATAAGTTTGGATGCTATGAATGTAAGCGTTCAAGTCAACAGAAAAGTCAGTTTATAGCTTGGATGTTTGATGGAGAATTAGCTATTTTTTATGTAGACTCGCAGATACTTCTGAATCGTATTCCAAATCTATAAGGGTTAATGTGATGAGTGAAATATTTACTTTAAACTCTGGTGATGCAACTGCGATTCAGCAGCATTACGAACGAATAATTGAAACTTTGTTACGAACTTTATTAGATACTAAAGATTCAGGAGATAACCACCGTCAAAATTTGAAAATATTTGATGGAGATAGGTTAGTTTATGGGCAAGATAATAATCAATTCCGAGATGAAATATCTGGGATATCGGGACAGCTTTTAAATCCTCAATTAATTAGTGAACTGCAACAATTACGTTCTACACCTGTTGGTAATGTAGCTTCGGGAGCAATAAATAAAAGAGTGGAATTAGACGGAAAAGTTGTTTTACAAAGTGATGAAAATGGTAAAGTAATTGTTAATAGTTTTTTACAACCTGAATTAAATGAGAATCGGAGCGAACCCGAAGTTAGTAAAGTAAATAATCAAGTTAATAATACTGAATTTGCAAATACTAACTTTAATCATACAAATCCTGAAACTAAACAAGATAAAATTTTACCATTAACTAACGGTTCAACACGAGTTAAAGAGTCACTTCAAGTTTTAGAAGATAGTCCTCTCAAAAATATCCTTTTAGCTGAAGTTGAACAGTTAAAACTGAGTTAAAAGCATTGCAGCAAGAACGTAGGTTGTATAAAGAGTTAATCGAACAAAGACTACAGCAACCTAAAAATACTTCATGGTGGCAGCAAGCTCTTAACAATGTCTCAACTGTAGTTCAAAGCGTGACTTCTGCTATAAAAATGGAGATGCGAGAATGGCTAGAGAATTCCGTACAACATAAAGGTGCTGCATCTCTAAAAGCTTTGTTTCATCTCCAGACTCAACCGGGAACAGGTGAATATACTGCGGGAGATTACCGAATATCTCGTCAAGGTTCGTTGTATGAAGTATCTAGCGAAACGACGGGGAAACAAATAATGCAGTTTCGTTCGACTCCTTTGGGTGTGAAAGTTGAACAAGGAAATTTGGACAGTATACACGTTCAAGACATTAATAATTTACATCATTCTCTAAAGAGAAATGAACCTTTACCTACAACATTTACTCCTATAGGTAAGCAAGAAGCCGAATATTTTTCTCGTGTAGAGAGAGTTACTAATGCTTTAGTGCAATATTCTATTGCTCAAAATAAAGAAGTAGAAATTGATGGTGTATTTTCTTATAAATGGCGGGCTAGCCCCCAAGGTAACGTGCATGTTGAAGCGAAAGATGGACGCGGTGTGCTGTTAGAAAAAGATGGAGGAAAGCTTAAAAGTAATATGAGTCAGAAGGATTTAGCTTATTTTGAACAAATCCTGCCAAAGCTACAGCCGAAACAGATTGAAAGCAGCTTTGCTGGTGGCAGAAGGCAGGAGGGAATTAATGATTGAATAACTATAAAAAAAAATCACAATCGTACAAATACTAAATAAATATTTTATTCAGAAGGTTTTAAGATGTTTATTTATCTTCTTCCCTTCTGCCCTCTGCCCTTTACCTCCTGCCTTCTAATATGGAATTATCTCAATTGAATTTATTGATTGATGCAGGTTTTCCTATAGTTAGCATAACTGCTTCAACAAGGGAACGTATGACTGTTTTAGATTGGATAGGAAGGAACTGCGCTGAAGCGGAAAATGTTCCTTTTTATTTATGGAATTCTGGTTGGGGATGTTTTGAGCAAGTTAACTATAATTCAGAAGGTCTAATAATTTATTCTGCAATAAATTCAAGTCGTTTATGCAACTCTAAAAAAGATATTTTTGCTGCTTTTGATTTTTTGATGAATACGCAAGCTCAGGGAATATTTATATTTGAAAACTTGTTTTCTTTAGCAGATGCAGACTTATTTTCTCATAAGCTAATATCACAAATAGTTAATATTTTCTATGAATTAGAAAGTAATGATTGTTTCAAAAAAATAATCATTTTGACTACTGATAATGTTGAGATGCCCGAATCATTAGCTAATTTGATTCCTACTTTATTCAATCCATTACCTGATGCTGTGGATATTGCTGATTTTCTAAAGCTTTCTTTACCATGTTCTACAAGTAAAATTGATATATCAACTTTGGTAAATGCTGCAATAGGTTTGACTATTGAGGAGATTCGTTTGGGATTAGCAATTGCTACTTGTCAGTGCGAAGAATCAAATGTTAATGATTTATCCGAACATCTTTTAGATTACAAAATTAATCGGTTTCGTTCTTTTAATTTGAATTTTACTCCCAAGCCAAGCGTACCCGATTTTGGCGGTTTGGATTTGTTCAAGAAGTTTATAGAACAAGTAAAGTTGGATTTTTCGATTCAAGCACGAAAGAATAATATTCCTCTTCCCAAGGGATGTTTGTTAGTGGGACCACCTGGAACTGGTAAAACTCTTGCAGCAAATGTTTGCGCTCTGATGCTAAATTTTCCTCTTGTGAGTGTGGATATCGCAGCGGTTATGAGCGGGGGTGCAATTTATTTAAAGCGCACGTTGGAGACGGTAGAAGCTTGCGCTCCTGTAGTGATGTATTTTGATGAGTTGGATAAATTGTTTTCTACTTCTACTAATATCGGGGAAGATACTAATTCCATACAAATTTTAGGAACTTTGCTTACTTGGTTGCAAGATAAAAAGACTGCGGTGTTTGTAGTTGGCACTCTTAATAGACTTGATGTGTTACCACCAGAGTTAACGAGGATGGGAAGATTTGATGAAATATTTTACGTGGGATTTCCTCAAGCTTACGAACGTAAGGAAATTTTGATGATGCATTTGGCTCGGCTTGATAAGCGTTATCTTTATGGTGATGTGCTTTCACAAAAAGAATGGCGGATTATTCTTAATAAAACTGTGAATTGCACTGGTGCGGAATTAGCTCGGATGGTGGAGAAGGCTGCACGCAAACTGTTTCATCAGGGACTCAAGATGAATATTGGATTGGCTGAGTTGTTGGAACAACGGGAGAAAATGGTGCCGTTGTATGTTAGGGATACTGACAGGATTTTAGCGATTACAAATCGTGCGAAATATTTTGCTCAACCTGCGAGTAGTGAGGATACTTCTGAATTTGCACCTGTTCTTACTTCCTTTTGGGGGGATGTTCGCGATTTGAACAACAATAAAAACAATTAAATCAAAAAAGGATAATTAGTTTGTGGCGTTAATGTTCCAGTAGTAATGTATTCGTTCGTTTGTATTACTCGCCTATTATGACAATATCAGGAAAGTCCGCAATTCTTGCTCTTCGGTAGTTTGTTAAAGATACCAACAGTCTTTTTTCCTATCAAAACTGGGAGCAATAGGTGTCAGGCTTATCGGGATGACGTAGGTGACTCCAATTGAAAATAAGACAGCATAACTTGATGCGATTAATACCGGGAGCAAACCGCACGGCAGGTGGCGAAATCAAATACCACGAATTCCCCCCGTTCCCGCAAATCGTCATTCTTATTCAAATAATACCATTAGTTTCCATTTCTATACTGCTTGCGCTAAATGGCTAGAATCTTTATATTCACGAGATTGAACGACCCAAGCAGCAAGAGCATTAAGAACCTCTGCTTTTTCTTGGGGAGATGCTTCCATTACAAGCGATCTTAGATTGATTTTTGGTTTAGAGCCAACTAATCGCGAAATATACCATTCTCTTGCATCTTCAGGAAGAACTAATAGTAAAGCCAAAAATTTTGTTGTTAGCAAGTCCCCTCTACCACGCCGGAATCGAGACAAAGTAACTTCGGAAACCCCTATCAATTGAGCGATTTCTTTCGCTGAGATGTCAAAACGTTCGAGCATTTCGTCGAACAGCCTTTGATGCGTCTCCATACCTTTTGTAACGATTTCTTGCATTTTTTGCGCCAGATTAATTAAAGAGTTCTTTAAATGATTAAATATTTTTTAATGAGATAGGCAAGTGAATTAAACAAAGCTTTAACTATCTTTATCCTAGCAATATCTTAGCCCATTGGAGTAGGGCGCGATATACCTGAGCCGTACTCCAATAAAAATTTGCTCCTGTTATTCACACTAACTGGAGCAAACTAAAAAATCAAAAAAAACTTGTTGATGCATTATGACTGAAAGTAGTAGCAAAATTCAAGGAAAATTCTATCCACTTCAGCATGAAGAATTTTTAAGTGCGTGCCATCATCTTACGCCCGCGCAATTGATGGTATTGTACTTTCTTCGTACACTCGACCCTTATGCCGATGGCGTTGAGGTATCGGTTTCCGAAATAGCTAGACGATTATCAACCGAAAGTAAGGAAGTACATCGCTCTACAGTTAGCCGTGCGCTCAAAGCTTTGGATGAAAAGGGATTTATCGACTTAGAGCTACTAAAAGTCAAAGTCAAAGTTTCGTCTCGCGGTCTTCATTGTTGCGATGAGACAACAGTGGTGCCTACAGACAACAGTGTTGCCTCACCGCAACAAGCGCGATCGTCACGCAACAAGCGTGATCATGACGCAACAAGCGTGATCATGACGCAACACGCGCGATCGTCACGCAACAAACGAGAGCCAGAACCCTTACCAGATAAAGACTCTGGAACCCCTAAGACTATTAAGACTTATTTAGACTTTAAAGACTCTCTCTCAGAAGCCGAGAGAGAGAGTTTTTTGGAATTTTCTTTAAAGAAAACTAGTCAACTACCAAAACCACCACAACTACCCATGAAGTGGATTGAAACTCATTTTGAAGAATTAAAAAATCTCTGGGAACAACAAAACAATACGTATGGGTCACATTACGAGGCGGCGACTAGTACAAATGTTTTAAATTTTGAAAATTGGGATGCAAGCACTCATGAAGGTCAGTACCACACACTGATGAATCTTGGATTAGCAAAATTTTGCGAAAATTCGACTTCTAAGGCTTGGTATGAGTGGGCAAAGGTAAAATACCCATCCAAGTTTGTTGACGTGCCTCAGTAAAGAAAATTACCTACTTTTAGAGCTTTTTTTAAACAATATTAATTGCTATGTTTGCCAAACAAAATAAAGTTATTGATTTTGCTTCTTTCTCGGGTAAAGTTCCACCGCAGTGCATAGAAGCAGAAGAAGCCATTTTAGGTGGTATTTTGCTCGACCCTGGTGCTATAGCCCGCGTGCGCGATGAACTCAAACCCTACCATTTTTATATCGGCGCTCACTCCTCTATTTACCAAGCAATGCTGAAGCTTAACGAGCAAGAGCAACCAACCGATTTGATTGTGATTATTAATTATTTGGAAGCTAACGAGCTTTTAGCTTCTGTTGGTGGGAGAAATAAGCTTGCTAGTTTAGTTGACCGTTGCGTGAGTGCGGTAAATATTGATGCTTTAGCTAATTTGGTTATTAGTAAGTGGAAGCGTCGCGAACTCGGTCGTCTTGGTAATCTTGCAACGGAATTGCAGCATAGATCGGATGATGAAGTGTCGCTGCCGCAGGCATTTGAGCAATTGCAAGATTGTATTTACCGTCTTCAACAGGGTTCAAATAACAAGCACACGAGTCATATCTCAGATGTAATGACCGATGTGTATCAAAAAATAGAAGAACGCCACCAAGGAACTGCACTTGGGGGCATCCCTACAGGTTTCTATGACTTAGATGCAGTTACAAATGGGTTTAGTCCGGGTGACTTAGTAATCGTTGCGGGTCGTCCGGCAATGGGTAAAAGTGCCTTTGCTGCCCAAATTGGTTTTAATGTTGCACAACAAAATCGGGCAGTGGCTTTATTCAGCTTAGAGATGAGTAAATCTCAAATTGGGATGCGGATGCTCGCAGGTGTTGCTGATATTGAGAATACCAATCTCAAAACTGGGCGGATTAGCGATAGTCAATGGCACTCAATAGCTATTGGGACAACTTCAATATCAAATCTGCCAATATATTTGAACGATTGTGCCACACCGTCCTTAAATTATTTTGAAGCGGAATGTCGCAAAATCATGTCAATGGAACGGCGCAATTTAGGACTTGTAATCGTTGATTACTTACAGCTGATGGGCGAAGACGGTAACAGTAATCGCAATCACGAAATAGCTGCCATTACACGCGGTTTGAAAAGGCTGGCAATGAAGTTAGAAGTACCTGTAATCTGTTTGTCACAGTTGTCCCGTGCTGTTGAGTCTCGCCAAAATAAACGTCCCGTACTATCGGATTTGAGAGATTCAGGTGGAATTGAGCAAGACGGTGACAAAGTGCTGATGCTGTACCGCGACGAATACTATAGTCCGGATTCACCAGACCGAGGGATTTGTGAAATTATCATCGCCAAGCACAGAGACGGTGCAACTGGAACTATAAGACTTCTTTTTGATAGCGAATATACCAAATTTAAAAATTTAGCTCGTGGTGGTTGGTGATGAGTACTCAAAATAACCTTTTTGATATATCTTCTTATTCCGGCTCAGATTATAAACCTCAATTAACCGATCCAGCTTGGGATACTGGTGCAGCTTTCCCTAAACATAACCAGAAAAGTCTTGAGGAAGATAAATATACCGTAGGTAAACGTCTATGGTTTGACAATTGCCAAAATCAATGCATCGTTATTTCTTTTAATCCGTTTAAAGTTCGTTTCTGGCACGGTGAAGAAAAGTTACTAGAATTTTCGCTGTTTCAGGATGCCGACACCATTGAAATGGTTTGGCGCAACCCTGGCACGGGCGCGTATTTATGAATCCTCCTTACAGTTGTCCGGGGTTGTGGATGAAGAAGCTATGCGCTGAGTTTGAATCGGGAAGAGTAAGGGAGGCGATCGCGCTTGTTCCGGCAGCTACCGATACTAAATGGTTGTCTCCGGTGCTGAAAACTCAACCCGTATGTTTTTGGACGGGTCGGATTAAGTTTTTGGATGAAGACTACCAGCCTAAATTATCTGCGCGGCAATCTCATGTGTTGGTTTACTGGGGGGACAATTGGGAAAGCTTTAGAGAGGTGTTTGATAAGTATGGGGTAGTTTATCTGCCGCTAGAACCAAAAGATGATGGCGAATTGGATAAATCATTACTAGGGGATAAACAGGATAATAACCCTAGTAATTTAGATAATAGCCCTAGTAAAATAATCTCCCCTAGTAATTTACTAAGGGATAATGAAGAGAATAGCCCTAGTAAAAATAGCTCCAGTAATAACTCCGGGGATGAAGAAAAAAACAGCCCGGAGTTAAATATATCCCCTAGTAAAAAGCGCTCAAGGGGAGAAGGTAACGGCTATATTCATTGGCGCACTATTACTAAGAATGGTAATGAATACCCCCAGGCTTACTACCACTGGAAAAAAGGCGATAAGAAGCGAAGTAAGTACATTCCCAAAAAATTACTAGGGGTAGTTGAAGAAGCCGACTCTGCCAAACATCCCGTTATGGAAATATTGAAATTACTGGGTGTTGGGTTAGACTCTCACGAATTACTAGGGAATGCAGAAGGTAGCCCTAGTAATAGGGAGGCGTATGCAAATATTGAAAGCATCCCAGACAAATTACTAGGGGATAAGTGGACAAAAAACGGTGAAACCAATATATCACAAGGTATTGATAATAGCCCTAGTAATTTACATACTAGCCCTAGTAAAACAGAGTTCTCCCCTAGTAAAAGGCGTAAAGGTGACGGCAGCGGTAGCATTCACTGGCGCACTATTACCAGGGGAGGAAAAGATTACCCGCAGGCTTATTATCATTACGAGTTTTGGAAAAATGGCGATCGCGATATTAAGTCATCGAAGTATATTCCAAAACGGTTATTATCCCAGGTGCAACTGCTAGAGTCGGAGAAAGCGCCAGTAAGGGAAATATTAAGAGTGTTAGGAATATACCTGTAATTTGAAATTCTAAAATTACGGTTCTCGTAATTTTCGCTTTAAGAACATTAAGTAAAGTACTTTGGTTGAATGGAAGCCAGAAAGAATATTTTCTTTAAACACATTTCTTTTCTTAATGACCTTAATTTTTTAACCTCCCTAAAAATTATACTAGTGTGATGAATAAATGATATTTAGCTAAACGCAATACTAAATTTATAGTAATAAGGCGCAACTTACGAAGAAAGGAAAATTAACAACTTCTGGAAAGAACCTTTTCAACTCTGACAGAAATATTTTCCTTCGCACAAGCTTTCAAAACTGTAATTGCACGTTTATTGCCTTTTTTAGCGAAATATTCCCATATAGATAACCAATCATTACAACCAAAAGTATATACCTGTCTGATTCCCCGTTTGGTAGCAAACCGACATTCTACAGTCTGATGGGATAACTTCATTTTAGAGAAAATGTTAGCTTTTTTAGACGAGGTGTCCATCAACCATTCGGAGTTAGCTTGAATGCAGTGCAATCCTTCTGTGCAGGAAATCCGATATTCTCCAGTTTGTAAAATTAACACTTCCAAAGTAACGTTATCTTCAAGTTGAATTTGAGTGGCATTAGCTCTTACAGGCGGACAATTACTTGTAAAGAAACAGGGATTTGGTATTAAGTTTTCTTTGAAGAATGGATTTGCTAATGCGCCTATTAATTCTCCCCATTCCTTACGAGACAGAGATAATCTATTATGCTGTAACTTATCTTCTTCAAGAAGCCGTCGTAAATAGATTGCGATGCTAGGCAAAGTAATTGCATTAATGACAACTCTAGAAGGGATTATTACATTTATTGTTTCTAAATCATTCGATTGCACAAAGTCTATGACATCCGTATTCGGTTGCCCAGCTAACTGTGCCACTCGACGAGCGCTCATTACTTTCATACCATCCGGAAGTTGATAAGCTGCCCAAGAATGTTGCTTCCATCGCCAGTTAGATGCAGTTGTTTTCGGTATCTTTGATTTTTGATTTGGATAAACAATTTTTCTAAAGTGATGAGGACTTACTGTTTGCTTTGGTTTATTGGTTTTAAGGAGATTCATAATCCGCTTGTTGACTATCAAATATTTACAATTTGTGTTCTCCCATTTAATCGTCCTTATAAGTTACTACAGCGACGATTGTTGCGTAATATTGATAATGTAATGGTAGATATATGCACTTAATAACACTTCAAAATTTATTGATTTTTTCAATTTACTAACAGCAATTACTTCGCTACTTACTTTCAAGTTAGCGAGAACTTACTAACTTTATAGTAGCTTAACTTAAGATGAATAGATTCACAGTTTTTTAATATTAAAAAATATAAAGTTCCTATATCCTATATTTTTCTTTATATAAATTTATTCTGTCATATAAAAATAAATAATTTTTTAGTTACAGATAAAAATATAATATTCCCTTATATTTACAAAAAAATTATTTGATAAAGAAAATAACAATTCGTAACTATCAAGCTGTTAAGCAGTTATTAGCTGTTTATGCAATATATACTTAATTACTTGCTTGTAAACTTTAAAATTAAATCTATATTTTTAGCTTCTTGTTTTTTCCCTTGCTGTAAATAAAGAGTTTTTGCATGGTAAAGAGATTTCTTGCCACCTGCAACTTTTTTCTGACAAATCAGGCTCATACCTTGCCCCTGATAGCCTAAAGCAATTTTGGACAGGGTAAACGCAAGAAAATTTAGATGTTATTTCAGCTAGAATGTAAGGGAATCGAAGCTTTTAGAACTTTAAGCATATACTCTTCATCCATGCTAGCTCGCTTCGCTTTTTGACGAATACTACGTTTATAAGACGTTTCTTTATTAATAAAATTGATGCTCCATCGCTTAAGTAAAGCAAAATTTAAAGGTGCATTTTTTGTACGGATGCGACTATTATCCTCATTGAAAGTAACATCTAGCACCCAATGAAGCTGATTTTCAATTGACCAGTGTTGTCGAATTGCTTTACCTATTTTTTGAGCGTCGGGTGGAAGAGAACTTATGTAAAACATCACTTCCTGTGTGGTTTTATTCCACAAATGACGGGTACGAACAACTTTGACAATAGTCTTCAATCCAGACCACTGTCCTTGTTTATATAAATTACCCATTTGGTCGATAGAAACTGCCCAGACCTGCCGCTTCTCTTTACGGTGATGCCCCGATTCTACTCGCACATCATAACTGTACTCAATACCATCGAATTTCTTGGTTTCGGCGATTTCAAACCATTGTTTGACCTGAGTGAATAAAGTGGGATGGTTGGCTTTGAGTGCCAGAACGTAATCTGCACCTTTATCATGAATACGACAAGCGATTTCATGTTGAGTTCCCATCGCATCAATTGTAATAATGCATCCAGAAATATCTAGGAGTTCCAATAAAGCTGGTATTGCTGTAATTTCATTACTTTTATCATCTACTTTTACTTGTCCTAGAAATAACCGGTGTTCACTTGCCCATGCACTTACTATATGTAATGCTGACTGCTCTTGATTCCGGTCATAAGAACCCTTAAGAGTTTTTCCATCAATTGGAATAACCTCTGCCCCTAAATCTTTTACCAAGCTACTTAGCCAACTGTTAAAACTACACTCAAATTCTGTTGGTGATATCCGTTCAAATAATCTTCTATAAGTATCAGTACTGGGTATGCCGAAAGGTAACTTTAAAAAACTAGACAGCCACTCAAAGTGACTTAAACCGTATGTCTCTATATCTTCCCAACCTGTAGCACCGCCAATAGTTGCTAAAAGTGCTATCATCACGATGCTAATGAATGGATGAAGTACACCTTGTTTTCCTCTCGGGTCATCCAAGTTTTCAAAATGGTCTGTTAAATGCTGATAAGCAGTAGAACAATCAATTGGCTCCATTGATGAAGATTTTTTATTTTTCTTGGTAAAACTAGACGATGCACCAAAACCTGCAATCATGGGAGATACCTAGTAGGACTGCATTTCAATAGCATATTATCATGTCAGTTTTCTTGCGTTTGCCCTGCAATTTTGGAATCAAGAGAAATTGCTTTTTGGAAAGATTGTTGTGCATCCTTACAATTAGCTTGTCTCTGTTTGGGGTCATTTTGCTCAAGTAAAGGCATATCTTTATGCATCACTTCATAACCTCGTTCAATATAATCTTGTGCTGTTTTTAGTTGCTTGGGTTTTTGAAAACTTTCCGTTATTGAATTAAACCAAAGGTCAATACCAAGTATCATTCCAAACAATCCCAAACCTAATATGTAGGAAAAGGGATTATTGCTCATCAAGATTGACAATATCGTCCCGCACGTTACGTTCTTTATTCCAGCGCGGCATAGTTTTTAATTCCTTGACGTGTTTGTAGCTCTTTATTCCAAGTGGTTCTTGGTTGTAATTTGGTTGAATGAGGTAAAAGTTTTTGAATAGCGCTCAACGCGATCGCGCTTTTGGGGTGTGTAGCAATAACTATATTCGGTACATTCTGTAGAAATTCCACAGGTATGGGAGCGTAATGCTCTGCTCTGGTGACTGAGTGAATGCTGTCAATAGATAAGTAAAGAGTTCTGTGTTGGTGAGGAGCGTTTAATACTGCTAGAGATAATGATTCAATTGGCGAAGCAGTTAACATTGCTGCTGTAATAGGATTATCCGAGGTTTTTCCCATGCTCAGATGAAACCAACCAGCAGAACGTTTACTTCCAGGATATAAACTGAAAGCATTGGCTGTTATTTTCAATGAATGCAAGTAAGCTCCGGTGATTTCAGAAGAAAGATTTCGTGTTAGGAATATGGCATTACCCGACGTATCTGCATACAGTAAACCACGCTGATTGAGTGTTTGCATCAATTTTTGGGGAATACAGTAATACTGCATGAAATATTTCTCAACTTCTTTCCAGCGACTTTTATCGGGTGCAGGTGGTATGAAAGAGTATTCGGGATTTTTATTTACAATGTTCAAGGCTTTATTAGTTACTTGATTCGTTAGCGCAGCAAGCATAGGCTCGGCACCAAATCTATCGCGCAACCAGATAAGTGCATCGTCAAATTTACATTGATTGACTTGCATTACTAAGTCAACAGCCGTTTTTTTCGACAACGATTGATTGTCTTGATTTACCCCTAGTTCGTAAGCAACTAATTCTAAAGGTAAGTCTTGATGTTTAATACTTGTTTTCAGGATTCGTAATTCAGCAGAAAGTTGTTGACGCAGTTTTTCGCTGTGTTTTGCAGTTTGCTTCAACTCGGCAAGTTGCTTGAGCAAACGAGTGCGTTCGTTGAGTTGGTAATTAATTATTTCAAATTGAGGATTAAGAATTTCAATGACTCGCTGTCGATAAGAATCGCCTGTTTCATGCACTTGGGCTAAGGGAATCAAGCGTTCTAAGTTTATGAGTTGAGAATCTTGATTGACGGCAGCATAATACTTTTTAAGCGTAGTGTAGGTAGCTTTACTGCCTTTAATTCCGCGAGAGATACCCAAATATGCAACAGCCATTCCAAAGCTATCTTGTAGTTGGGATAATTTAATTTTTCCACCAAACAACGCACGACAGTTAAGTTTACCTCTTTCATCCAATGGCACGATGTAAGCGTGAATATGAGGCGTAATTTCATCAAGGTGCAACTCTGCTCGGACTACTTGTTCTTTCCAAGAAGAATCTAACCAATTAACAGATGCTTCCACAAAGTTATCTAAACGTTGTTTTTCATAGGTTCCTGCTTCTTGAGGTGTATTCGGACGGAAATAGGAAGCACTTGCACTAAGCAACATTTCCACTGCAAGAACAGCATTTGAGCGAATTTTCTGCGAACCAATTGTATGTTTTACCAAAGTTGCTAAATCTAGATTAGAGGAATCACCAATAATCCGTATATTAGTTACTTCTGGGTTGGCGTTAGGGGTGTCTCTCTCTCTAGCAGTATGCGCTTCATTACCCTTTAGCGTTCCCCAACTTTTAATTTTTTGGATTCTACAGATTGCTAGCGGCATAATTTGTTGCCAATATTCTTCTGTGAAACAAAGACGGAGGTAAAAAAGTTTTCCCGCATAAGGTGTGGAAAATTTTCCACCCCTTATTTCTTTAGGTTTTTCAGTAACTTCATAACTTAACTATCAAAATTTTACTCAAATATCTTTTCTCTCGCTTACGTATTTTTCATAAAACAGTGTGATTATTTTTATATAATTTATGTAATTATCCTTAAAATAAAATTATTATTCTGTTTTAATTATTAACTTAAGTATTACATTTTCGTGTAATTATACACACACAGTAGACGATTATTTTATAACTGTAATTAAGCTCTCACAGGGGTTTTTATAGCCAAAGCTACTAGCATCGTGAGAAAGAATAATTAGAAAATTATAATACCAAAATTCTTAGTATTGATAGCCCTAAATTAAGAATCCCTCTTTTGTAGTATTGCGGCTTTTAATGTTTATTCGTTACTAATAGAGAAGGAATTTGAAGGAAGAAAGTATTGAAGATTATGGAAATATTCATCGAGCCGATAAGTAGTTTTTCATTAATTGTATTCTATAAACTCATAAGTAAAATTAATAGATATTTGTGCAATTCATTCCAAGCAAGTTTCTTTTGATGATACGGCAATAGAATTATCTCATTACCACAAGAAAATTAATAAATTGTGTAGTGAGTTCACATTTAGTTTAAAACGAGAGGTTGGGATATTCTGTATGGATTCAAGCAATAAAGAGAAACCATCAAATCCGATAAACCGAATATTTCCATAGTTTTTTAAATAAAAACTTGTTTAAAGCTATGTATAGTAACCATTAGAGGCTTTATTAATGTATTCGACAGTGAGAAACACAGTGAAGGAATTTGAAGGTAATTTTTGACCACATCGGACTAAAAAACAATAATTATTTCTAATATTTTACCTTCATTTACCTTCAGATTCCTTCAAATATTTGGAAATGAAAATGATGAAGAGGAACTATTATCATGAAGAACAAGGAGTATATAATTTAAAATTTAATATTTGCCGTCTCACTTTCGCTAACAATCTAAAAAATCGAGTTAAATTAAAATAGGAACTATGACCGAAACTACTCAAACTTCACCTTTACTAATATTGACTTTAGATTTTGGAGGAAGTGCAACAAAAGGAATTTATTATACATTCGATAAAAAAAATCCGGCATCATTAATCATGGAACCAGAAGTGATAAAAATACCTTTGGAATCAGTTGCTTCTTTTTCGACAGAAATATTAGGTGCAACCTCTCCAGAGAATATTGCATGGGTAAATATCAACGGTGAAACCTTTGCAGTCGGTTATTTAGCCCAGCAAAAATACTATGCGAATGCTGGTTTAAAAGAGTTGAAGTACGAACGAGCAATAGCCAAAACTGCTTCGGCTGTTTGGGTTGTTTCACAAAAGCTCAAGTTAGGTTATAACTTTCAACTAGCGCTTGCCTGTTTGCTTCCACCGGGGGAACTTGAGAATAAACAGAGTTTGGGAGAGCAACTCGGAACAACACTTGCTAACTACATAACGCCGACGGGACGAATGCAGGTGAAGTTAATAGAGTTTAAGTGTTTGCCAGAGGGTGCGGGAATATATTTGGCGTATCAAAAGAGAGTGGGAGAAGCGCTTAAAAGAAAATTTTTTGCCCTAGCGATGATAGGTTACAGAAATGCTTCGGTATTAATTAGCGATAGGGGTGTCGTTGCAGCTGATGGTAAGACTTCCGATTTGGGAATGATTCGGCTTTTAGAGCGAGTCGTAGCCAAGACATCGGGGCAAACACCTTCTCTAATTGCTCCGGCGATAGTAGCAGCAGGAAGTGACTTATCACCCGTTCCTTTACTACGGTTATTAAGAAGCACGGGAAATGCCAACAAACAGCAAGAATTACAACAAATCCAAAAAGCGGTAAAACTAGCCAGAAGCGAGTATAGCGCTGCCCTTACAAGTTGGTTAAATCAGGTGATTCCCCGTCAAGTCGATGAAATATTGTTTTGTGGAGGTACGGCAGATTATATGAAGAAGGAATTGAACTTGCACTATCGTGGAAAGTCTTGTTTATGGGGAGTGGGTGCAAATATTCCCAAACAAGTTGACGAATTTTCTTTATTGAGCAGATTAGCGGATGTTTACAGTCTATTTTTGTACTTTTCACAAGTTGTTGAGAAACGGTTTCACTCTGTCGGGACAAGGGGAGGTAATTTTTGATGTCCCCACAAATAGATTTCCGCTGGCGCTATCAACCACGCAAAAAGTCAGACGTACAGCTAATGAAGTACATTCAGGATAATCGCATTATGGGTAAAACCGAGATGTTACTATTAGCAGTCAGGTCATTTTGGCTGCCTCATTCTTTAGCCGCAGATTGTACTTCACAGCAGTTACGTTCTATTGCAATGGATGCGGTGCAGGTTTTAAGGAAACAAACAAAAGATATTTTAGAGTTGGCTGGTTTAGAAGATGCTTCTTATTCAGTACAAACGCGAGTTACAGAAGCTATCCCAACACAAATTAAACAGAATACTGTAAATTCTTCAAGTACATCTTTTCTGAATGAACTTCGTACTCAAGTCGGTGAGAATGCCTACGATGACACGGGTTTGAATAATTTTTTGTAATCAGAAGTGCGTACTGGGAATTTACACATCTAACCAGGATAAAAAGATTGTTTTCCTACTATCCCTCAATCAGATATTTTTGTACGTAATTTCCTTTACATCTCTCCTATTAAATATTTACACTTGTCTTCAGGAGTTTTAATTATGGTTGCCAAACGATATAAAAGAAAAAGAAGTAATAAAAATAATAATTCTGATACTTGTTCTAATAAATTCTGTAGTTATTCATCAAATCCCTTAACTAAAATACAAATATCTCCTGATAATTTACAAAACATCCAATCACAAACTGATAAATTAACAATCAATGGCACGGCTAAAAATGATTATTCAGAAAGTAATATAGATGCTGAATCAACCGTTTTTTACGAATTAAAAACTAATGAAAAAATCGACAGAATTGAAGATTGGGGAACCGAACTCAATGATGGTTTGATTTCAGATGAGCAAGATAGTATAAGTATCGCAAATAAAGCTTTATATCAGGACGATACTCATAATGGTGCTTCAAAAAAACTGTTGCAGATAGAAGATGTACGGGAAAGTGATTTTTCAAGTAAAAATAATCAAGTTTTAGAAGAAAATTTAATATCAAATGAAAATGATAATAGCTACCAAAATCGAGAAGAATTAATTAAATCATCCACCACTATTCACATAGTTGATGGTGAAAAAGGTGGTGCGGGAAAGTCTTTATTTAGCAGAACATTAATTGAATACTGTGATTGTACCGGATTAGATATGGCAATTGTAGATGCAGATACCAGCAATCAGGATATTGCTAAAATTTACAACGATGTAGATATAGCATTTTTTAGCGATGATGAAAATCTTGCCCAAAAAGCAGACTTCATTTTTGAGAAAGCTTTTGAAAAGTCGGTAATTGTAAATTTACCTGCTCAGGTTTATTCAAATGTTACTAACTGGATAAATAAAAATAATTTGATTGATTTGGGAGCCGAAAATTCTATTACTTTTGTTAAATGGTTTGTTTGTACCGGAGGTGTTGATTCTATAAACTTTTTTTTACAATCTTTAGATGATTTCGGACATCAAATGACTCACGTATTTGTAAAAAACATGGGTTTATGTGATGACTGGAATTACATACAAGAGATGTCTGAGTTTATTAAAGCCCGAAGTGAATATGATTTTATTATCATGGACTTTCCCAAGTTTCCCTATTGGGAGCGCAATATTATTGATAGATGGGGATTAAGCTTCTCAAAATCGCTGGCAAATTCTGAAATAAAGGTAGTATCAAAGCAACGAATAAAGAACTTTCTTAAGACAGCTTATGCAGCGTTTGCTGTTACAGATTTAATAAAATGAATCAATTAGATCAAGCAGATAAATCGGATGATTTAGAGAAGAAAGCATCTAAAACTAAATCTTCAGAATCCTCGCAGGCTTGTGATAAATTACTTGCTGAAGCCTTAAAAGGTAAAAGCGAAGCGTTTAAAAAGCGAGTGCTGGATTTCGCGTTAAGTTGTGGATTATCCCAAGATGACCCTTTATTTTTAGTATTAATTGCTACTGGTCAATTAGAAGTGATGTTGGAAGATGCACCGCAAACTTTGCAACTGTTGTTCAAGACTTGGAATCGAGATTTAGCGCGTAACTTGGAACAGGTGGAACAAGTCGCAGTGGAACGGCAGAAAGTTGCCATTGATAGAGCTGCTCACGCTTTGATTCGCAAAGCACAGTTCGCAGAAAGCAGAAAACTTCTTACTGCTGTATTTCCCGCAGGTCTATTGTTGTTTTTCATTCTGGGGGTTGGAGTAATTATGGGAATTTTAATGCCTCCTTGGATTGCTGGAATATTAAGTGGTGGATATACAAAGGTGCAGTCAAATACTTTAACTTGGGATGAATTGGAGGCAATGAAATGGGCAATATCGAAGGAAGGAAAGTTCGCCAGGAATTTAATTGATTGGAATCGCGGCTATTTAGATAACGGGGAATGTGTTGAAGATGCTCAAAGGTTGGGTGTGATTTTATCCCAGTACGGACGTAAAGCGAAATCAGGATACTGCGTCATTTGGGCTACCCCATCGAGAAACCGCAAGTTTGTTAATTGAACGCAAACGACTAAGTTCTAAACGAGTAACGTAAGGAAAAGATATGGCGATCGCAATTTATAAACGTGAAATCTAACGGTTATAGATTGTCCTTCTCAAAACTCTATACGCTTATGTTTGGACTTATCAGATTCTCTAGCTATCCGTTCCATTTCCTTAACGTCCTTCTTTATTTCTTCTAGATCGGGATCGTAAAAATAATCTACATCCACATGACCTTCACTTATAAGTTCCTCTGGAGTCATTCCATAAGAAAGTTGATTAATGTTAGGAATTACTTTTTTAGTCATTTGTTAATACTTCTAACTTACACTCTTACCAGTTTTAATTCTAAAACATTCTTTAATTTTTGTTCTTAAAGAACCATTAACTTTTAATACATATTTTTTAAAATCACTGCAACACAAACCGAACTTAATAACTGAAAAGATTAAAACCGCTTCAGCATTACTTCCCTCAACATGGCTTTAATACTTAATCACTTTGATACAAAGACTAAACAAAATACAGAAATTCAAGAGAAACTTGAAAACACTCTTGCTGAATACCTATTCGACGGTGCTGAGTTTAGCATTGGTACGGCTTACCCGGAAGCTACGGTTGCATCCGATTTAACTGAACACAACGGGATGACTCTACAGTTTTGTGCAGGTAAAAGGATGTTTTTCGCTAACGATAATAACCTTCGTTCCTTGCTATACCCGAACCCTTCAGATGGTGCGGCTTATCCTTTACCGTTTACATCCTGTCAAAGTTTTCACGAGTTGCGTGATGCAAGAATTTTGGTAATTGACGATATTACTGGAGATTCTGGTGGTATTATCGCTCCAAGTAATGCAAAAAAGCTGGTAGGTGATTGTAAGGGTTTAATTGACAGCAATTTTGCAAAAATTAACAATATAAAATTGAGTGCTTTTCAGTTCAGACTAGGTATAAAACCGCAAAAAGAAAGTCTGGTAATGCGAATTGCTAAAGGTACACTTGCACCAACTAACTTAGATAAGCTTGGAGAATCGTCTTTACGGATAAGTGGTAATATAAAATCCGGAAGTTTACGTACTAAAACTGCCTATGATATAGTACTCGCAACTTCTTCTTTTAAAGGTAGAAAAGGAGCAGATGCTATTGAGCCTGGGGAGTATGTACTTGATATTGGTTTGGGTGTTAAATCAACAGCTAAATACAGAGAACATAGTTTAGGAACTCAGATTTTAGTTAATTATCCTCATGCTGTAAAAGAAGAAATTTTACCTATTATTAAGCAACAAGCAGAAAAGCTAGCTTTAGAGCAGAAAAACATTAAAATGTTAGCATTGCGGTATGTTGAAAATTACGAACGGCGCAAAAATTTTTTAGCAGAAAATATTGAAGCAAGTGAATCTTATCAAAATGAAGGTAATACAGAAAAACTGTGTATATTTGACAGCTTATCATCTGAGGATGAAAGCGAAGAAATTCACGAGAGTGAACAATTAAATAATGAACAAAAAGATTTGTTAATTTATTCTTTACTAAAAGCTGACTTAGAAGGTTACTGTCAACTTATCGAACATCCCAAAATAATTACCGAACTTCAAGATTTTGTAAGAAAAGAGTGGGTTGATATTGCTACCGGACGTTCCATTAAGTTTACATCTGGTATGGCTCAACCAAGTTTGGATTTAAACCTAGACGAAATTAGCATACCTTATATAAAAGAAGGAGAAGAAATTATAGTCACTCGTTCTCCATTAATTAATTCAAATGGTATTATTACTCTTAAAAATAAACATTTAACGAAAATGTTAGATGGATGCGTATACATACATCCTGATACGGCAATGGATAATATGCAATGTGATTTTGATGGTGATTTACTAGCCTTTGCTCCTTCTAAAGACTTTCCTTTATTAGCTACTGAAGTTAAAGAAAACAATTTACCACAAAATCGCTATCCTAATATTATTAAAAAAGCTAAAGTTCCCTATCAAGGTACTTTTGAAGAAATTGCAGTTTCGACAATGGATAGTAAAATTGGCATTATTGCTAATGAAATTCAAAAAAATGTCGCATTGCAATGTGAAATTGACGCAATGCCTCAATCAGAAAAACTTGCTTATGCTCAAAAAATATTACGACATTTACATTATATTTTCTCAGTACGTTATTATCAAAAATTGCAGTTACCGGACAATGTGTTAAATCAAATTAATAATATTACTAATAATTCACAGAATAAAGCTTTAAACAATAATCAAGTAGAACAAAAATTGCAATTATTTAAACGACTGTTGAAAAATTGCGTAGCAGAACTTGGAAATGAACTACAAGTTGCTGCCGATGGAGCTAAAAGTGCTTTACGACCAAATCAAGATATTATTCAATATTGTCAAGCTATAACTGCTTATAAAGAAGTTGAATGGTTAGCTGATAAGAAAAATCCAGAGGCTTTTACAAATAAGGGTATGAAAACTAATGGTTATAGTCCTATTGATTTAATGATTGAGCAAACCAATCAAATTTTTGAGCAATGTCAACTCAATGCTTTAACCATTGAACAATTTAGAAACTTTTATCCAGAAATTGAATATACTCCCGAACAAAAAAAGCACGCTAAAGAAATCAAAACTAATTATAATTCATTTGTTAAACAATGGATTCAACTAGAACAAAGAAAAAAATTAGAACCAGGTCCTTATTTAGTCGTTACTTCATCAACCAATGGTAAAAAATTAGAAATTACCAATTTACTTAACTTTGAAATAGCAAAAAACCCGAATTTTTGGAAATTTCAGAAATTAACTTTTGAAATAGCATCAAGAAAACCTACCAAAAAAATGCCTCATCCCTTATTTGCTCAAGCTAGATTCAAAACCTCGGATGGTACTCCTATAAGTATTCCGATTGGTACAATTAGCTTTCGCTCTATTGAAGAACATCAACCGAAGCCAGGAATGTTAATTCAACAGGGGAATGTAGAATTCCATTTTGGCATTAGCGATAGCATGATAGATGCCTTGAAACAGCAATTAAAAGAATATGTAGAATCGATAAGAAGTAACACCCCTACAGAAGAGAAGTTACAGCTAGCAGCAGCTATTCACGATATCAGCCACACAGAAGAAAATTCCAAATATTCGGGGATGCGTCGAGCAAGTGTAGCATTTGCAGTCTTCCCAGATGAAGTAATAAATCAACTCAAGGAGTTGCAGTTTACCCAAATGAGGATAATTGGTACTCAGTTCAATGAATATGCAGATAGAAACTTTACTGGTGAAAGAATCCCAATTCAGTTTGAAGATGGTTCCCATCCCCGTGACAGCACTAAAACCGCTCGCTGGGTAAAGGTAGAAGGTAAAAAATTAGGTACTATTGACGCTCAATCCCCAGCTTTACTTGCTGAATGTGAGGTTTATGCTACCGTTACTTCTGCTCCTACAAAAACCGTTATTATTACCAGCTTGAAAAATCCGGATAATAAGTTGCAAATTGATAGCATTGATAAGTACCAAGCAGCTAATTGTCAATGGCAAGACGTACAAACGAATATAACTCTTGAAGTAGAGAAAACTGAGTCGCGCAAACCACCAATAGTTTATGCTAAGATTGGGAATCAAATATTAGGAATTATTAATAAAAAGTCAGTTAATTTTTTACAGCAAAAGTTAGCAGTTATTGGCAGACCAATTCAAGGGCTTACTTTTTCTGCTACTATTAACAATGCTCCTGCTAGTTATGCCGATATAACTATTGATCCAACTACAGTTAAATATCCAGACATTCAAACATCTAAACAGCAGCAAGCTATTTTAATATCCCCTCAAGAAGAAGAGATACCTGCTACTGCTACCGTCGTATTTTTTGAAGCTCCGATTGAGAAGCAACAAATCAAAGCTAAAACCGAACAAATAATGTGCAACATGGTTTTACGTGCCGTTGACCGAGCAGTAGAGCATGGTTATGATACAGTTCACTTTATAGAAGCAACGCCATATAAGTTAAAATCATCGCCTGCTGTAGTAACAATAGAAGAGTTAGCAGCACATAGAAAGGATATCAAAATTGAGTTATCAACCGTAACTTCAATCAAAAGTGCAATTCAACAAATGAGACAGTCGGACGATATCGTACTTGGTATTCGTAGCATGGAAACAGTAGCAATTATTGACTATGCTGCACTTCAAGGTAAAGCTGTAGCCGTTTATATTCCGGAAACTGGAGAGTTTGGCAGGCATAATTTACCAGGGAAGAAAATTGTTTCTCAAAAGGAAATTTCGGTAATAGAAGGTGGTGATAATCAGGAAATTTATAGAGCATAATTGACACTCCAATTAATGTTACAATTATTAGCCTAGATAAATGTAGTGACTATATAAGCGTTTAGAATCATGGAAAGAGTAGTTAAAAAAATAAATACAAAGGAACAAAAGAGCGATTTTGGTTACTGGCAAAAACAGCCTTAGAAACAATTCGTCAGCAATACCACAAATATCAATACAATGCTCAACCAAGACCCCAAATAATTTATACAATTATTAAACGATAATCAAATAAAATATTGCGAATCTTAGTCACGGCACCCAGTGTGGGCGAGCGTGTTCGCGTTAGCGTGCCGAAGGTTTAGGCGGAAACAAACATTCTGTGAAAAAGGTTGTTGAAAATTTTACCGTCACTTTATTTTTCTTTTGCAAAATCAAAAGCATCATTGAATTACTTTCCTGAATTTTTGTTTTGAAACTTTTAGCCACTAAAGGTTTCAAGGGTGTCTTTTACCAAAGGAATATTTATGACTTTTGATGGAGCAGGTAACACATTAGGTGATGCCAAAGAATTCAATATCACTTCTACCACGCAGACATTTACGGATTGGGTAGGTAGTACCGATACTAACGACTACTATCGTTTTAGACTTGGTAGTACTAGCATTTTAAATATTACTCTGGACGGCTTATCGGCTGATGCTGACGTACAGTTGCTTAACAGTAATGGTGAAGTAATTGTTAGTCCAGAAGAAGGTGGTACAACTGCTGAATCAATTAACCGGACAATGCAAGCGGGTGATTACTATATTCGAGTTCTTCCTTGGGGAAATGCCAATACAAGCTACAACTTGAATGTGTCGGCAACCGCGTTGGACTTTGCAGGAAATACGATCAACTCGGCACGTCAAATTACCTTAAATGGGAATGGAACTACACAAATATTTAAAGATTGGGTAGGTAGCACTGATACCGACGACTACTATCGCGTGACTATTGGTAGTACTAGCGATTTTAATCTTGAATTGAATGGTTTGTCGGATAATGCTAATGTGCGGTTAATTAACACTAATGGTGATACAATTGTCGGTTCTTATAACTACGGTACTGCTGCTGAATCAATTAATGTAACTATACTTCCAGGCGATTACTACATCCACGTTAACAAAAGTTGGGGAGGGAGCGTCAATACCAGTTACAACTTAAATGTGTCGGCTGCTGCATTGGACTTTGCGGGAAATACTCTTAACGATGCACTTCAAATTACCTTAAATGGCAATGGTACTACCCAGACATTTAAGGATTGGGTAGGTAATACTGACACCAATGATTATTATCGCTTTAATCTTGGTAGTACTAGCATTTTAGATATTACTTTGAATGGGTTATTAGATGATGCTGACGTACAGTTGCTTAATAGTAATGGTGAGGTAATTGTTAGTCCAGAAGAAGGTGGTACAACTGCTGAATCAATTAACCGGACAATGCAGGCGGGTGATTACTATATTCGAGTTCTTCCTTGGGGAAATGCCAATACAAGCTACAACTTGAATGTGTCGGCAACCGCGTTGGACTTTGCAGGAAATACGATTAACTCGGCACGTCAAATTACCTTAGATGGCAATGGCACCACGCAAATATTTAAAGATTGGGTAGGTAGCACTGATACCGACGACTACTATCGCGTGACTATTGGTAGTACTAGCGATTTTAATTTTGAACTAAATGGCTTATCAGATAATGCCAACCTGTGGCTGCTCGACAGTAATGGTGATATCATTTTAGGATCTTACAATTACGGTACACAGACAGAATCAATTAGTGGGACTATACTTCCAGGGGATTACTATATTCTTGTTAACAAGAGTTGGGGGTATCACATCAATACCACTTACAACTTGAATCTATCGGCTCGTGCGTTAGAAGAATCCGAACAATCAAATCCAGAACAACCTGAACAACCAAACCTAGAACCGTGGACTCAACAGTTGGGTACTGAGGGTGATGACTTCTCCAATAGTATTGCTGTAGATAGCGCAGGGAATGTATATATTACCGGATACACCGACGGTTCGTTGGGAGGAGATAATGCAGGATATTATGATGCTTGGTTAGCGAAGTATGACAGTAGTGGAAATCAATTATGGAAAACACAATTGGGTACGGAGATTGATGATATTTCGTATAGTGTTGCTGTAGATGGTTCTGGTAATATCTATATTTCAGGAGAAGGAGGTGTTGGCTCCGAGAACACAAATGTCGCTGATGATAATACTTGGTTAGCAAAGTACGATTCTTTTGGCAACCGAATTTGGACAAAACAGGTAGGGGCTTATTTCTCTTCCGATCTCGCAGTTGATAATGCTGGTAATACTTATATAACAGGAGGAATAGCAGACTTTGAAGGAAGTGATGATTTTGTTGCTTGGGTGGCTAAATATGACAGCAATGGTAATCAAAGGTGGTTTAGACACCTAGATGCTGAAGGTGATGACTTCTCTTACGGTGTTGCTGTGGATAATGCTGGCAATGTTTATATCACAGGAGATACCGAAGGCTCACTGGGAAGATTTAATGCTAAAGGTGATATAGATGCTTGGCTAGCGAAGTATGATAGCAGTGGAATATTGCAATGGACAACACAACTAGGTTCTGACGGTGATGACTTCTCTTACAGTGTTGCTGTAGATAATGCTGGCAATGTTTATATCACAGGAGATACTGAAAATACCAATGGTATTTTAAGTGAAACTAATACAGCAAAAAGTCACGCTTGGCTAGCGAAATACGATAGCAGTGGAACATTGCAATGGACTCAACAGTTGGGTACT
Source organism: Richelia sp. SL_2_1 (assembly GCA_012033205.1). Classification (GTDB taxonomy): domain Bacteria; phylum Cyanobacteriota; class Cyanobacteriia; order Cyanobacteriales; family Nostocaceae; genus Rivularia. The sequence goes on along the minus strand of JAAUSO010000072.1, from coordinate 6,967 downwards.
GAGGATGATGACTTCTCTTACAGTTCTTACAGTATTGCTGTAGATAATGCTGGCAATGTTTATCTTACGGGAGATACTGATGGTGATTTAGGTGGAACTAATGCAGGATATTATGATGCTTGGTTAGCTAAATATGACAGCGATGGCAACCAACTCTCAATCAAGCAAATTGGTACGGCTGGTGAAGATTCTTCTGTAGACGTAACGGTTGACAGTATTGGCAGTGTTTATATAACAGGGGATACTAACGATACTTTACAAGGGGAAAATGCTGGAAATATCGATGCTTGGGTAGCTAAGTACACCAATTTTATTTCTGATGCTCCTCAAGTTGCTTTTGCTAGTACTTTTAATAACGATAACTTGATTGGCACACCTGGTAATGATGTTTTAATCGGTAGTTCGAGTAATGACACACTTGTTGGGGGCACTGGTAATGATACGCTTACAGGCTATACTGGCGGTGATATTTTCGTCCTCAACGCACCCAACCAAGGTGTTGATTTAATTACGGATTTTTCGCCTACTGAGGATGTAATTCATGTTTCTATCAATGATTTTGACGGTGGATTAACTGCGGATAACACCATCTCAGAAGACCAAATTCTCTTGGGTAATGGTACAGTTGCGGCTAATAGTGCTACTGAGCGATTTATCTACGATACGAATAGTGGTGCGCTGTTTTTTGATGGTGATGGAAATCAAAGCGGATTTGAGGCGGTACAGATTGCAACGTTATCGAATGCACCAACAGTTAGCGCTAACAACATTTTTATTACTACGTGAAGCTATAAAGCAGCAATCTTCTTTTGCAGGTAAATAATATTGGATAAAGTTTTTAATGACTTGATAACAAAGCAATTTGAAGTTTTGGTTGAGAATAACTTTGAAAGTATATTACACCTAATTACTAAAATATAAAGAAATCATGCGTAAGTTCTTAGCGACATTTTTAGCTGTATTATTAATTTTCTTAGGTACAGCAGCATTAAGCAATGCTACCAAAAAAGTAAAGGCGCATGAACAAGTAGTCATTGAAAAAATAGCCACTATGGGACGTAAAAAATCTAAAGCATCCAAGAAAAATAAAGCGCCTAAAGAATATGGTGTTCGTATGGAAATTACGACATCAACGGGAATCGGGAAGACAGATGTGTCAATAGCAATTCCTGAAAACAAACCTGGAACTGCTGTTCCTTTAACTTTAGGTCTTGGCGTTACTAATAATACATCACAAACTTTTCCTTTTTTAAATGGAACGTTCATTCCGGAAATTGTAGCACCAGACGGTGAAGTACTTAAACCTCTTGAACCAATCAATAAGCCATCTGGATCTCAAAGATATCATTGGTTATTAATTCCACCAGGACAGAAGAGAGGTTTTCCTTTAAGAGCAAAACTTTATTGGCAAAATAATTTGTTGAAACTTTCCATTCCTACTAAACCTCACATCTGGGGATCTACGGTAACAGATGAAGATATCTGGGTTTTTGAAGCTCTTAAATCAGGAACTTATCAAATACGATTCATTTATGAAACTCCTAACACAGAGGTATTGTTATCCGAACCAGAAATCAATCAACTAACTGAATTAGGACAAATTTACACGCAAAAATTAGAAACTTCCTTCGTGAAAATTCAATTGATTCAGCCTACTGAAAGCGATAAAAATGCAATTGAAGTAGATGGTATTCGCTTTGAAACCTTTTTACCACAGAAAGTTTTGACTATTCCTAAAAAAGAACCGGGAAGTTCTGGATCAATTCCTTTAGCAGGACTGAGCATTACTAATAATACCTCCAATCCTATACGATTTATAAATGATTTGAATCCAGAAATGGTGAATGCAGACGGTCAAATACTCTTTAGAGGTTATTTCAGTGATTGGTTAAGACCAATTGAAGAATCTGATTTAGTTTTAGTTATGCCAGGAAAAGAAATAACTTTTTTTTATGAAGCTGTAATTTGGTATCAAGAGGAAGACAAATTTGAATTAGTGCTTTCAATTGGAGATGGAGGTTCTCATACTTTTGAAATTACAGAATTAGGTAATTATAAAATTCAGTTGAATTATATTAACAAAACAGCCGAAACCAAAGTATATGACCAAGAAATTAGAGAACGGAAATCCATAGAAAATATTTGGACGGGAATGGTAATTACGCCGCTTAAAGAATTCAACTTAGTACGATCATAAATTAATGAGTTCCACTGCTCTTTTAAAATCTGATTTTTTTTAGTATTTGGGTATAATTTTGAAAATTAGAATTAGTGAATTAAGAATCTTCTGCCCTTTATTCAGATTTTTATGATTTTCTATTTAGATTATTTTGGAACGCTATACCTATCAAATTGATTTGAATAAACTTTTTAAGCACAATAGATAAAGAAGCTTTGAGAAATGCAAAAAACAAAATATTCTCTGGTTTTGTTCATCAGTACTTTGTTAACGTTATTAACAAGTCAACCTAGTAAAGCATTTAGAGTTTATTATACTCAAACTAGACCTGATGATTATATGTATGTATACCGTTATCCTAATGGCGATAGAGGTATAACAAAACTTGATGTAGTTGATCCGAATGCGGCACCTTTTTTAAATCCTTTCAATTTATTATCTTTTGCTTCTCAACCTTTCATTCAAGAAATACAAAGAGGAGGTACGGACGGGCTGCTGAATGATTTAAACCTTTACAAAGGTGAAGGTTGGAATTTTGAAAAAGGACGTGAATTAAGAGGCAGCTTTAATGTCCGAAAGCTTTGGGCTTGTGGTATAGGAAAGGATTGCGGAACAACTAGAATTGGCGGTATAAATGGCATTAGAAATGATGGAATTGGTGCTACTCTTGAATTAGAATATCGTCCAAGTGATAACAGAAAAAGCCGCGATCCAAACCCCAAGGCAGACAATTTATACTGGATTCAAAGAATTATTACTAATTATCCACCTGATTCGCCGAGTGTATATAACAGTTATATCGACAATAGGACTAAGCAGAGTAATGGTACATATAGCAATGCTACACATCCCTATTATGCTTCAGGACAAAAGATAAAACCAGAAAATCAAACTGATTACGGATGGTTTGGAGATCGCCCATATAGAAACACAAATTTGAATCGAAATTATTACTGGATTGCAGAACTTTACTTAGCTCAAGGAGATAAATCTAATCCACTAGATGTCACTATTTATAACGGCGTTAGATGGGGTTGGACATATGAGTTTATTCGCAAAGAGGATGGTTGTAACCTTGTTAGTAGTAATGGCGGTGCTTGTCCTACTCCACCACCTCCTCCTGATTGTGATAGCAGTGGTGACTGTTCCCCACCACCACCACCTTCTGACTGCAATGGTGGCAGTGGCGGTGGCGGATGCTATGGTACCGATTATGTAGAATCTCAGGAGATTTTATCATCTAGTATCGACAACGATAACGAATCTCAATATCAACATTTATCATTTTTTGATTTTGATTATTTCCACTACAACGCCACTAGTATCCCCGAATCCACCCCAACAATCGGACTAATAACCCTCGGAGCATGGGCTATAGTTAAAACACTAAAACGTAAGAATTAATAAATAATAGTGAAGCACCTGTACACAGTGCTGTTTTCCCTCAGCATTATTCTTATCAACCCAATTGGAAAGATGCGAGGGGAAATTTGGACTCAACCTAAAGTATTTGCCATCCTACTAATCTGTATATTCAACGTTCTGATTTTGTGGGAAGAAAGAGACTCTCTAAACATTCCTCAATGCTGGAAGATTAACAGATTACTATGGGAAATATTTCTCGGAATCGGACTAATATCAACTATAACTAGTCCTTTTCCGCTTCGTTCCCTATTCGCTCAAGAACAGATGGGTGATGGTTTGCTCTACTGGCTGTTAATTGCAATCTTTACTCTTAGTAACAATTTACTATTAAGGCTGCACCCAGAAATATTTCGTTCTCAACTACAAGGTTTAATAATTGGCGGGGTAATTCTCGCTTTAAGTATATTCCCTCAAGTAATTAACTGGCGAATTGACTATACTGCTACTTCGGGACAATTATTTAAAGATAATATTTTAGCCAGCACCATTTTCAAAAATCACCAACCAATCGGATTATACTCCCATCGCGGTCATGCATCGTTCGTATTAGCAGCTTGTTCAATTATTACTTTAATTGGTTGGCAAAAGAAAATCATTTCTCAACGTAATGCCATTACCGCTTTAACATTAATAATCCCAGCATTATTCTTAACTCAAACTCGTGCGGGAATTATAGCTTTTGTATTCGGGTTCATTTACTGGATTTATCAATCGGATTTTAGAAACCGTCATCGGAGCAGAATTATAGTTTGTACTTGTCTAATATCTTTACTATTTGTAGGTACGGTTTCTAGTACTCGTCAACTTGCATTTAACAATCAATTCAATCTTGATAAATACAGTGGTTTTATCAAATATATTTCATCTGATAGAGAAATGCTGTGGGAACGCGCTATCCGTGGGATTTCTATGCGTCCTTTACTCGGATGGGGTATGAATGGTTTCGGTACAGTTTATCCCTACATCCATCATGGTGAACCTGTAGATAAAGTTCTGCGTTTGGGTGATTTTAGTTTTGATTATCAAGATAAAAATGGACAACTAAAAAGAAAACAACTACCCACAGTAAAAGCACACAATTTAATTTTTGATACTACTTTATCTGTAGGTATTTTAGGTTTAATATCTTACTTTGTGCTGATAGCATTTTGTTTATGTATGGTTATTAAGTCACCATTACGTGGAATTGAAGCAGTATTAATTGTTTATCTCGCTTTTACATTCACCTGGTTTGAATGCGCTCAATTCACTCATATTGCTTGGTGGGTGCTGAGTTTGTCCCTGTATGAGCGTGATTGATGAAAAAATTACTCCTTAAGTCATCTGCATTCACAGGTTTTAAGTGTCCGTCTTTTGTTCAACATACAGATTAAGTAATGCTGATATCAACATATAAGTCTCTTTTTCTGTTACGTGTTCCCAGTACCTTTGACTTTCGTTTTCTCCGTATTGGAAGGTTATACCTTTTACAGTTTTAGTTTGTGACATAATTTATAATTCTGTGAAAAAACAGTCAATACCTTGAATAAGACGATTAAATACGCTTTGACAAGGTTATTTTGAATTCTGCTTCGAGTGCTTCAATGTTGATATCAAGTCTTAGATTTGTAATAGCTGCAATCATTCTTTGAATGTCTTGTGCATTGCTGCCTGTTTTATAATAATTCTGAATGAATGAGTCAGCAGTTGCCATAAAATCTTCCAGCGTCAATACTAAATAACTCGCGCTAGAGGGTGCTTTGATTGCCATAATTAAAAGTCCAATTGAGTCTTAGGTTTTGTTTTAATATTGCTGTAGTGAGTGGAATGTCTTTACCCTAACCACGATGCTCTTAACTACTCTTTTAATAAAAGGAGTAAGAGAGGAACGCATTTTTTTGCATCTACGTTTTGAACGGTAGGAACGTGGTACGTTTAAATGCGTTCGCACCTTCTTACAGGCTTAATAGTTGAATTTCAGCTATTGTTACCAATCCAAGTAGTTTAGGAGTTAACAATTGATGTGCTGTTTTGAGATTTTTTGTCATAGCAGCTCTGCCAGGAATGGAGTAATTTGCTGCTAGTTGTCTGAGTTTACGGAGAGTTAAAGCAAGCAATTCTTCTTCTGTAGCGAAACGAGTTAAATTGGGTTGAGAATCTTTGGCTTTAAAAGTTGATACTTCGATATGAGCAGATTTGGGATAAGTTATGGGCTGTGGAATACTATTAATTTTATCTGATGTTTTTTCTTGGTAAGCTGGCAATACTATGTTGCTTTCTTGCTTAGCGCATTGATTCCACAAATCCAATAAACCTGTAATAAAATCGAGTATCATTACAATTGCGAAAGCTGCACATAAAAGCACAATGAAAGTTGTTGAAAAGTCTTGATATGAAAGCATTTTTGCTCCTTTAATTGAATAAATGAAGTGATAAGCTGTGAAAACTTTTATATCATTAGATTTCACAGCTTTTGATAAATAAGCGGGCTACCACAACATCAACTTTCTTGATGATGCGTAATAAAGTACATTAAAGTCTGTCTGCGTACAAAAATTGGTCGTGATAGTAAGTTTGCCGTGCTTCCCAATTCGTTTCTTCAATATCTAATAACTCTTTCTCAGGTAAGTTGGGGTCAGTAATTTTGGAAGGGTGTACTGATTTCAACTGGCGATACCATGCTTTTAAAATTTGTTGTTGTTTTGGTGAAGGGTTATTCATTATTCTTGGCGACACGTCACTACCAATTGCGCGTAAGCGCTCTTACGCTAACAGCTACGTAATGAACCGCAGACTGAACCATACTGCGAGCGGTGAACGCCTGAACTTAATTAGCAATTAAACGAATGTAGGAGGCGAGCAAAAATTATCTATCTACGAACGGCGTGGGTCTTCATGAGGAGGGTGAAAACCACCTTGCACCCAAAAACGTCGAGATTTCTGGATAAAACGGTCAGCACGACGTTCATCGTTTAAATCAAGACGGTTGCAAGTAGCACGACCAGTAGACGTTATACCAATAATTTTTGTAGCATCTTCTGACCAGATAAAATGGTCAGCCCATTTTTGAGAACGAGGATTAAATAATGGTACTTCTTCTTTAGTTTCTGGGTCAGCAGCAGCAGTGAAATTATAATGACGTTCATTGCAGCGACGACAAGCTAGTGCCAAATTATCAGTATCATCTGAACCCCCCAATGATTGTGGATTAATATGGTCAATTGTGAGAGGAGACGTACTCAGAAATTCTGGATAGCGGTCGGGTAGGAGGGCATACGTCGCCGCATCCCTCCCCCCAAAGAACCGGACTTGACGGTTAGCCCATCATCCGGCTCAGGCTCTCTAAGTTTTCCCCAGCATGGAGGTCATGGTGGCAGGATGCAT
>JAAUSO010000273.1 GCA_012033205.1 Richelia sp. SL_2_1 | reverse complement strand
AAATAACTTTTGGACCATTTCTTGAATGTAGCAAATAAAGTTTTGGTAAAATATACCGAATATACAACAGGGGTTCCAGGTGTAACAACTTATGGTAATAATACATTATCTCAATCTAAATATGGATTTACCATAACAAAAATTCTTAATGCAGGTAGTGTTTCCGCTATTAATGCGGAAAAATACGTGATAGGTATTTGGATGAGAATTCTTATCATAAGATTGGTAAATCAATTTCTCGGTCTGGAAGTTTATCATTAATATAGAATGTCTTGGATACTATCATTATTAGATACATATAATTATAATGTATCTGGTACTACGGTTGCTCTTAGCACTAAAATTAAGAATGTTTTAGCGGCGCAACCAAAATTCATTTTTTAGCTCAAATTATTACAACATTACTACTAACAACCTATCTGTATCAAATATAGAAAACAATGACAGATTAGCATCTGAAATTATAAAGGAATTAGTTGTTCTCGGAGCGGAATTTACTAATGATAAAATGATATTTGGTATATATGGCAATAGCGCCATATATGAACAGCCGTCCTCACAAATAATGTATTTTTTAGAAAATAATAATAGAGATATTATTGTGAGTAATATAGTAGGCGGTAAAGTTGAACCGTGGAACATTAAACCCGGACTACTTATAGAAAGTGTTGGATATATGTCACAACAAGCTACTACTGGATTTAATAGAAATGTCTCTTATATATCATCTATTAATTATACTTATCCGTATCAGTTTCAAATTACTTCTGGCGATTCTGGAAAACTTAATCAGCAGCTTGCTAAATTAGGATTAGGAGGACTATAAAATGCCAGTACAAGAACGTAACTCGGACTATCCCAATTACAATCTACAGACGGATTTAAATACGGACTGTGGACAGAAGTTATAGCAGGATTTCAAGCTCTACCAGGACTTGTGGGTTTTTGGCCTATGTCTAGTGTACAACGTTCTACAGGTAACGTCTATGATTTATCCGGTCAAGGCAGAACTCTAACCTACAACGGCAATCCCACTTTTAATTATACTGGCCTTGTACCTTATGTTAGTTTGGATGGTACAGGTGATTTTCTTAGTCGTGCTGATGAGACTGATTTGGATATTTTGGGAACGGAGACGATTTACAATAGTGCGGTGCGAGGATTGACATTAGGAGGGGTGGTTTTATTTTAACTCATTATCATCAAGAATGATACTAATGGGTAAATCAGGCTCTTATTGGATAGAGATAAACTCTGGTAATGAAGCTAGTTTTTATATTGGTGATGAAGCTAGTTTTTACAATGCCAACTCTGCTAATATCATATCAACCGGAGTGTGGTACTTTATATGTGGTGTATATGTACCTTCTACATCTGTAAAAATTTCACTAAATGGATTGACGTATATGAATTCAACATCAATACCATCATCCTTACTGAATATTGCATCTTCATTCAACATAGGCTCATATAATAACACTGGTTTACTAACATTAAATGGCCGCACATCTATCTGTTTCCTTTGCGCTAATGCTTTATCAGATTCAATTATCTCTGGAATCTATCAACGTTCAAGATTATTATTTGGAGTTTAAATGGCAGCACCTACAGTAGTTGGTAGTATTATAGCAATAGATTCAAGTGATCAAACTGGTAGTCAATCAATAACCGTACCAGCCGGAGCGGATTTATGTTTACTTTGTGCTGCCTATTATGATGATGCTGCAACTGGTGGAATTAATACAGCATCACTAAATGGCTCATCATTACATCGGTTGCGGAAATATTTAACTCTACTAATTATGGTGGCACTACAATTTGGAGATTAAACAACCCCACATCCGGTACATTTTCTTGGAGTTGGGATTTCACCTTTAGTGAAGACTACGAAAACGGAGAAATATTTTTAGTATTTCTTGATACGGTAGATGTTAGTGGTAATCCCATTAGAGCATCTGCAACTGGACAGGGAGCAACTACGGCTACATCTGGTTCATTTGCATCCAGCACTAACGATTTATGTCTCTGCGTTGGATACTCTTACAACACTAACTGTAATGCTGCTGCCGGAACAAATCAGACAGAGGTAGCAGATGCAAATAACAACGAGAGTATTAGTAGTATTGCCTATAGTGCTATAGGTACAAAGCCTGGAGTAGCTGGTAATACAACAATGGCTATTAGCGGCAGTTCTGCTTCTATCGTGGCTGTATCAATTCTAGGTACACCCGCCAGTAATAACTATAATCAAAACGTATCATCTACCATATCATCTACAACTACAGTGGTTAAACAGCCTAGAAAAATTCTATCTTCCGTAATAAATAGCTCGTCTGTTATTAGAAAATATTCTAATAAATTACTTAGCTCTATAATATCTTCTAGCTCAGCATTAGTAGCAAATAAATCAATACTAAGGTCTTTAACGGCTAGTGTTAGTTTATCAACTAGCATCATTAAAGCGCCAAGAAAAATACTCAGTGGTAGTGTTGGCATTACAGCTACATTTACTAGAATTTTTAATAAATCTATAGCGTCAATACTAACCTTTAATAGCGGGTATGGATTACGTTTCTATGGTACTGGTTCTGGTAATATAGATAGAGTAAGACTACCACTAGATACTGACGGCGTATCAACTTCTATAGATGTTGGTGCAGATGATTTTACTATAGAGAGTTGGATACAATTCGATAGAGCTAATAATACAGCTAATATATCCGGTGGAGACGCTAGAAACTCTAATATATTTTGGGATAGAGATATTTGGGGACATCCTAGAGGTTGGGTTGTTGGTCTAACTGGAACTGGTACAACTCGTAATGTTTGTTTTGGTATGGCTGAAGCTGCCGGTGATACTGCTTTAGTTACAGAATCAACTACAGCTTTAATCCAGATTCAACTAGAGCTACTGGTACTAAAACTCAACCTGCTGCTAATCAAATGCGCTCAACCGGAACAGCTACTTTTGATGCCAGTGCTGCTATTACAGAACACGGTATATTTAGTCAAGCTGCTACTGGTGGCGGTACTTTATTAGATAGAAGTGTATTCAGTGCGATAAATGTGGCAACATCGGACCAAATAACCTTTCAATGGACGCTTACACTCAACAGTGGTAGCTAGTAAGAAAAACTTGACAAATTAATAATTATATGCTATTAGTGTAGCCGTGATTGCTTTTATAAATCTACTATTGGTCACGAATCTTATGTTACTAAGGCTACTATTGCTAAAATCTGTGAGATATGCGGTAAAGAGTTTTTAACTGGTGGAAGATTAGGTAAGTCTACAAAAAAATACTGCTCAGTTGATTGTTTGTATAAAAGCCAATACAAATCAAATATTGTACCTAATGATTTATCAATACAAGATAAGGCATACTTAGCTGGTATATTAGATGGAGAAGGAAATATATCTCTTCTAAAAAATAGAAGCAGAAACCCTAGAGTCCGGGTTCAAATTGCAAATACTGATTATAGGCTTATAGATTGGCTTATTAGCAAAACCGGAGTTGGTAATATAAATACAAGACCTGGAACTGAGAAGCATAAAACTGCTTATACTTGGATATGTAATAACGAACTAGCTATATTGATTTTACAACAAATTAGAGATTATTTAGTGATAAAACAGGATAGATGTGACCTTGCAATAAAAGCAAGTAACTTACTTAATGAATTTCAAGACCGCGAAGATTTTTCTTTTAATATGGAATATACCTATAACCAAATGAAAATGTTAAATAAAAAAGGTCCAATTTAAATGGCTGGAACATATGATATAGGGGACCGGCCAAGATGTAGAGCTGAATTTAAGCTTGATAACATCTTGACCGACCCCACTTCAGTAATATTTAAATATAAGAATCCTAATGGAACTATTACTGTATTAGCTTATGGTGTAGATTCTGCATTAGTTAGAGAATCTACTGGAATCTATTATGTTGACTTAGATGTAGATTCATCTGGTCTATGGTTTTATAGATTTGAGGGAAGTGGTACTGTTAAAGCCGCCAGTGAATCTAAGTTTACTGTTAGAATAAGCGGTATTTAGTCCTCAGATGCTTCAAATTCACCATCGGTTACAGGCTGTTCTACCTTTAATTTTTCAGCAATATAGTTAAACATATCTCTCTTAGATGATGTTTTCCAACTATATCCTCCATCCTTTAAGAAGTTAGTAATAACATCTTTCGTTACTGTTGGATTAACTTCTAATTTGATTTTTTCAACAAAAGTATCATAACTAATCTTGGATAAATCATCATTATTATCAACTGAAATATCAACACTATCTTCTAATTCTTCTTTGGTATATGCAGGTCCGCCAAATACATCTGGACAGTATCTTCTAGCTCCTCTTGTTAATGCTCTGGCAAACATCATATCGCTAGGCCATTTCTTCCAATTATCTTTTCCTAACAATCCAGCCAACATTTGCATCTTCCTCACTAAATGTTGACTTACCTATTTCTTCCCAACTACCATCATCCATTTTTTCTGAGAAAACTAGAACACAATGGCTATTATCATTTTCAAGAACTCTATATTTATATCTTCCACTTGCATTAATTTTACTAGCTACTAATGGATAACTAAATGCTCTAATTCCGTTGACAAAATAGATATTAGCCATACTTTCAAATGGCTTTAATCCAATTTCTGCTCCGGCCTGAATTTTAACCATAGCTTGAGCAACGTCTTTATCGTTTGCAAATCTACCACTCGCCACAAATACAGTAGCAAGCTCTTTCATATCCTTAAGCGTTAAACCTAATTCATTACTTCTTACAGCTAATGCTAATTCGTTTGCCATATTATTCTACCTCTTCACTAATATTAATTCTATTATTTGATTATTTATAGTTAGCTTCGATACTATTACACACTTTTATAGCATTTTTATACATTTGTTTTTGTATACTATATTCACCGTGTTGAGTACCAGACATCTGTGGAATAAACATTCTATTACACAAATACATTATATGAGAAAAGTGTAATAAATCTGCCAGTTCTTTAGCTAGAATATTTATATCTATTGATTCATATAAATCATATAGATGATGTACATTTCTAAAGCTACCGTCTGAATCAAGATAAAAAAACCCTCTATTCTTTTCCGTTCTGTATTTAGTTATATCATCTATAATATCTATGTCTATTGGAGATATATTTTTCAAGGATTCTGTATTTAAAGTAATTTTATTCTTTCTACATAATTTAATTAAATCATCAAAATTATGAACATATCCATCTAACCAAGTTCCATCAGTATAAAATTTATAATCTGGATTAGATATATGATGAAATACTCTATTATATCTATCTCTATTAGTATCTAAACCATCATATACAAAACCAAGTCTATCGGAATATCTTTCTATCCATTTACCAACTGTATAGCTATTGTGGACATTAATATCTTTTCTGGATATGTCTACTGCCCAGTTCCACATACTTCTATCAACAAAGCAACCATATTCCTGCTTATGATTGGCGTATAAATCTGTAATATAGTCTTTACTTATACCAAATGATTGTGTATCATCAATATTTTCTAATCTACCGTAAGTATTATAACTTCCAAATATAGGTAGGTATTTTGGTACAAACATTCCAAAAGCACCATCATTAGATACAAAATTATCTGTTACTTCAAATGGAACCCTTTTCTTATCATCTAATTTTGTATACTTTACCGGCATAAGAGGAATATATACTGCATCTTGACTATATATACTGAGTCCAGATAAAACACACGTAACAGCAAAGCATCCCGTAGATTATTCTCCTAAGCTAATGGAACTAAATAATGACACACATTAAAATCGTGGATATAAAATATATCCATAGTTCCTACAGTTCTAGTACCTATTAATATCTGTGGACCCAAGCAATTATCTACGATTTGTTTTAAATATGTCGAGTTTAATTTTATTGTTATATATCTATTTAAATTTGTCTTATCTAATACGTTTATTACCTGTCCAGCATCTCCTATTTCAGATTCACCAGTAAGTTTAACTTCATCATCAATTCTCATTACACATCTATCAGAAATCATAGCAGTAATATTAACTGATCTGGTAAATGCTGTTAGATTTACAGAAACAAGATTACTAAAATCATCGTCAATTAATACTTCTAATTGTTTTGGAAACATTGTATCTTTTTGAGTAGTAATTGATATATTTGCTTTATCATTACCAAAAAATACAACATCACCAAGACTTAAATCAACTTGACCGTCTGGAAAGAATGACGTTACATATGATGGAATAATAGCTCTAATATCAGATGATATATTATCTGGTTTATATACAGCTACCTTAACTCTATCTGATGCTACTATAGCCTTATCCACAATCCAGAATACATCATATCCCCAATTATCAGTAGTAGCATATCTAAGATTTTTAAGCCTGATTAAATCACAACCTAACCATTTAGGATTCTTATCTCGTCTGCTAAAATCTTTAATAGTACCGCCAATTTGATTTAGATTGATTTTTGATTTACCGTATTTAATTATAATATTATCTAAATCAATATCTAATGTTATGGCTGTATCGCCTAGTTTAGATAGATATGGGATAATAGCTAATGGTAATAAACAAGTACCATCTTCTAATACTTTTGCATCTATTGTTTGCTGACCATAAATATCATTAAACCAGGAGTATAATTTAACAATACCAGTAGATTCTATAAGTAGGCTTTTACCTGATGATTCATTTCTTCGAGATACTTTACTTAGAAAGTGTATTGAGTTTAATAATTCATTTGCTTGACATTCAATTTTCATTTACTTTTCCCATATATGTACTGAATCTGGTAATTTTTCTATGATTGGTAATACTTTACTTCTATTTAATCTTCCATTACCGATACCAGGAAAATTAAGGTCTATTCTCAAATCTGACTGATAGTATAATGGGTCATTAGTAAAATCAATTAGCCTGTCGGTTGAATAGTTTATTAAATCTAAATCAGCTTCCTGCCACCAACCGTACTTAACTTGAAATAGTCCTATATTTTGGATATACGATGGAATCATCAATAATCCATATTTATCTTCT
>JAAUSO010000272.1 GCA_012033205.1 Richelia sp. SL_2_1 | reverse complement strand
CATAGACGTTTATGTACATACTTGGAGAAGCGCCACAACGTAAATCGTATATCTTACATTCTGGACTAATCATATTAATATACTTAGTATACCACTGCCACTCCTTTACATCGTCGTGATTTCCAGATATTACGAAATTAAATGTATATATATTACTGGAACTCATATATGTTTCGTATGCACTTACTGTTTCCCAATCAACTATCTTAGTATGAAATGTATCTCCACATAAAATATTAATTTTACAATTCATACTCAATGACTTTTGAACTAGCCAATTAAACGAATTAAATATATCTAACTTTCTTTGTCGTATTCCTTTTGGCCTAGCACCTAAATGTAAATCGGACAAATGAGCGAATTTATATATTTCTTTTTTCATCTCATTTCCAATATACTACTAAACTCATTCATTTTATGCTCCATCCAATAACCAAATCTTAACCGAATGACTTGGAATCCTAAATCCTAATATATCATAATAAAGACTTCTGATGACTTTATCTTTTTCAGTTACTATAATAGCATTTTTTATACTATACCTAGTGCCAATTTCTATACTTTTTAAATCACTGTAAGACCAAACATTAGTAAAGGATTTAAAAATACCAAAAAAGAATTTATTTGATATGTCTAAAGATGCACAATAATCAATTAAAACTATTATGTTATCTTCTCCTAACATAATCTTAAATTAGATATAAATTTATCCAGCATTTGTATAATAGTATCTTTATCATACTTATTATCAATATTCAGTATAATTAGTGTCTTATCTTTCATTTTCTTATTCCACTTACTGTAAATTTAATTGTTCTGAATTTATCTGCTAATTTATCTTCCATAATTAGTTTATTTTCACATTGCTTACATAACTTTTTACCAGAATATATTAGTTCATCACATCCAGGGCATAACTTTCTTTTGAATGTTTTTGGTATCCATAAAACATCACCACTCGATTTTGTCAAAGACTTACAATCTTCCCTAAATGCCCAAGTATTATTATATAATTTAACAAAAGCAAGTATCCTCATTATATTATACATATAATACTTTTTGCCGTCAGGACCAACTATCAGATTAGTGTTTTTGTATGTCTGTAAATCATGGTTGCATATATCGAATACTTTTTCAGCGCACCCTCTATGTGAGCAAGCTGTATAACCATCTAATGAAAATTCAAAGTCTGATGCGGTGTATGACACATATCCACAATAATTACATCTATGTAAATCAGCATTTGTCCAATTAAAATCATATTTATATATTTTAGATGATTTAGGAGTTAGCAGAATTCCACCACTATTTATATGTAATGTAGAATTCGTATATCCATTATTATATAAGTCAATGGGTTTCATTGCCAGTTTCATATACTTTGCAAGAAATAAGGAATAGATATAGTGGTATGACTGATTCGGAAATATCACGGATAGAGTAGCGGATTTTGTAGTATAACCATTCCAAGTTATAAGACCATCTTTAGTAACTACTCCCCACATTCTACCAATTGGACTTCGTTTAGATTTATCTGAGTAAACTTTAACAGCAAATCCTCCGTTATTTAATATCATATGTCTTGCGCCAGTCTTACCACCAAAGTAACAACTGCCGCCATCTCCAAAAGTTCCTGGTTCCCAATCTAAATCTCGACTAAATTCAAAGTAAAGTTTAGTCCAAAATTTATTACCGCCATTACTTTTAATTGCGGCTAAAAACTGTCTAAATGTACTAAGTGGAAATTCTTCTCCATATTTAGCTACATTTACTCTATAAGTATGTCTAAATGGTGTCTCATAGTAACCTGTAGTATTATTTATACCATTATAATAATTAAGAGTATCATAAGTGCTTGATATACCATACTTTATATCGTCGTGAGAAAATATATTGATAGCTTTACCTTCACCAGGTCCACTAATTCTGAGTTTATAAATGGATATAGGAAATACTGTCTTTTCGGAAATTAAGTTATCTATAAAACCTTTGATGTCATTGACTGTTTTTAAGTTCTTCATATTTATTATCCACTTTTGCATTTATTATATCAGCTACTTGTATTGTAACATTTGTCGAAATAGAACATAAACTATCTAGTATAGTTACTTCTACGCCAAATACATCTCTAAGACACTCGTAACAGATTCCTATATGTTCAAGATATTTATCTCTATGATAATAGAAATCACAGCACGAACATTTTTTATATCCAGCGCAGTCAGCTATTGTACAAATTTTACATTTATTTTCACGAAGAATCATTCTATCCCATCTATTTGACGCTAGTATATTTTTATCAGATTTAGCTTTAAAGTAAGCACTACCCCAATATCCACCATTCCAATAATCTGTATACTGATTATTGTAAACAGTATTATAAGTAATTTGTCGCTTAATGACTTTATCTTCAATATGAGGAAATTTAGTATCTTGATTTTCAACAATAAACTTTATAATATTAGGAAGCAGTATTTCCTCAAGCTGCTTCATATCAACTCTACATTGAAGTGTATGCTGACCATAATAAGCAACTGCAAAATTAACGGCCCATAGATTTAAATGGTCTAGGTGACATATATCAGTAAAGCTACCCCAACCTACATCTAATTTATATGACTTTAACAAATCTTCTTTTTCTTTGGTATGAAAAGAATACATTACCGAATCTAATCCAGCTCTATCTAATTCAAATATCCAGTTGTATTCTACATCCGTCTTAAAATATCGTGCGGTAGATTGTCCATACTCCTCGCCTTCGGTTAAGAGAATATCAAAATTAGCGCCATATTTAGGAAGTACGTCAAGGATTAAATGAATACCAAGTCTATCATCAGTTGTGGGGCATAGAAATCATTATCTTTTATATAACATATATCGCTATTGGAAATAGATTTAACAACGTCTCTATGAGCTACTGCCAATATTTACCGCCTCGTTTCAGATAAGTATACGTTAGATTATTTGGACATTTTACAACTTCTCCAAATACACCATTCTCAAACGATTCAATACTTTGCTTGCAACGAATCTTAAGCAACTCTGGATTTATATATTTACTCACATAAGGTTTTTTCATCATCAATCCACCTTACCACAATTTAAGCAAGTGCCAATTCTGTAATTAATATCGTAATTATCCTTTAACCTATTTCTTGAGAAGCACCTATTACAATATTCGCAAGAGTAGCTACTATATGAGTATTTATCTTCAACAGCAGATGTATAATAATCAGTATCAGTTAAGTGTTCAGGTTCACCAACAATATAACAATTACCGTTACGATTTATATACATTGATTTGTTAGTGTCATAAAGATTAGCTCTTCTATAACTGAGACCGCTTACAGCACTTAACATTCTAGCATATGAAAATAAAGCTTCATTACCGTATTCATTAAATAGAGCTATGCATTTATTATCTTTAACTGGCACATACCAACAACGTCCACGAGGATATGATAAATCATATAAAGACCTGACAGCGCCACCACCTAAATCCATTAGCAAGTATCTTCCATTAGAAGCAGCATTAAACCAACAGCTATTACCATAATAAAAATAATCTGGATTACGCTCAAGATTATTTGTTAAATCAAAGCTAACAACGGTTTCGGTTTTAAGTTCCTTTGATAATAAATTACCAATTCTACTTAATATTTCTGCACTAACTTTAATCTTATGATATTTAAAAAAGTATGAGCTGATTCTTTTTATTAAAGAGCCTTGCATACCATATGAATCCTTTTTAGTTAGATTCCACTCCCAATTAAAATCATCTGGTAATGTATATGATGTTATAAAATCTGGTTCAATTGCCAGTATTCTATTTATTTCACTTACTATTTCATCAGGAACTATTTGATTATCTGGTCTATTATATTCATAGACTTTATCGAATTCAAACGAAACCCCACCAATAGTTATGGATGTTGTATCTTTATTCCATAATGTCAGGCTATCTTTAGTTCCATAAAGCTTATTTTGCGCCATTATGATTCTCCAATTTTCTTATTGCAACATTAATCCTATTAATAGTTTTATCTTTACCGATTATTTCTATAGATTCAAATAATGGCAGCGCGACTTTTTTACCACTGATAGCTACTCTTAAAGGCCACATTATATAACCTCTTTTAACGTTATACGTAACTTTAAGATGTGATATATAATTACTTAATCCATATACATCGGACATAGATAAAAACGTTTTAATATTATTCAGTATATCAATAGTATCAGTAATATTAAAATGTTTCAATAAAAGATTGGTATCATAATCTTTTAATTCATCGAGAACTAAGTAATCAATCCAATCTTTTACGTCTGCCAAAGTTTTAATTCTTGTGTCTAGTAAAACTTTAGCCTTTTTAATTATTTCTTTCTTATTTTCCATTACATTGTATCCATTATTAATTGAGCTGTGTTTAATCCAGTAGCATTATCGATATGCTCAAATTCTGGAGCTCTATTTTGCTCCAGAATTACATAATTTTCATTTTTATCAATAATAATATCTATACCAACTAACCCTCTTTTGGCGTAAAATTCAAGATACTTTATCATACCATAAGGGATTGATTCTACCTTTACAAATTTTCTACCACTAAATAATTTCTTCTCCTTTAGAACTTTTTCTGCTATATTAATTATTTTCCCATTATACATAATCGCTCTATATTCTTTTTCTGCTGTGATATATTGCTGGAAGAATATTGGTTTAGAAAAATAGTGAGTTCTAGCAACATTTAGTAGTTCAGATTGATTTGTTACTAACTTCATATCTCTACCGTGAGCGCCTTGAACTGGTTTATACACTAAAGGATAAAATCCAATTAAATCTCTATGAGTATATAAAGTTTCATAATTAAATGCAAAATGACTAACTGGCATATTTTCACCAACAGAGAATTGTCTCATTAGCTCGCTATGCATTTTTGGAATACCACTCGTTACAAATCTTTCAACTGGGTCTACATTTTTACAGTTAGCCGTAGCAAGATACTTACCAAGTACAGCTTTAGAATTACTATGTGAACGAATGATACAGCCATCAACTTCACTATAGACAATCGGTTTATTTTGATACCAAATATTAACTAAAGTACCAAATGACCAAAATATATTATCTGGATTTATAACTCTTACATCATCAAACTTTTTAGAAGCGGCATTAAATAATTGTTGATTCTCATATCCAGTTATAGTTGTTATTATAAACATTATATAAACCTTTCAGCTTCCATAACAAATCTATCTAATGGCATATGTCTAATATAATGGTTATTCATATTCTTTAGCTTACGAATATCCCATTTTGCTCCAGTTCTATTAATTCTATCCAGACTAAATAACTCTAAAATATCATCCAAAGAAAATATTTCATTATTATTACCAGGATTCCAACCAATAAGAGACATAAAGTTAATCATTGCTTCTGGTAGAAATCCATTATTTTTATATTGATTAAGAAATACTGGTACAGCTTCTCCAGTACCACTTCTTGTTTCACGCTTACTCATTTTACCTTTACCAGTAGGATTAAGAATTACTGGCAAGTGTACGTAAATAGGAGCATCCCAACCAAAGCAATCAAAAAGATATTTGTGATATGGCAAACTCGATAACCATTCTTCGCCTCTTAATACGTGAGTTGTATTCATAAGGTGGTCATCAACAACGTGAGCCAGATGATATGATGGAATTGCTACTCCATCAACAGGAGTCTTTAATAGAACAGGGTCATATAACTTACGATAATTGAACTTTACATCACCACGTAAATAATCTCTACATACAATATAATCATCTTCTCTTGGCATACGTAATCTGATATGATAAGGCTGACCTGTTGCCATAGCCTTTCTTGACATAAAAGGAGTTGCCATTCTCCAACGATAGACATTCATTTTTTGTCTGGCTTCAACTTTATCAGGTTCAGATTCCTCAATTGAATCATCACTAAATACAGGATATGCGTAACCTAACTCAATTAAATCGTGAGCATATTTATAATACTTATCATTACGTTTTGATTGTACGTAACTTTGCTCGCATTTCTTACCATACACCTGAGCATATGCTTGTGATACACCTAAATCTATCAAATCACTTTCACTAGGGCCTTCATCCCAATCTAAACCTAGCCATACCAACGAATCAATTAAATCAGAAACAGCGTTATCATTATATCTTTTTTGGTCAGTATCTTCAATTCTAATAAAAAACTTACCATTATTTCGCTTGGCAAATATGTAATTAAATAAAGCAGTTCTAATTCCTCCAACGTGCTGATAATGACCAGTTGGGGATGGAGCATATCTAACTCTTACTGTCATATGTATTATTTCCTCTATCTAAATAAAATCTAATAATAATAATATTGGCATCTTCTTTTTGAATGATAAATCTCCAATTAGATTGTTTGAGTTCGTTAATAATATATGCCTGACAATATTTAGGCATATGTTTTTTAACAATTTCAATATCTACCAAATACATATCATCTTTTATAGCCTGTGTTATACACAATTCCATAAATTCTATAAGATTATTGATTCTTTCTCTTTGTGCTGAATCTGTACTTAGTATTTCATCAACTATATCATTATATGTTTTCATTATAATTAAATTTTCCTGTTATAGCCAATTTATCAAATGCTATATTCAATCTTAGCAATTTATGATACTCTTCAGAAGATAATGATTCTGGATAGTTATTTAATAATTCTGTCAAATAATTGGTATTTACTTTATCAATAAGAGGAAAAAGCTCATCTATTGTCATATCATAATTTCTATAAGCGTATAATATAAAGGCTACTTGCTCAAGAGTTATATTTTTTATTCTTTGTGAATTTAATATAATAAGAATACCGATACTAGGAAACCATTCACTCCGGCTATCTAACATATCATAGAGATCATCACTTTTATCACAATATTCCATATAAAACTTTATCAATTTATTGTATAACTTCTTGTACCGAAGGAACTTTAATTTCATTTCTCCTCTGTTCTATTGATAACAATACTTGATTTACGAATTCATACAAAAGAATTATAAACATCTGATACATTTTATAATGCTA
>JAAUSO010000271.1 GCA_012033205.1 Richelia sp. SL_2_1 | reverse complement strand
TATTAAGGAGAGGGGAAGGGGGTGAGGTTTTAGTGTATTGGACTCAACTGAAATTGCTATATTCCGTAACATCGCAAAATAGATCATAAAAACCCGACTTCGTTACCCCACGAGAATTAGAGAAGTCGGTTTTAGGATAAATATTCCGTAACATCGCAAAATAGTCATAAAAACCCGACTTCTAAACAAAGATTAAAAAAATCTTAAAAATGTTATCTACTCACCTATTTTTCAAGCTGATGAATTCTAAAATTTTCATTAAGTTAAGTTTAGATAACTTAACAGGCTGCTTACTACCCGTTTCGATGCGCTTTCGTTTTGTTTTTTGTTAACTAAGCAGTTTGAATAAGGAATATTAGAGATGAAAGAAGTTCTGGCACATATTGAGAAGAAGAAGCAAGAGTTTGCGAAGTTGGAATTTTTTGAATTTCTAGAAGATAAAAGTATTCCACCCAGACAAAGACTTGGTTTTGCACCTTGTTTTGTACCTTTTGTGATGGGATTTGGAGAGTTAAATCGATATGTTTGGCGAGATGAATCAACAAATGACCCAATTCAAGCTATCATCAATCAACATACCTATGAAGATGATGGTCATTGGATTTGGTTTTTAGAAGATTTGACAAAGTTAGGTTTCGATATGGCATCGACTTTTACAGATGCAACAAGATTTATTTGGAGTAAAGAAATTCAAGTTTCGCGACAAACATTTTATGAAATATATCGACGTACTTATAAGGCTGCTCCGATTCATAAATTAGTAGTAATAGAAGCAATAGAAGCCACAGCAGATATTTTCCTATCAACGACTACTTTGGTAGCTAAAGAATTAGAATTAACTTCTGGTATTGAATATAAATATTTCGGAATGCATCATTACTCAATTGATTCTAATCATAGTATGGATTCCGTTGAAAGTGTAGAATCTATTTCTAATATAAAGTTAGAAAAAGATGTAGAGGAAGAAGCTTTGGAATTAGTCAATGAAATGTTTGATTTGTTTACGATATTCGTTGATGTACTTGTGAAGTATGCCAAAAGATACGAGCTTGAAAGCTTATCAATATGATAGTGATTTTTATTGATGGCACAACTGCATCGGTATATCAATTATAAATTCAGTTCCCTCTCCCACTGTGGAATTACAAATTAATTGACCTTTGTGTTTATCAACAATAATTTGATAGCTAATTGATAAACCCAATCCCGTACCACTTCCTACAGCTTTAGTAGTAAAAAACGGGTCAAATATTTTCCGTTTTACTTTTTGTTCAATTCCAGAACCGTTATCTGAAATGCGAATTCTTGCTGTATTGGAATTGAGGATTTCTGTAACAATACGAATTATCAAATTTTCTCTTGTTTGATGGTTTGTTTGTGAATCTTCTAATGCATCGATGGCATTACTAAGAATATTCATAAACACTTGATTAAGTTGACCTGGATAACAAGTAATTTGAGATAGTTGTCCATATTCTTTAATAACTTGGATTTCTGGACGACTATCTTTTACTTTCAATCGGTGTTGCAAAATCATCAAAGTATTTTCTATTCCTTCATGGATATCCACGGTTTTGATTTCCGCTTCATCTAAGCGAGAGAAATTACGTAAACCTAAAACAATTGTACGAATACGAGAAGTTCCAATTTCTATGGAACTGAGGAGTTTAGGTAAATCTTCGACGATGAAATCTAAATCAATTTCTGAAGTTTTCTTGACAAAAATAGAGTTGGAATTAGTATTTTCTTGCTGATAAATAGCAATCAAATCTAGTAAATCTTGAACATATTGGCTAACATGATTAATATTGCCATGAATAAAATTTACCGGATTATTAATTTCATGGGCAATTCCCGCTACCATTTGCCCTAAACTTGACATTTTCTCAGCTTGAATCAAATGGGCTTGGGTACTTTGCAAGTCTTGTAAAGCTTTTTGCAAAATTTGATTTTTATCATTAACTTCTTGAGTTCTTTGCGCGACTTTTTCTTCTAAGGTTTGATTGTAATGTTCCAAATCTTCTTTTGCTTCCACCAAATTGCTGTAAAGTATTGCATTCTTAAGTGAAATTGCAGCTTGATTCGCAATTAAATTCAAGAGCTTTATCCGATTGCGAGTAAATACTCCTGCTGCTAATTTATTTTCAAGGTAAACAATTCCAAAGAATTTCCCTTGATTAATGATTGGCATACACAATATGCTTTTGGGTTTTTCGCTTAGTATATAGCTATCAGTAAGTAAAAAATTTGGAATTGTAGTATCATCTATTCCTATGGTTTCCTTAGTACGTTTGACGTAATTGATTAAACCTACTGGAACAGTTGTGCTAGATTCTAAGGGAATACATGGTAATTCTGTGGAAATGGAAGAGGTATTAGAATTACAACTAATTGCAGTAAGTTCTAAGTCTAATTTAGTATTTTTGCTTAAAATTAAGGCAGATTTGGAAGCTCCTCCATTTTGCATAATTACTTCCATTAATGTAGAAAGCAAATCTTCTAATTTTATTTGTTCGGAAAGTGCTTGAGAAGCTTTAATGACTGATTCTAAATCTAAATATGCCGAAATACTGGTTTTAGAACCAGAGATATTTTTGCTATTACTAATTTCAGGTAAAGGTGTAGCTCCGCTTGAGGAACTTTTTTTATCGGGATGAGAATCTATTTCTTTGTGTAAAAGAATATGACTAAGTAATTGAGGATAGCGTTTTTGTAAATCCTTTGCTTTAGCCTTTGCACCCCAACGAATGTAGCCATAATAAGCGTCATCAAGATAAGCTTTGGCTATTTTTTGCTTACCCCATTTTAAATAGAATTTAGCAGCAAGTTCCTTAGCTAGTGCTTCTTCATGAATGTATTCGTTTTCTTTGGCTTTAGTAATAGCAAGTTCGTAAGAGTCTATTGCTTCAAGATATTGATCAGTAACTCTATATAGTTCGGCTTCTACCAGATAAAATTTATGTAAATAATTCATGGGGGCATAGTACGCCCATTTTTTTAACTTTATCTGATTCGCTTCGACTAGGGCGAGTAAATTTTCTTGTTCTGATTCTCCCTGAGAACATAAAGCTAAAGCTGTTAAAGATTCATAAAAATGGAAGTTAGGAATTGAGATAAATCCGGCTCCACCGGCTAAATATATTTTTGCTTGATTGGCATTTTCTTGAGCTTGTTCATATTCTTCAAACCAATAGCAGAGAATAAGTTTATGTAAATATAAGTAGTGAAGTCCTGATATATCTTTTGCTTTGATCATTGAAGCTATTGATTGGTTTTCATTGTAAGCTTCACCTGATAAAATACAAGGATTTTCATTTTTTGATTGTAAATTGTGAACTGATTGCTGAAATATTTTACAGCAGTTAGATGTAGTCGATTGTTTTAATGTTTCTAACGTATTAATATAATTGTGTATTTGTTGTTCTATTGCCGTAAGTTCTTCACCCATAAAATAGTAATGTTGACAAAGCTCTTTTGCAGAATAGCCAACAAAATCTAAACTACCAATTTCTAATGCTGTTTGATAAGCATCAAGTAACAGCGGTAAAGTTTCTTTAATATGTGATTTTCCATGAGCAAGAAAAGCACCAATAACGTAAAATGTTCTAGTTTTTATATTTTTGTCACCAGATTTTTCTACTAGATTTAAAGCCAATTTACCAAATTTGTCAGCAGTTTCAATATCATCGAGAATACTGTTTAATAGAATTCCGTAATTTCCATAGAAAAATGCTGAAGAAGCTCCATTTCCATATTGAACAGATAGATTAACTTGTGACAAAACAATCAGTGGAAATAATAGCTGATCAGCTATATAGGCAGGTGGAATCATGCTAGCAGCAATACGCATAACTGCCAGTTGAGTTGCATCGGTAATTGAGGGGAGATTTGTTAATTCTTCAATACTTCTATCTCCAAGAATTGCAGCAGTTTTTTTAAGTTCTTTTTGAATGTCTTCCTGAGTAGGTTGTTCGGGAAAAGTAACTCCAAACTGTTTTAATATTTCACGGGCTATACTAATTGCTTTTACAAGTTTATTTTGAGATGTATAAACTTGAATCCTGATTTCATAAACTTTGACTTTTTCTAAAAGTGTTTTAGCTTGTGTCAACACTACTTCTATAAACTCTTCTGAAGCCTGAAAATCGCCTATTAGGTATGTAATCTCTGCTAGGGCTTCATGTAAACCCAAACTTAATTCATATTCCGTTTTCCAGCAGTCTGAAATAAGTAGTTTTCTTCCAGTGGTTAAATACTTTAATGCTTCTTGATAAGCTGTTGCTGATATAGCACTTCTTCCAGCAATTAAGTTCATTTTTGCTAACTCGTTACGTTCTTGCTGAACGTCGATTAATTCCAAAGCTTTATTGAACTGATTGACAATTTCAAAAATATCTTTTTCCCAAGAATCAGCAGAAGTTTTATTTAATAATAATGTTCCTAATTTTAAATGAATTTGCTGTTTTTCTGATTCGGGAATTAAGGAATAAGCAGCTTGTTGAACCCGATCATGTATAAATTTGAATTGACTTGCCCTGCAATGACCTAATGATATTTGATTATCGCAATTGCCATCAATAATTAATGCTGTTGTTGAGTGATCTTGATTTGATGAATCATTCTTTTTATCAATAGGTAAAATTAATCCTTCTATTACAGAATCCCACAACTCTGTTATCGTATCGTTAGGATGAGTTTCATTGATTGTCGAAAGAGTTTGTAAGTCAAATTTATTGCCTATGCAGGCAGCAAATTTGAGGATTTTTTGATTATATGTTGGTAGCCTTTTGATTTGAAGTGCCAGAAATTCCACGACATCATCTGTAAGAGCTAATTTTCTGACATCTGCAATATCGCATTGCCAATTACCAATTTCATAGTTGAATTTAATCGCTTTATCTTTGTATAAAGTTTTGAGGAATTCGTGAATAAAAAACGGATTTCCTTTAGTTTTAGCAAATATTACTTGTGTTAATGCAATAACACTATCTAATTCACATTTAAGAGTTTCCGCAATTAAAATACCTATGTCGTTTTGGTCTAAGGGTTCTAAATTTATAGAACTAATTTTTACATTGGTTTTAGCAATTTCTCCGATTGTAAAACCAAGTGGATGGCTCATAGAAACTTCCTTGTCTCTGTAAGATCCAATTAATAGTAAAGCATTTTGATTTTGATTTTGATTTGTATTTGCGGATATAAAATTAGGTATTTGAATGCCTAGATTATTCCGCTGTGTTTGTAGATTATTGACTAGATTATTCTCACTCATTAATAGCTGGATAAAACTCAACGAAGCCGCATCTGCCCATTGTAAATCATCTAAAAATATAACTAAAGGATGTTTTCTAATTGCAAAAACTTGAATGAATTTATGAAATAAGAAATTTAACCTATTTTGAGCCGCAATACCAGATAATTCTGCGGCTTTGGGCTGCGGTCCAATAATCAATTTTAATGCTGGAATTAAATTAATTATTACTTGGGCTTGCTCGCCTAAAGCAGAGAGGATAGAAGCTTTCCATTGTTTAATTTGGGTATCGTTTTCACTTAATAATTGTTCGATTAAATTCTCTAAAGCTTTTACCCATCCTACAAAGGGAATATCCTGTTGTAATTGATTAAATTTGCCTTGAATAAAATAACCTTTTTCTCTAATAACAGGTTGGTAGATTTGATTTACAACGGCGGTTTTACCCATTCCGGAATCACCTTTTACCAGAAGCATCTCTACACCTTTAATTAGTTCTGATTTTTCTAGATAATGTTGGGAATGATTAATCACTCTATCGAATGCAGCAAGTAATTGTTGGACTTCTACTTCTCGACCGTAAAGTTTTTCAGGAATGATAAAATGGTCAGATATATCTTTTGTTGCTAACTCGAAAGTTTCTATAGTTTGACTATTTTGTTGATTATTTTGTAATTTATTCAAGCATAATTCTAAATCGTGTTTTAATCCCAAGGCACTTTGATAACGGTCTTCGGCATTTTTTGCCATCAATTTACAAATAATATTAGATATAATCTCAGAAGCTTTACAGCTAATAATTTTTTCAATTGGTGGCTGTTTAGAAATATGAGAATAAATCAAATCTAAGGAATTTTCATTATTGAAAGGTAACTCTCCGGTTAGCAATTCAAAATAAGTTACACCAAGAGAATAATAATCACTACGATAGTCAATACCCCGGTTCATTCTGCCAGTTTGTTCAGGGGAAATATAAGCTAGCGTCCCTTCTATAATGTCAGGATTGATCAGAAATTGAATTTCTTTAGGTAAAATAGAAGCGATACTAAAATCAGTTATTTTTACTTGTTTCGTAATAGGATTAATTAAAATATTGTCCGGTTTAATGTCTTTATGAATTATGTGATGATGATGTAATTGCTCAAGAGCCGATGCTATTTTGATGGCTATATCGAGAAAATAATGGAGAAAATCAGGAGCTTGACGTATTTTTTGAGAATTCCAACTATCCATTTCATCTGCAAGGGAAATTCCACCAAAGTCTTCCATTACAAAAGCATAGCTTGTACCATATTTTTCTAAACTGTAAGATTTGATGATACCGGGTACATCTAAATTTTCAGTGATAAAATACTGATGTCGGAACTGGATAATTTGTTGGGAAGTAGGATATTCAATTCCCATGAGTTTAATAATCACGGGTTTTTGATCTTTTCCTCTGATTCCCCTGTAAACAATAGTTTGGCTGCTTGAGTAAATTTTCTCAATGATGCTATAGCCACAAATGACGGGAAATATATCTGATGATAAAACCATTTTTTGTCGTTTTTTTTGATTTAAAGTACATTCTTAACCCTATTGTTCCCATCAAGTTAGTTGCATCATCATCACTTCATATAAAAAAACATTACAATATCTTATTTGTGTAACAAAAATATTTATTAAGTACTATTACTTATTATTTTTTGGAAAAATAAAAAAGCCCGTTTAACCAGGCTCAGAATTGAAAATAGATTTTAGGTTTAAGCTTTTGTTATTTAATTTTTGTTTGATATAAGCGACTACTTGAGTTAATTGTTTTTTCAAACCGTCTATTTCTGCTTGCATTTTTGCCATTTGTTCGTATGTATGTATTTCA
>JAAUSO010000270.1 GCA_012033205.1 Richelia sp. SL_2_1 | reverse complement strand
CCGAGCCAGTAACTGAAGTAAAACTATACTTAACAGTAAAAACGTCTAACTTACTAAGCGCTTCTTTGGTAAGTATTGTGCGCGGTTGCAGTTTTTTGAAATTGGCAAAAAACTCTACGGTTTTCATATCCAATTTAAGCCCTGCTGAGCGCAATTCAGTACGAATATTTAACCACTGACTATTTCTAACGTTGCCGTAAATCTCTTGAAACTTTTTGCGATAGGGGTCGTTACCTGTGATGGTTTTTGGCATACCAGGCTTCACTACTGTTGCAGTAAAGATGAAGTCACGAAATTAACGGTTACAACCGCCATTCTGGAAAACGCTTACGTTTTACGCACCCGTTAGTTTTTCGTATGGCTAAATATTAGCATTATTTTTGTAATATGACAAAAATAATTGTAATAAATATATCTGTAATAACGTCCAAACCCTTATCTGGTACTATATAAAATTCTTGTTATAAATATTTTTATAAGTATCCATGCCAGAATGCCTGTAATAAACACCATTAAAAAGTTCATAGATGAAAGAGGCATAACCCCTTATCGCTTTGCACAAAATGCAGGTATATCATTAAATACCGCTTACGCACTTTACAACACCCCTTCACAACGAGTTGGTGCAGCGGTTTTAGACAAAATTTGTGACGCTTATAAAATTCAGCCAAGTGAAATATTACTTTGGGTTGACCCCGATAAACCAAATTAAATGATGAACTACCTTTTCCTGTAAATGCGGGAAAAAAGTTCTCTTAAATGCACACACCAGGGGTGCAGACCTTCTCACACCCATCTCGCACCAATAAAAACTCTACGCGCACCCTAAATTAAAAGGGTGCGGATGGGATAAAAATTATTTCTCTTAATTGCATTGTTGCCTGTAACGCTTACCAAATGGGATTATCACCCTGTTACGTTACTTTTTTGAGTCAAAAATACGCGAGAAAAGACCTACTTTTCTCTTAGGTGCGTTTTTGTATCAAGTACGCTCCGGTAATCGCCCGCACACCGAACCGGCGAACGTCGTCATTGTAAGAAGAATGCACCCCCAGCCACAAGGCACTACCCTTACATTGTGATAAATATGACACGTTACTTATACCTTTGTTGAAGCGTAGAAGATGAATTCTATTTCGCCACCAATGCAGTCGCGTAAAACAAGCTTTGGGGGCTGTATCAATAAAAACTGGAGTTGCAATATATATATAGAATGGCTTTAGCTATTCGGTAGTTGAAATTATTTAGCTGGGTGAAAGAGTTTATCTTTTGCGTTAAATCGCCACGAATACTTACTTCTATCCCGACTTTTACTCCACTCCGCAAACTCTTCCGGTGTCAAGCTTTCGTGCTTCTCTTGGAGCGTGGGAATCTTGACATCAAGCCGTAGCGCCAGTTTTAGAGCGTCAAGCGCTCCTATTTGTGCGGGCTTACCACTTTGATTGTAAGGATTACCGGATGACTTATATGCTTTGCGATTATTTGATGCGCTGACATTACCTTGGATTGCGCTTAACGCTCCTTCTAACCTTGCCACTCGGTTGTTGAGCGCTTCTAGTTTTTCTTCAGTGCGAGAATCAGTGGGATTTGACGCTTGCCCCTTAATGCTATCGGCTAATTGCTGCAATTCGGACTCTAACTTTAGCAATCGCGCTTCCGTGGTTACGGTTACTTCCAAACCTGGTATTTCTCCCAGTTCATGAAGCAAGCCCCGAATAACTATATCCGTAGCAGTTTTACCTGGTTGTGGAGAAGCTGCTTTACGCAACGCACTTGCTAAGGGCTGCGGTAACTTGAAATTCATCGACTCCCGCTTAACTGTTGCCATATCTACACCTCAAATATACCCCGTACAGATAGCTTACATTATTGGTGGATAAAACCATATAGATAAGGTGTAGACATGAAGGACGAAATCTATACGATTCATCTTGTTTGGTGATATTTATGTGACACGGGCTTCATGCGTTGAGCAAGCTGCTTAACAAGAACATTTAACTCCCGGTTTCTTGCGGAATGCTCCCGTAGTTAACAGGCTCGGGAGTACATTTAAATTTTCCGTGTTTCTGGACTCTAATCAAGAAACACGGGAATAAAAGGGCAGCTCTTAGCGCAAGGTAACGGTAACGCCGTTCCTATATTGCGTAAAATCGCTGCCCAACTGAATCACGATTGATTTCAATCTTCTTAATAAATGCAATACCGAGTCTGAATTGCTAAAAAAAGTTATCTGCAACGAGCAAAGTATATAAAAGTTTACATTAATCAAATATAGTTTTTTAGTTTATTACAGATCACCTAAGATGCTATAAGCTGTACAATAAAGCAGATATTAGCAAATAGGCTTGACAAATTTTCTCTACTTTCCCGAGAAAACTATGTCAGCTGTCCTGCATGACGGGAACAAAATTTACATTTATTGAGAGGTACAAAAAGACAGGCAACAAGTTTATTACTCTTATCGCCTGCAATATGCAAAAAAATCAAATCATTAAATTTTTAAATACCGAGAGTCGGGTCAAATCGTCGAAAACTAAGAAGTGGTGAGCCTCAGAAACTTATTCCACATCTAAGTTGAAAGAAGACGAATTTGTGCCACGGATCTACTCGTATAGATGTATATTACTACAGTTAGTCGTCAAAAGACATCTGTGGAACAACATTTTTTTGCTAAAAATACACAATTGTACCCAAACTGGCTTGAAAATTTTCTTCAAATAGTTATGTAGGTCACGATTTTAGCAATGAATCCTAAGCGTAGTAGTTAACTGGCGCGGCATCCCGACTCCAAAGACAGGTAAAAACCAAACTTTGGAGAAATATCATGAACGCGATACGCAAAGCGTCGCCGAAGGCGAACGCATTAACAAAAAACCAACAAACTTGCAGCCAACGCCTCAACGACAAGCACTACTTTGAATGCGTTACCGAGCGCGGACTAGACCCAGCCTGGATTGAAGCCAATTGTCGTACTGTTAATATTGATGAAGCTTCTGACTTACTAGGCTACACAGCTAAATCGGGTGGGATTTGGTTAGAAGGACATAACTTTGTCGGACAGCTACGACCCGATAAAGCTTGGCGTAGCGACGACAAACCCAAAGAGAAAGCACCAAAATATCGCAATCCATTAGGTGAATATGACGCTTCATTAGCAAATAATCCCCACAATCCGGAATATTGGGAGAAATTGGATGAGTTAGCAAAGATTTGTTACATAATTGACGGCCGTCCCTGCTTAGTGCTAACGGAAGGCTTATTTAAAGCGATTGCGGGATGTAGTAACGAAATTCCTACAATTTCCATTCCAGGAGTAGAACAAGGGCTAACACCCAGTAAAGATGATCCACAAGGTAAAAGATTTTTAGTAGCCATTCTGGAAAGATTCGCTCGCGCTAGTTTTGGATTTATTTTAGCTTTTGACGCGGACAGCCTTACCAATAAAAACGTATGCTGGGCGCAATTAAAGTTAGCCCATCAGCTGAAAAAATTTGACGTGCCGATATACTCAGTCACAGGACTGTGGTCTATGGAAGAAGGTAAAGGCATGGATGATTACATTCAAAATAATGGTGCTGACGCTTTTAGAAAAGAAGTTTTAGCGAGAGCGCAGACGATAGAAGTTTGGGAAAAACAATTTAAGGATACCTCCGAAGAAAATAAAATAATTTCTCAGTCCTCCTTAAGCGAACAGATTGCTGCTGATTATCGAACCAAAATTGCATGGCACGTAAAAAATAAAGCTTGGTATCAATACGAAGAAAAAATTATTGGTGTATGGAGTGAAGTATCTGAGGAACAGGTATACAAAATTATCAGTTTAGAAGTAAAAAAACGTACTCAACATTTTAAGTGGAATCTAGTTTCTAGCATCGCCAATTTTTTGAAAGTTGAATTGCAAATTAATTATTGGGAAGTAAGGTCTGGTTTTATTGCCTTAGAAGATTGCGTTATTGATGTCAACACCCGTCATACTTATCCCCATGAACCCGGTTACAGATTTCTCAATTCTCTTCCTTATAAGTGGAGCGATCGCAATATTGGCTGCGACAAAATTAAGCAATGGTTATTAGAAACTTGTTCAGGTTCCGAAGAATGGGTACAGGTAATACGAGCCGCAATGAAAGCAACAGTAACAGAACGCGGTGATTTACAGCGATACATGGAATTAATTGGTTACGGGGGAAGTGGTAAGGGAACAATTCTCAGATTGCTAACGCAGCTAGTTGGTAAGAATAATATAGCGGTCACTGACCTCAAACAACTAGAAAAGAATCGCTTTGAAACAGCTAGCTTTTACGGTAAAAAAGCAATCATAATTACCGATTCCGAGCAATACTCCGGGGATGTTTCAACACTTAAAAAAATTACCGGGCAAGACGAACTCAGGTACGAGAAAAAAGGAGTTCAACAAACGGGGGGATTTAAATTTGATGGCATAGTTTGGGTTGCGGCAAACGAAGCAATGCAGTCCAAGGACTATACCAGTGGTTTGAGGCGTAGAAGATTATCAATGCCCTTCAATCGCGTAACTCCACCACATTTAAGGCGAGATTTGGAAAAGGAATTTAAACCATTTCTTCCTGGGTTACTGGCTTGGGTACTAGAAATGCCAAACAATGAAGTCGAAGAATATGTCAGAAATACAGATAAAAAGGTAAAATCACTCGCTGAGTTCAATTCCGAAATTTTATTGGAAACTAACCCAGTAGCTCAATGGGCAGATGCTTGTCTTTACGTTAATGAAAAAGCACAAACTTTTATTGGGAATAAAACCCAAGACTCCTCACAATACTTATTTGCTAATTATTGCAGGTGGTGTGAGGAGAACGGTTACACTCCTTTGGCACACATTCGTTTCTCCAAAACCTTAGTAGAACTATTCCAAACTCATTTAGGAAACCTTGAAGTTACTCGCCACCGTAGTAATAAAGGAACTTATATCAAAGGGATATCGCTCAAATTACCTGGTTTTCAACACTTACCGCGTCCAATAACGGGAGATTTGTTAGAAACAGTGACAGTTAGTGACGGTTCTAGTGATGGGTTAGTGACAGATAAAGTGACGGTTGAAAACCCTGCCAGTGACGGATTTGAGCAAAGTGACGGTTATTTAAGAGAAAATCAATATGAAAACAGTCGTCATCAGGTGGTAGATGACGACCCTTCTAAAACAGCAGAAAATGCTGGTAAAGCATCACAACCGTCAAAGTCAACAACGGCAGGCAATACAAGCCATCACGAAACCGTCACTCCTGGTAATACTAACTGTCACGAACCGTCTTCTGAATCGTCAGAAAACCAATCTTTAGGTTCTAAGATAGTTGCCTGCTGGGATGACCAGTACGCGCTGGGTAAACTAGTCCTCTCTATTAGGACAAGCGAATTAATTGCGGAGACAGCGAACTATACGAACGTACAAATCAAGCATATAAAGGATGCAGCTAATCGCGCTTGGCAAGTTGGTTTAAACCGAGATGCTGATTACAACGGAGAACGAGTAGAAATTATGGAAGCTAGAAGCGGTAGCCGAGAAATAAAAGTTCGTACTCAAGGAGGAAGCTTACTTAAAGTTAAACGGGGCAACTTGCGACCTTGGTTAGGACTTTAAAGTTATCCGTTAATCTAAAGAAATATGAATAATTTATTTTCTTGCTTGGGAGTACTGACAATATGAGCAATTCTTCCCCAGAAAGCCTTCCCCGTGTGGATAATTTGACATCTACAAACGGGCAATCTGAGCATTCAAATAACCGAAATCAACAACTAAATCATTCACGTAGCAGAAGCCCTTGGGTAGGAATCAAGCAGTATACCAATGAATTTTCATCTAAGAAGGCAAGTCCGGGATATATTGCGCGTGCGCGTTCAATTTATAATAAGCTTTGTTCCGAATTGAATGATAATCACACTTCCTCCGGGTATGTTGCGATTGAACCAGAAAGCGGTGAGTATTTTCTTAATGAAAATAAAGAAATCGCTCAAAAGGAAGCAAGAGCAAAGCATCCAGGACGTTTGATTTGTACTTTCCAATTAACAGGGGTATCGTAAAATAAATTGATTGAAGGACAATTTAGTAGTAGAGGCGAGCTTTTTTTTGAAATCGACCTTGTAGCGGCTGACGGGCTAGCTATAACCGTTGATGCACTTCTCGATACGGGGTTTACAGATTGGCTGGCAATTAACACGGCTGACGCTGAAAGCTTTGGCTGGCAGCTTGTTGATAATGAAGAAACCCGGATTACAGCACAAGGAGAAGCACAATTTAATATTTACGAGGGAATTGTAAGTTTAGCTGGTGAAGAGTTTAATATCCCTGTAATTGCTGGAGATGGGATTGCAGAAGTTTTGCTGGGTTTACCTTGGTTATTTACCAGACGATTGGTTGTTGATTTCCAAGAGGAAACGTTGACTTTGGGTTAATTAGACGCAACAAAACTTTTCATATTTTATATTCGCCATTCAAGATAATGGGTTTTTAAATAAACTTTTCAACTTTTCCACATTTATTTTATATAAGAAGATGACCTCCAATTCTCAATCTTTCTACCCAGATAATTGGAAAGAATTAACTACTACCATTAAAGCTGATAAAAATTGGGAGTGTCAAAAATGCGGTAGAGCTTGCATAAAACCAGGTCAAAAAATACCAGAAGATTGGACTAAATCCCAACGTAGAGCGAACACGCTACAAGTCCATCATTGGAATCGGAATCCTGCCGATAACAGAAAATCAAACCTAGTTGCTTTATGCAGTGCGTTATGTAGAATCCACGTCGTAGAAGCCTTGATGTGACTGAATTTTGTTCAAATCTTCTACAACGTAATCCATGATAACTCCCTTTTAAGAAAGCAAAAAAATTTACGCCGGAAGGTAACTGGTATTTTTAATTCAGTACCGTACAAATCATTTCCCGCCTTATTAAAATCATTGTGTTGATATCTGGGGAGCATATTTTCAGCAAAACGTGGTTAAGATGACTGTAAAAATTGCCTACCAACTTGACAAATGGCTTCAATCGAAGTGGCAAAGAGATACGCGATTTTACACCTTAACCCTTTGCCAAAACCTGTTTGGAGAATGGATAATTACTAAGACTTGGGGTAGTGCAATA
>JAAUSO010000269.1 GCA_012033205.1 Richelia sp. SL_2_1 | reverse complement strand
TGTCGCCGTCGCCACTATTAATTTCATAATCATTTTCTAAAAATTGGCTTCTTACCGAACTGTCGCCACTGTCGCCAGTATTTTTACAACTGTCGCCACCGCTCTTATCTTGCTGTGCTTGCGTTTCACCCCAAGTGTCGCCACTGTCGCCGTCGCCATTATTAATTATGGGCAACACATCAGAATCCTTATATATATATTGATTCAAATTTGAACCAGAAGAAGAAGAATCTTTATTATGGCGACACTTGGTAGTATTTTCGGCTGTATTGCTTGATATGTCTAGGTTCGAGGTGGCGACATTTGTGGCGACACTTGGCGACACTTTATTTTTATGGTTTATATCTAAATCATTATTTATAAACGATTCAGCCTTTTTCTGACTGGCGACACTTGTGGTGACACTTACAGAATTCCTGGCGACACTTGTGGCGACACTTGTATATATGGTCTTTTTACTCTTGATCTCTTTGGTCAAATAATTCGCATCAACCAGAATTTGTAAATCAGCTTCAATTTCTTTTTTTGGTAAGTTACGGAACTGCCTTAACCCACGAGAAACATCGCGGACAGTAATATATTGTTTACCTTCTGCCCAACGTTTTAAAGCTAAAACTCTACCAGAGAAATCAGCTTGCGGACTATTGATAGAATATAAAACTCGCAACTGACCCAGGTAATATTCCACCAATTTACTTGCCACTAAAACAGTTTTGGCATCTATAGTTTGCTTGGGGCTGAGATGAAATCCCGCTAAAGCTTGGTTTACACAGTGGAGCAGTAAGCAGAAACGAGCAAAGTAACTTCGTAATTTAGGTAAAGCAATTTGAATTCCTGGATGTTTCTCAGAATATGCCAAATCTACTAAATAGTTGTGGTAATGCTGATAAATTAATCTTGTTTCGCCTGCTTCTAAAAAATATTGCTTGTCAGGCATTGTTTTTAGATTTTTGTAAAGACGTTTGAGAAGTTTACCTATGTTGCTGGGATTATCTTCTCCAAGAAGGTCTAGATAAGGTGGGGGAGATTGCGCCAAACAAACTAACCAACGAGCAAATTCACCTGTAGAATCCTCGTGGTCTTTCATTAATTTTTGTATCGTATCGTATTGTGTAGTTCCAGTTCTGGAAATGGCAGATTTTTCCAGAAATAGGCGCTTTTCTTCGTCCATCACATCTTTTACAAGTGCGCCACCGTCAAATTCTGTCAATTCATTTTCTGCATCATCACCTTTACCGTTTCTATGCTTATTTCTTCCAGTAATGTGGGCAGAAAATTCGTCTTTATATAGTAGATAACCCCTTGGGTTTTCCGTATGAATTGCAATTCTACTTTCTATTGAACCGTTTTGCAGAATATGTCTTTCACATACTGGTTTTGAAGGTAAAGGTTCTTCTTTACCGCCTTTATCCCATTCTCTCAATTCTTCTGAATAAGTTTCCAAGTCTTCTTTATAACGTTCTCTTGCTTCTGCTTCTAACTCTAAAAGTGGTTTTATCATTACTTTTTGAGGCGGAGATTTCATATCTCCAGATTTAGCTATCAAGCAAGTGCGGAATATGCAGGGTTGTGTAAATTCACCTTGTTGTTTAACTGCAATAGTAGCGGCTGTACCCAAACAAGAAGCAGCAGTAGGAATAAAAGTAGAAAAAAGAAATTCTACTGCTGTTGGCATAGCGGACGCTATGTCTACCATTGATTTTGCAAGCCGTCCACCGTCACCCCATAAATAATCATAAGGGTTTAACCGTTCATTTTGAGTGTTGATTAACCGAGTAAGATTGTCAAATAAATCTTCCCTGTCTTCTACTATTTCAAGCTCTTGGAGTCTTTCTTTATAAAGCTTTTCTATCTCCAAGACTTTTAAATTGTATTGCTTCGATAGCTTGATAAAATACGAGCGAGTTTCCGAGGCAGATAAATTGAGATTTATTAATTTATCTACTTCCGACAAAATTTCTGTTACGTCAGTTCCTTCACTAGAATGTTTGGTATTGTCGGTCGTTTTTGGAATTGTTTTCTCCGAAGTTGGAATTGTTTTTGAGTCTAATACCTCCGAGTCAATAAAACTTCTTTCCTCTTCCCTCTTCTCTCTTCCTTGTTTGTTCCCAGTTTGAACATTATTACTTACGAACGAATATGAAACGTCATCCTTTTTAAATGGGCTGCGCCAACCATCTTTTTTAGCCCAACTTCCCAGTTTTGCTATTTCTTCAGAGGGATTGCCAACTTTAAAAGTTTTCCATTTATTAGAACATTCTCCTGGTCTATATTTACTTGATTGACTACTCCAAGAGTCCCAATCATTTAATAAACTTTCATGAATGCTTTTTAGCGCCATGCCAACAGCAATCCATTCGTTGTAATCGTCAGCGCGATGGAAATTTAAAGCTTGTAAATAGCTCTTAGCCCAATCAATGCTACAAATCGTATTATTGTTGTAACTAGGATTGTAGGTTTTAGGTTCTGGGCATGGGGGCGAAAAATCTTTTTTAGTCGGGATAACTGCCCGCAATGAGGAGTAACTGTATTTGTGTTCGGTGACGTTGATTAATTGTGTTGGAAATACCCCACTTGACGATATGTGGTTAGCTCCTGCTAACCTCATTACCCGGCTGGGATTCTTGATTGTACGGTCAGCATCAGAAAACTCCAGTAAATCCGCTTGTAATTCCTTCCACTCCAGAACATTTATTGGTTTGTCAAATACCCAGTAGCTGTGTATTGATTTACCGCCCGTGTCAACTTGAAATGTGGGTTCGGGAAGTCCTAAAGTTTCCCATAGCTTTTCTTGAATTTTTTTATCAAGATTGTCGTGTTCGTAGAAGATAGCCCTTGCTCTGGAAACGAAATTATCACTATGTCCGCCACCGTTTACGACGATATAAACGCCTCTGCCTTCTTCTTGATATTGGTTTGCTGCTTTGATTAATTGATTTAAGTTATGAGACTGCGTTTTACGTCCCTTATCTTCGTTTTTGCGGGGGTCGTCACTTGGATAAAAAGCACGAACGTAAACTGTATCGCCGTTTTCTAAGTAGCCCAGTGCTGCTAAATGCTGCTTTATTTGCTGAGCGTTGATTACGATTTGACGGTTTTTAGCTATTACCGCCGTAGGTTCAGTGTCCGGAGGCTCGAATTGGTAATGGGGGGCGGATTTCTTCTGAGACGCTGCGTCTTTTTTTGATCCGACTGCTGCGCGATCGACGTTTCTTTTTTGATGTGGGGGTAAATTTGTAGCCTTCATGATGTTTCTCCAATTCAGTGATGTGGGTGGAATTGGAGGAAGGTTGCCGCGCCAAGTCAAGCATTTGTTCTAGTTTGGAATGATTACCAAAAATCGGTGATTGTGTAACAAACAGTTATTTTTTTGAGATTGTATATTACAAATCTTGATTTTTAGCTAGAAAATCATTACCCTACACATTACTATTCGCTACTAGCTGTAGTAATATAAGGTATATGCTTGTGGCGGCGTGGCACAAGTACGTCTTTTTTGAACTTAGATGTGGTAACAGTTTCTGACGCTGCTATTAGACCACTTCTTAGTTGGTAGACGACTTAACCCGCCTCCCTTTTAAACCTTTTAAATATTTAAAAGTAGTAATTTTTTACTTTCAATTTATTGCAGGCGATAAGAGTAATGAACTTGTTGCCTGCTTTTTTGTACCTCCCGATAAATGTAAATTTTTATTTCACTAAAGTAGTTTACCGACTTTCCTTATGGTAGTTGGAGAAATTGTCAAGGAAAATACTGAAGATTTCTGATTTATTGTACATCTACGCGGACTCATCAAGCATTTATTAGAGCAAAAATAAAAATAATTAGCTCTCACAACTCCACACCACCCATCGTCATAGAAGCTTCACTACACATCTGTATATTTATAAAACTATCTTCTGTCATTAACTTTGTTTTGTTAAAGAATCTCTTAATTTTAGTAATTGTTCCGCGTCTAAATCTAAAATTTCAGCAGCTTTTACGGTTTCAACTGCCCTATGGTTGTTCGCCTCCAATTAGCTTTTCTAAAAAGGATTTTAAATGCTTCTTGATATGAAGTTTACCCCAAAGATGACAGAGGAGAAACTTTTTGAGTATTGTCAGCATTTGTCAGCACTTTGATGAAAAGATGTAACTTTAATCTGTGAATTATGTTCATATATGAATACTATTCGCTTCTTTCTTTGTTTTTTTCTTCTTGTAAAGAAGACTTTTTACTTGAGAAGTCTCCTCTTTCTTTAATTTGATTAACACCTGTTTCGATTAAGAAAGCAGCAAGATTCGCTGTTGGACGACCCTGCGAATCTGCCAAAGCTTCTAAATCTTCAAAAATTGAATCCGGAACTGTAACTGTGAATCGCTTGCTCACACCATTTTCCATAAAGACTGCATCCTATATGGTACGCCTAAGATTACTTTAGAACTAAAAAACATCTTATAAGATGCTATATGTATTCTAATTGTATGCTAAGGTTGTGATGTTGTAATTAGTTACATTAAAATTTTTCACCCTTATAAACCGCTGAAATACAGTCTATTAAGGAGGTACAGCCATTTATTCAACAAGTGAAATCAGAAAAACTGCCGATGTGTGGAGGTCATGCACTGTAATTTTTATCAGTGCGTGAGAATTTTTCGGTGCATGGAGGTTTTACAGCAGCAACCTATACAGTGCGCTCCAGCCTTGCACAATCAGTGGCATCAAATGTTGACTGTCTTCGGGGATATAGAAAATGAGGTTATCATCACGTCCATTAAAAGATTTTTACGAGTCCAAACTGGGTAAAAAGATTAGCGATTCTAGCTGGTACAGGATTCAAGATTGCTTGCGTGGAACTTGTGGAGAAGTAACTCTTGAGAACTTAGAAACTTACGCGACTATGCGTAAAGCTTGCCAGCGTTTGCCAATTGAATTGTCAGAATTTACTCAAGTCTGGCAGGAGGTAGAAACAATCAGAAATTCCAAAGAAGAATTAATTGTTGGGAGTAAATTCAGAAAGATATTGAGTCAAAAAATCCCTTCTTCTATTCCAGATATTACCTTTTACCGTTGGTTTTATCGTGCTGGATTGAATTTTAGAAAAAGGGAAGAATACACACCTTCCGAGTTAGTACCAGTCGTAGTCAGTGCATTTTGTTGGTATTTACGCAAAAAGACGGAGCGTTAATAATGGCTAAAACAGATTTTATTAAACGTATTCAGAAACGATTGTCCGATAAAAGAATCAAGATAACTAGAAGTAACTTGATAGCTGAAATCTCCTCACTTGGTTTTGATTTAGAAGCTGTAGGTTCAGAGAATATTGATACGATTACCCAACTGCTTTTAGATAAGCATCAAAATACAGAATTGACAGTATCAGAACCAGAAGAAATTACAGCTGCTTTATCGGACGAGCATCACGCATCTACACCTAACTCAACAGCTATTACCAACCAACAAAAGGAGCAATTGATATCAGTACAAGCCCAGTCGTTGGGAATAGAGTTGGGTGAATCAGAAATCACAGATATTTCCCAAACTGTTAGCGACTCATTTACCGACTTTGTTAGTGCTGCTTTATCTATCAACTCATCAATCAAAGATTACGCCCAAAGTAAGCTTGATTCAATAGAACAACAAATCGATAACAGCAATAACAACCTACGCGACTACATTGATAAAAGAACTACCAGCTTGCAAAGAAAGAGTGTAGAAGGAGCCATAACAACAAAGGAGGTGTTAGAGCAAAAAAGCTCTAGTCTCAAAAGCTTCTCCAAAACGCTCGCAGCAGCATTCACAACACAGTAGAGAACTGCATTTAAAAAATGTATTTAGGCTATTAGTAATAATAATTCCTGCTTTATTCCTAATAGATTACTGTTACCAATCAATCGGCTATCACTTCAAATACCAAGCCTACTTAGAAAGAAAAGACAGAATACAGCAATACCAAAACTGGATGAACTATCAATGCACGGAAATACTAACTCAAGAGAGGATTAATCGCTGTGAGAAATACTGGCAAGCTGAAAAACTTGGTTTCTTCAAAATCGCGCCACCTAGAAAAGCAGCTACGTGGTAAATTTAACGCTTCTACAAACTTAGTTTATAGAGCATTAATGGGCGATAAAAAAGCACTCAAACTAATAGGACAAATGGGCAATGATGGAGCAAGAATAAGCGAATTTGCGCCAAAAGTTAAAGAAAATATGATAGCTGCAATTAAAGGAGCAGAAGATTTAAACACAACTCTCGCAGCTATCTACAAACAAGCAGGTGTAAGTGGAGAACGTATTGAACGAGAAATCCAATCATCCATTCTTGCCGACGATAAACTAGCAAATCAATTAGAAGAATTAAGCCTTGACTTTGAATCAGCTAAAAGTAAAGAAGAATTGCGCCATAAACAAGCCACAGAACATATTCAATTAAAAGCTTGGATTGATAAGCATATGATGTCAATCGATGGCGAATACAAGATGCTTCAAGAAGAATTGAAAACAGAAGTAAGACAGCAAACAATTGATTTACAACACGATAAAGAATTAGGTAACTATTATCTTGATGCTGGCGATAATGCTAGAGATGATTTAAAGCCTAAGAAACAATATGCAGGTCGTTCAATAATTCAAAAAATCAAAAATGCAATCCTTGGATTTTAATTTCTCAAAGAAGAGAGAAGAATTGCTGATTAATGGATTAATAACAACACTACCATTTATTTAATTTTCTTCCTTTTTAACTTATCCAACTTCTAACTTGTCCCAACATTCATTAACATATGATTGAGCAATTTAACGAATTAGAAGAACAAGAACATTCAGAAACTACCCCAGATACGCCACTACCCAAAGATTTAATACAACATCTAGAAGAACGTAAAAAACATAGAAAGCAAGTCATTCAAACAACGGAACTAGTACAGAAATATTTCATAAGTTGGTCGTTAAGTGCTAGCGGATTTTTTCTTGCACGACTGCTTTTATTAATCAACGGTGGCGCATCTCTGTGGCTTGCAGCAGGATTATGTTTTTCTATTTGTTCAATTAGTTCAATAGTTGGTTTATCTGGGTTTAGAGCTAATTATAATGACGGATTTGAGGTTGAAGGAATGGAAAAACCAGTAAAAACAATTGGTGGCTTTGTAATCGCTG
>JAAUSO010000071.1 GCA_012033205.1 Richelia sp. SL_2_1 | reverse complement strand
CGATCTTGACGTTTAGCATAGGTATAGCCGAAATTAGTAGTAAACATCCAAGAGTATACTTTTAATCCCCGTTCCCGCCCTTTTGGATGGCTTGCGCCAATAAATCGGTGTTTTCTTGACCTGGAGTCCGAATTACTGAAGGCCATGCTGTATTATTAGTACTTGCTGGTAACAGTACTTGCCCATCAAAAAAAGTTTCTATATAAACTTGGTTGTAGCCTTGGTTGACAACCTTATCCATGATTTTTTGCAGCGAACCCGCTTGAACGTCGCAGGGATACAAGCGCAACCAAATCGCTTGCACTTGGGGCCATGTGCGTCTACGACAGTCCTGTACTGCTCGCGAATGTTCTCTCACCAACTGCTGATAACGTCTTTCTGCATCGCGATCGCCTTTTTGGGCTAACAACCGCAATTGCTCTTTTTCTTGGGCTGCGCTGGATGATATATGGCAATATCTGGTTACTTGTGCGCTTGCTGGTTGACTTTTTAGATTAGGAACAAGCAAACTTGTACTGAAAATTACTGCTAACAAATGTTGTAAAATTAACTTTGGCTTTGCAACATTCAAGGCACGTTTAGACATACTTACTAATAAAATGAAAAAAAGTAACTAACCCCAATACACTTCTATTAGGTAACGTGTATTTTATGACATAATTTCGCGATCGGAGCTTTGAAGCTGATATTTTGATAGACTTCTAGTTTCCTATTTGTGTTGCCCTATATAATTAAGCGATTTTCCCCCAAACGTCAATTGAGTAAAATCAACTAATTACTTATTTTTTTGTTACCTATAAACAGTTACGTAGAATTTACAGGTAGTTATAACACTTGAATTTTTGTGTCTATCAGTCCGAATGTAACTACCTTCTGCCCTCTGACTTCTAAGTCGGCAATGGGCAGTCGGCACAGAACCATCTCTTTGAGATGAGCGGCAGTCGGAAAAATATTAAGACTTGGACAATTGGTGGTGAAAATTGTTTTTCATCGGGACTGCCTTTTTTGTCAGAAATAAACCTTTCACAAGAAACACGCGGCAAGC
The DNA here is from genome assembly GCA_012033205.1 of Richelia sp. SL_2_1. GTDB lineage: Bacteria > Cyanobacteriota > Cyanobacteriia > Cyanobacteriales > Nostocaceae > Rivularia. The sequence goes on along the minus strand of JAAUSO010000071.1, from coordinate 32,098 downwards.
GGGAAGCCCAACGTCTTCAGACTTGGGAGGAAAGCGACACGGGTGGTTTTAACCACCGTGGTGTTTGTGCTAAAATTAGGTGCTGAGTAAGAATAACTATCTACGTGTTGAAGCATCCTAGTACGGAGAAATCCCGGCTCCCCTGAAACAACGGTCAAGTTTTAAGCCTGATGGCAGTATGACAAGCAAGGAGCGAACAATGGCAGGTTGCAGAGCGTACCGAATTGGCTTAGTGATGGACTCCGAAAGCTGCAAGATCAGTAAAAGTAAGCGCAATCTCTACACCTTGGTTGGTAGTAGTTTTGAGCGTCTAGGCGACATTTGACAGTCGCAGCGAGAGTTTTACTCTGTCCGCAGAATCGAGCGTGGTTTTAACCCTGAGAGTGTCAAAAGGTCATAATTTCAGTTTAGTGGCACATTTGCAAAATCCGCACTATAATAGGATATGAAGCACATGGGGCTTTAATGGTTTCGACGGGGTGGTGAAAGCTGCTCGTTGATTCAGGTCGAGAGAGAGTCAAATCTCGTAAATCAAGGCTCAAAACAAATAATAAATGCAAACAACATTGTAGCATTCAAGCGTCAAGCAGTAGCTGCTTAAACTTTTTTCGTGCGCTTCTCTCTAGTTTGACTCCGTTAAGGATTAGAGAGCAACCCCCAACGGATGCTCTAATAAGTTCCCTTTGGTGGACTTGTTAGAAAAGACTTTACCAAAGCATCCCACCGTTCGGGATAATGAACGGTCCCTGCCTTAAGGGTAAACGAGGCTAAACCTGTGAACGATGCGGGGGTGAATACCCATTTCGGACATGGGTTCAATTCCCATAAGCTCCATAAGATTTATTAATGTATTATAAGCACATTTATCAAGTAAATTTATATCTTGATAAATGTGTTTTTTTATGAGAATTTAGATTTGCTATAAATTACTGCTTCTTTCAGTTTAAAAAAAGTTTCATAATTAAAAAACTAAAAAACTACGAATAATGCCTGCATCAATAATAGTTGTGACTTGTCATAATCCAAGTTGTCAAAAAGAATTTAACAAAAGAATAGCAGAGTTTAAGAGAAGTGAAAGATTAGGAAGACTTCATTTCTGTTCCAAATCATGCTTTGGAAAGTTTAAAGGGTTAACAAATTTTGGAGATAAAGCGAATAAAGATACATCTTATTTAAGGAACATAATAAGAAGAGATGAATATTCACCTTTCCGAAATCATCTGAAGGTGATGAAAAAATCGGCAAAACATAGAAAGCATGAATGTTCTGTCACATTAGCGGATTTAAAACAATTGTGGGAAAAGCAACAAGGAATTTGCCCTTACACTGGCTGGAATTTAGTTTTATTACCCAGCACTACTGATTATCAAAATACAATTTTAACAATAGATAGAGCGAGTGTAGACCGTATAGAGTCTTCATTGGGTTACATTCCTGAGAATATCCAATTTGTGGCTATAATTGCCAACTTTGCGAAAAATGTTTTTACCGAACAAGATTTAATAAAATTCTGTCACGACGTTTATAAATACAAAATTTTGGGTAATAATTCCATAGATGAGCATAAATTTTTAAAAGTTTCGGACAATGTTTTAACTAATAGTAGAAGAGATGAATATTCACCATTTCGTCAACATCATAGACTTGCAAGAAGAAGAGTCAAAAGTAATGGACGTGAATGTAATATTACTTTAGAATATTTAAAACTGCTTTGGGAAAAACAAGGTGGTAGATGTCCTTATACAGGATGGAATTTAGATAATCATCAAACAACTAGTGAATGGGATAGTAATGTATTGCATCCCAAAACAGCGAGTTTGGACAGAATAGATTCTCATAACGGCTATATTTGGGGAAATGTACAGTTTATCAGCGTCATGGCTAACTACGCAAAGAGAGATTTTTTAGAAAAAGAATTTCTCGAATTTTGTCAAGCGGTAGCTGTTGTAAATAGTATTTATTAGGAGATAAAAATAATATAATTAGTAAATGTTGATTAACAGTGAAAGATTAATTTTAAGGGAATTTATCATTGAAGATTGGCAAGAAGTTTTGACTTATCAATCCGATTCACGCTATCTACAATTTTGTGAATGGGAAAATCGTGATCGCGCAGATGTAGAAGATTTTATTCAAATGTTTTTAGAGGAACAAAAACAGCTACCGCGAATTAAATTTCAATTAGCATTAATATTAAAATCCGAGCATAAATTAATCGGAAACTGCGGTATTCGCAAACACAAGTTCAAATCTAGTGAAGCTGAACTTGGTTATGAAATTTCACCAAATTATTGGGGAAAAGGTTACGCTACAGAAGCTGCAAGCACTATTTTAAAGTTTGGGTTTGAGAAGTTAAAATTATACCGTATTTGGTCGCATTGTATTGCTGAAAATACCGCATCAAGAAAAGTATTAGAGAAAGTAGGAATGAAATTTACGCACAAGTTACCTAGAAACGAATTTTTTAAAAATCGCTATTGGGATACCTTGGAATTTGAAATTCTAAAAGATGAATGGTTGAATCAATCAGATTTATAACTACTTTATTTTGATACAAATAAAAAAAAGACAGATTAAGCTAGTCGGTTAGAGATTAATTTAAGATAAAGTACTGTTTGTATAGATGTCAGATTAATCAATTAGATTGACATATTTTTGTTATATTAAAAGACTGTTGAATAATTATTTTAATGTGAATAAACAAAAACATACATTTATCGACCTTTTTGCTGGAATTGGAGGTTTTAGACTAGCTTTTGAACAAGCTGGATATAAATGTGTATATTCTTGTGAAATAGATTCTGCTTGTCAAGAAGTTTACTTTAATAATTTTGGAGAAAAGCCTAAAGGTGACATCACAAAATTAAATATTAAAGAGATACCAGATTTTGACGTTTTAACCGCAGGTTTTCCCTGTCAACCATTCAGTATCTGTGGAAAAAGACAGGGTTTTGAGGATACACGAGGTACACTATTTTTCATATTTGCGAAATTATACAAGTTAAACAGCCTAGTGTTGTACTTCTGGAAAATGTAAACCATTTACTTCATCACGACAAGGGTAGAACTTTAGATATAATTATTTATTCTTTGGAAAACTTAGGCTATTTAGTTGATTATAAAGTGCTTAATTCTAAAGAATTTTCGCTTCCACAAAATAGAGAAAGAATTATAATTTTAGCAACCAAAAGTAAAAAATTTATTTTAATAAAATTCCGAAAAATAATTCCATTAAAAAGTTAGAAGATTATCTTTGTCCGAAAGGGAATTTGGAATATTTAAATGAGCAAGAATATACTTTAATCAAAAATCCGAAAAAACAACCTTCTGGATTAATTTTTATTGGATATAGAAATAATAAAACAACTTGGAGAAAAGGAGTTAGAGCAAATACAGAACATCTTTCTAGAGTACACCATCAACCCAATCGTATTTATTCAGTTGAGGGAGTTCATCCTACTATTCCATCTCAGGAAACATCAGGAAGATTTTTCATTTATTTACCTAAAGAAAATAAAGTTCGTAAATTAACAATCCAAGAATGCTATCGAATCATGGGGTTTCCCGATTCATTTAAAATACATGATTCACCTACAGAATGTTATAAGCAAATTGGAAATTCTGTGTGTGTTCCCATGGTTTATCAATTAGCAGTTCAAATTGAAGAACAAGACTTAATTATATCAAAAGAAAAGATATGTAATCGTGATATTAATTTTTATCAATTAAAACCATTACAACTTCAAATTTTAGAATTGAATACTATGAATCATAAACAAAAATTGTTGGAAATATATCATGCATCATCAGATTTAGAGCAAACTAACTCTCAAGTATCAGAAGAATTATTCAAAGATATTAAGATTATCGCTCAAAATTGTTCTAGACAAAAAGGTGTTTACACAGTATTAATAACACGATTAATACATAAAATGATTGAACCAAGCCAAGATATTAGATATCATCAAACAAGTATGCCTAAAGGATTTTCTGGTAGAACAATAGATACTCAATATATTACGCCTACGCTCAAAGAATTAGGATTACCTGCGATGGCAGAAAGCGGATGGTTAACACGTTCTTTAGAACAGCCTTATCCTTACACTCTAAATTACAACGGTAAAATTAATAATAAAGATGTTAAAAAAGCTTTTTTAAGTATTATTGATTTTGTTGAGAATCATCCTGAAAAAACAGAGCTAATTACTAAATTACTACTTGCTCAAATCAAACAAACTACACAAGCTAACCAAATTACTATCACTAAATTAGCTGATTCTGAGAAATTAAATATAATAACAGTTGTGCATTGTTTAGAAGCCCACTTTAATCATAACTATAAAACCTTTGGAGGCTCTAAATTACCTGTGATAGCTTTATACGCAATTTATCAAAGGTTAACTCAAGAATTAGAGAGATATAAAGGTTGTATTTTAAAAGATTTAGGTAGTCATACTGCTTCAGATAGAACTTCTAAAACAGCAGGAGATATAGAAATCTTTGATAAAAACAAAAAACTTATTGAAGCTATAGAAATAAAGCAAGGTAAACCAATTAATCTGCAAATGATTCTGAATGCTAAAGATAAGATATTAAAACATAGTCCTAGAAGATACTATATACTTTCTTCGGCTGATATTCTACAAGAAGATCAAGCAAAAATTCAATCAGAAATTGAATCCATTGCAAATAATCATGGTTGTCAAGTTATTATTAATGGAATTATCCCGACACTTAAATATTATTTAAGATTAATTACATCAGTGGAAAAATTTGTTGAAGATTATTCTAATTTTGTAGAACAAGATAAAGAATTACAAACTATTCATAAAATAGAGTGGAATAATATATTAAATACATTAATTAGTCAATAGGGTGCGTTATTGCCATAGCATGACGCACCTGATATAAATTTTAACTGCTTTAACTGCAAAAGTATTTTAGTCGGATATGTCAGTGATTATATAACCCATTATCCTTCAATTTAAACTCATCAAATTTAATCACTTCCGAATCAGGTTTACGAGTATCAAAACGATAACTACTTATAGTTCCTTGTTGCGTATCAAAAATACTAAAAACGGTAATTTCATTGCTAGAAATATAAGGTAATGGCTGACCATTTTCGTCTAACAACGGTGCTATTGTGGGTATAATTGGCTCTAAGCCGTAGGGGTTGCCAATTTCTGTATAATTATCATTATTAATATTGGGTACGTTGTTTCGCTTTCTATTTCCATATGCTGCACCGTAAGAATTACCGACATTTGATGTTTCTAAAAAGTGCATTCCACTGTGACTAACAAAGCGATTCCATAAATGAGAATGTCCGTAAAATACTAATTGTACTCCTGCTGCTTCTAACAGGGGTATCAAATCACGGATAATATAATCCTGCTCTTTAGGATATTCATAACGTACCGAAGTAATATTACCATTATTATCCCGTTCGATGATCTGCACTGGGTCGGTATAAGCTGGTATGATGTTATCTCCTAAGGTGTGGGGTGGATGATGAAACATCACTATTTTGTATTTCGCTTGCTGGAATTCCCTGCTATTTAGTTCATTAACCAACCAATTATATTGAGAGCTACCTTGATAAATTGGTTCGTAAATATGCTGTCCATATCCCCAATTTTCCGGATTTTTTAATTCGTTTTTTGGTTCGGCATATTTACCTCTACAGTTATTTTCCGTAGTAGGATAACGCCACATATTAGTTACATATAAAACTACCAGACGTACATCACCAAAACTGATTGCATAATAACCTTTTTCTCCGGTTTCTGTTTGGGGTAAACTAAAAATTTGTTCATAAGTATCAGTATTAAAAGAGTTATCTTTTAATGATTCTTTTCCATAAAGTTCTCGTGCAATATGACGAGGAATCGTATCGTTAAATTCTCCATCCAAGCTTTTTCCCGTCTTAAAACGTCCCATCACTTCATGATTTCCAATACAAGGAAATATTGGAGCATTTTGAATAATTTGTCCTCCAGTATAAGTCGTTTGTACACCATCGTATTCCATTACATACTTAGCACGTCCTTGCAAACAAGGGAAAAAAGCATTTCCACGATTATCATCAAACCATTCACTTGCTCGGTCTGGTATATTAGCTAAATCACCAGCAAAGAAAACTGCATCAATTTGCTTAAAGGTTTCTTTAACTTTTTGTAAGTTTGCTGCTACCATTGGTTTGATTTGATGGTCGGAAGTCAATAAAATTTTTAATGGCTTACCGGGTAATGGTGCTGGTTCAAGAGTATAAGTCTTACTACTGATTAATTGGTTATTTTCTGCAATACTTGTGACTCGATAAGATATCCGTTTACCTGGAATTAAGTCAGTTAAATTAGCTTCATGTCGCCATATTTCTCTCAAAACAGGTTTATGATAAACTTGTCCGTCTGCGGTTTGATTTCCTACTCGCGATTGTTGGTCTTCTCTTAAATGAATCAATCTAATATTCTTAGTAAAGACACTTTCAAGCAACTGACTACCATATGCTACAGAATGTGCTTCACCCATAAACTCCGTAAACCAGACAACTTTGATGGAATTTTCAGTGGGGAATTGTAAAAACGGTTCTGTCAGAAGTTTTATCTGTGGCGTTTTCATAAAAATACTAATTATTAGCCGAGAAATAATAGCTTTATTAGATTACTATAAAATTTAGTTGTTCTACTAATAAATAATTCTAAACGCTGACATAATATTGCAAATCTATCGGCAGAGGACTTGTGATTTGGATTTTTTAATTCTTGAGGAGTAAATAAATATGATACTTGAAGCTAATTGATGATTTTTGTTATGTATTTGCATAAGTTGATTAAAATGGGCTAAAAATATGACAGCTTTACGTTATTTTTATTATTTAGCTGCTTATTATGCGGCTCTGTGCAAGATATAAGATTACAGATATTTCAGGTAAAAAACCCGACTTCTTTATGGTTGGTTTTACTCTGTTGAATTCATATTAAATAAAGAATTTACCGATTTGAGAACTATCTGATATTGTTTACTAAGCAATATTTCGCTTATATGACGTATATAAATAATCAATGCGTATTAAACTTTTGCTTCTAATACCTCTGTTCCTTACGATGTCCGCTTGTGTTGCGGAACCAACGACAAAAAGTAACAGCCGTTTAAATGCTGTAAAAAGCCGTAATAACTTAATTTGTGGGGTTAGTGGAGAATTACCCGGTTTTAGTTTTGTTGATGCTAGCGGTAATTACAGCGGGCTTGATGTGGATGTGTGCCGTGCAATCGCAGCTGCTTTATTTGATAATCCGAATGCTGTAGAATTCCGCAATCTCAACGCTAAGGAAAGATTTACCGCAGTACAAACCGGGGAAGTAGACATTCTCAGCCGTAATACTACTTGGACGATGAGTCGTGATACTTCTGTAGGTTTGGACTTTGCGCCTGTGGTTTTTTACGATGGTCAAGGAATGATGGTACGGCAAAATAGTAATATTAAATCTTTAGAAAACCTTAAAGGTAAAGCAATCTGCACCCAAACCGGAACCACCAACGAGCAAAATTTAGCCGATCAAATGCGTAAGCGGGGAATTACGTACAAACCCGTAGTTTTTGAAGATATCAACACTGCTTATGCTACTTATGAACAAGGACGTTGTGATGCAGTAACATCGGATAAATCCCAGTTAATTTCCCGACGTACCACTTTACCCAAACCAGAAGAACACGTCATTTTAGAACAAGCTCTATCACAAGAACCCTTAGCTCCAGCAGTAGCAGACGGAGATGCAAAATGGGGAGATACCGTAAGATGGGTAGTAAATACAATTATTAAAGCTGAAGAATTAGGTATTAACTCTGAGAATGTAGAACAATTAAAAACTAGTAGTAAAGACCCAGAAGTTCGGCGTTTACTGGGATTAGAAGGAGATTTAGGTGTGTCTATTGGTTTAACAAAAGATTTCGGTGCCAGAATCATCAAACACGTCGGTAATTACGGGGAAATCTACGATCGCAATCTTGGTTCTAAAACCAAACTCAATTTACCCCGCGATAATCGCAATCAACCTTGGACAAAAGGCGGTTTATTATATTCTCCACCATTTCGGTAAAGAATTGTTAAGAAACAAACAAGAATTAATAATTGATCACTGATAACTGATAACTGGTAACTGATAACTGATGATGTCATTTTGGCGCGATAGGAGGTTTTGGCAGATTGCGACACAAGTTATTGCTGTAATTCTAGCAATCGCGATCGCAATGGTTTTATGGATTAATGTGACTCGTAATTTACAACAGTTGGGTATTGAATTTGGATTTGATTTTCTCCAACAAGAAGCGTCTTTTGATATTGGAGAAACTCCGATTAATTATCAACCGACTGACAGTTATAGTCGTGCTTTGTGGATAGGTTTACTAAACACTTTGCGAGTGGCTATCGCGGGAATTATCTTTACTACCATTGTCGGTATAAGTGCTGGGATAGCAAGGCTTTCCGATAATTGGTTAGTAAGAAATATTGCCTTAGTTTATGTGGAAATATTTCGCAATACACCGTTACTTTTGCAATTATTATTTTGGTATTCTGCTGTTTTTTTAAGTTTTCCTAATGTAAATAATAGAATGTCTTTAGGAGGATTAATTTATCTGAGTCAAGATGGTTTAGAAGTTTTAGGATTCAGATTTTCTTCAGAATTAGCTGCTTTATTAATCGGTTTAACTTTTTATACTGGTGCATTTATTGCCGAAATTGTTCGCGGTGGAATTCAATCGGTATCAAAAGGGCAATGGGAAGCGGCGCGTTCATTAGGTTTAAAACCCGGTTTGATAATGCGATTGGTAATATTTCCCCAAGCATTACGGGTGATTATTCCACCATTAACAAGTCAGTATTTAAACTTAACTAAAAATTCGAGTTTAGCGATCGCGATTGGTTATCCCGATATTTATTTTGTTGCTTCAACTACTTTTAATCAAACAGGAAAAGCGGTAGAAGTAATGATATTAATCATGCTGACCTATCTCACATTTAGTTTAATTATTTCCTTGATTATGAACTTGTTTAATAGAAGCGTGCAGATTAAAGAGAGATGAAAAAGTTTAATATCTAATATTTAATATCTAATATCTAATATCTAATATTTAATGATATTGCATTGGGTGGTTTAGAGAGTATCCGGCGGTTTAAACCGCAGCTACACAAACGAAACCCACCTCCGTGGGTTGTAAATCAATAGAATCTGACAAATCTTAACTCCTGTACAGACGTACCAATACGCCCCGTCTCTACAAATACTCCTAACTCAAAACTCAAAACTCCTAACTCAAAACTCAAAACTCCTAACTCAAAACTCCTAACTCCTAACTCTTGTAAACCAAAATCGGAATGCGCGTTAATATTTATCCAGAAGCTAATATCTGTTTTATAAAAGTATTAGTAAAGAGGGGAGTTCGCTATGGAAGAACAAAAAATTAATTGCGCTCAAGCTTGTGTTAACGGTTGTGTTTTGGGAGATAAATGTCCCAATATTGAGTATAGAGACCAAGCATCACAGTTTATCCAAGATACTTCTTTAGAAAAAATGCTCGAAATTGCTGAAATTGCCAGAATGAAGAAGTTATCGGAACCGCCTAAATGGGTGATTCCCGATGAAATGTAGTTAAGCTTAATTTTAGGACAGGTCAGAGTGCCTGTCACTAGATTACCAGCAACATAAAAGTTTAGTAATTTTCTATTACCCATTCTAATCACGGATTAAAAAGGATTACACGGATTACACGGATTTTAATTACCCTTTACCCATCCTCACAGGCATGATAAGTGTTTAAGCGCACATAATATTAGAAGATTAATCGACTTTGACTCTAAAGCGGATAAAACCAAAATTTGTACCAAGGGTATGGTTAATAGTACCGAGATTGACAATTACTACACCTGTGGAATTATCTTGATTGGGACAGAAGTTATTCGGGGGAAGTTGAGTTCCTGGAGCGAAAAAATTACCATTATCACCATCAGTATTATTCGTATTAGCTGTAATTGTATTTGCTAAATTTACAGAAATACCTGTACCGGAACCAAAACTATTGGGAACAAAGCTGGTTCCGTTGGGGATAGAATCGCAAAATCTCACATTTTCTACTGGTCGATTACCATCAGCAAGGAAATACATAGTATATTCTACTTCGTCACCGATTTCTAAAGGTAATTGCGGACTAATATCAAATACTCCCACTGGTGAAAGTTGAAACCAACCTGGTAAATTGTCAATAGGGTCGTTGGGGTTATCAATAAAGGAATCAAAGTTAATGCCGCTGATGGGAACGCCGTTTCTGTATACGTTGGTAATCCTTTTCAGCCCGCGTAAACGTTCCGGCTCGGTGGGAATTGGGGAACCAACTATCACTTCCTCCCCAATTGTTGCCGCGTCATAATTTACACTTGTTGTTCCATCTGGTGTGGTACGAGTGGGGTCTAAATAAGTTGCAATTGCGGGATTATTATATTCTCCGTTGGGTACATTTTCGTTGATATTGGTGCTAAAAGTAATGGCAACACTACCACCACTAGCAATATTAAAAGTACCAAAATTGGCAACGGTTGCACCATCAGTTGGATTGCTAATAGTAGTACGAGTTGAACCACCATTAAAGTAATTGTGGGATTAGTAGAACCATCAAAAGTAAAACCGTTGGGTAAAGGGTCAGATATATTAACATTAGTTGCCGTAGATAAATTTGCAGCATTGGCAACTGTAATAGTATAAATAGCTTTCCCCGGCTTGAGAATAGGACTTGGTGTAGAAGTCGTTTTAGTAATAGTTAATTGTGGCAAACATTCCGCACCGGAACTAGCACCGTTAATATTGCCGATATTATTCGTAGTACCGTTACTACCGGAAGTTGCACCAAAATTGAGATTGGGATTCACAGGGTTGCCACCAGCACCTGATGCGCCGCCATTTGCATTAACTACGGCACCGGGGCTACTGAAGATAATACCACCACCACCACCACCACCGGGACCGTGAAGATTATTAGCTACTGAATCACCACCTTTACCACCATTAGCAGTTACCGCCAGACCTGCAAGGCTATTATTCGCAGCAGATACTACTACACTACCACCAGCACCACCACCACCGGCTCCATCCACACCGACATTTAAAGCATTGGCACCGTTAGCATTAATAGTACCATTACCGCTAACACTACCAGTACGAATCAAAGCCATACCACCACCGGCAGCACCACTACTTGCCAAACCATTAGGAAGACTTCCAGAACCATCGTTAGTTGTTCCCGCTCCTCCTCCTCCTCCTAATACCAAACGATTGCTTGTAGAGGGAAAATCCGCACCGCCAAAACCACCAATAAATAATCGAGAGCTAAAGCTTCTACCACCAAGACCACCAGCACCCGCGTTACCACCACCACCACCCCCGGTATTTTCACCGTTAGGGAAGCGGAATCTTCCCAAAGGATCGCCATCTGTACCGCCACCACCAGCGTTACCCGGTGCGCCACGAGCCGAGGAACCGTTGGGATAACCTTCAAAGCCGGTGTTTTCTAGAGTATTATTTGTAGAATTAAATATGTATCGGGGTGTACCGGCAGTACCTTCACCTTTAGAACCGTTAGTATCATCAGTTGATAAAGTCCTGTAATCAGTTTGTCTATAACCAGTGGAAGCAGCGGCTCCCCCCAACTCTCGTCCCGCACCTCCACGAAAGCCTATTCCGCTAATATCTACAGCTGCGCCGCCTAAATTTAAGTTACCGGCAACATCATAAACTAAAATACCACCACTAGAACCATTCCAAGGACTTGCTGTCAATCCTGAAGTAATAGTGGCGCTAGAATATTGCGGTACGCGAATTACCTGATAAGTTCTTTGTCCTTGGGTACCGAAAGCAGCATTGTTATAGGGATTAATTAGTCCTCCTCCTGCACCCGTTCCTTGAATTGTCACTGAACCACCAGCAACGGCTCCGGTAGCAACTACGTATTCATAATTACCAGCGGTAAAGTTAGTGTTATTCAGATTACCACTAGCCCCAGTCGGTGAGGGAGGTGTAAAGTTGGTCAGATTATCATCAGAACCACCGGGTTGTCCATCTCCGTAAGCATTAGTATTACTCGAATCAATATCTGCTCCCTGCATTTGGATAACTAATAACAAATCCCCTGGTTGAATTGGTATTGATGCACCTGTGGGAGTTCCCACGGGGATGGAAGTTGCACCAGCATTCACATTCGCCGTACCAGGATAATAGGTATTAATAACACCATTTACATTATTCCCCGGTCCATCTTTACCAGGAACAGCGCATAATCTTGTTATGGTTTGGGCTGCAACTTGAGAAAAATTTACTTGAATTAGTAACAGTAAACTTTGATAGCTACAAGTTGTAAATAATAGGATTAAACTACGAATTAGTTTAGATTTAAATGATGATTTCATAATTAGTTGACAGTTGACAGTTGACAGTTGACAGTTATTTTTTGTACCTTTAACCTCTAACCTTTAACCTTTAACCTTTAACCTCTTACCTTTGACCTGTTAAAGATTCTTCTTGCTGTGGTGGTGCTACTCTTTGTCTTCCGAAACCACCAAATAATTCATTTACCTTGAAGCTGACGTTGAGATAGGGACCTCCCGCAGAACGATAACCTGTAAAATCGCGATCGTCGGCGCTTCCAAAGGCATAACCGACACCAACACGAAAATCTGGTGTTAAATAATATCCAGCTTCTACCGCTACACCAAATTCGCTGTAATCTTCGCTTGGTTGACCAATCCAGCGTCCTTCAATCGCTAAATCGGTACGATACCCTAATTGATAATTTGCCCGTAATTGTGCTAGGTTGACGCTGCTGGTATTAGTAAAATTATTTGCTAAATAACTACTACTATTACGGAAAGCATATTTTCCGTATAATTCCCATTGCCAACTGGGTGCGTAGATGGCTTCTGCGGAAAAAAGATGGTCTATGGAACCATTTCCACTACCGGATAATAAGGTATCGGGTGTTATGGAAGGATTTTGCCGATATTCGTATTTGAGTAAAGCGTTGAATTTGTCGCTGTTGGGGTCGCGATATGCTAAACCAAGGCGGAGATTAGCTGTATCTGCAAGTCCCTCTAACAGTTGATTTGCTCCACCAGCTTGTTTGTACCGTACTGCTGCGGTTAATGCTGGTGTTATTTTGCCAGATGCTCCTGCGGTAATTACTGTATTGTTGCTCTGATTCCCATCACGATATTCAAAGCGAGCATTAGCGTTGAAGTTGGGATTATCGGTGTATTCCATGCCGATGCTGTAAGTACTTCCTTGAAATAAACCTAGGGAAGAAGCACTTTGTCCGGTTGCATAAGGTTGGGCAAATCTGATACCTGTCGCAGAATTACCGAAAATATCGTTAAATACCCTTTCGTAACCTAAATCTAGTTTGAATCCAGGTGCGAGACGAAGACGGTGATTTAAGCCTATGGTACCTTGATCGTTCATGCCGTCGATACCGGAAAGAATCGAGTAGCGTCCGTTGATGGTGGTATCTTCTGTAAATTTATGTTCGACAAGAGTATCTAAACTAGTAATGTTATTACCTTTTAACAAACCACCATCAAAGAATTGATGGGCTAGTCGCATTGTCACACCAGGGTATAGCGCCCAGTCTAAACCCAGGGTGGTACGATTGGGATAAAGAGGGTCATTTTCGTTGAGGTTGAGTTCGTTTTGAGCGCGGAAATTTAGACTCTGTGTTAATGGAAGGTTGAGACTCGATACTAGTTGATTAGCGGTTCCCTCAAACTGGTTATTAACTCTATCTTCACGGGAACGATTGACGTATTCAACTTTGACATCTGATTCACCAATTTTTTGCTGAATTCCTGCTTTGAATGTAGATAAAGAGTTATCAATTTTACTTCCTGGTATCGGTAGAGGCTGGGGGTTGAATAAGTCGAAAAATTGGGTTTGTTCGGCGGCAGCAATACCGAAATTTTCTTCGTGGTCGTAACCTAGCTGAAGACTAGTTGTATCAGTAACTTTAGCGGTAATGTTGGCACCGTAACGAGTTTGTCCCGGTGCAAAACTCCAGGTGGCATTATTGGCAAAATTTTCCGTCACCGAACGGTAATAAGCTTGTCCTTGAAAGCTTTCACTAATGTTACTATTTGCTTCTATACGGTAAGCAGAACCACTGACATCACCGAAGTTGAAAGTATTGTGTTGCGATCGCGCATATTCCCCAATGATGGAACCCGATGCAAAGGGAGCGTAGAAATCGATTCCGTAAAGTTGAAAATCCTGCGTTCCTTGGTTTTCTTTTAAATAACTAGCTCCTAAAAATGCTGTTTTATCAACATTACTATTGCCATTTCTCAAGTTATATTGCAGTCTACCCCCGTAAAGTTGACTGTCTTCCCCAGCTTCGTTTTGATAAGTGACTACAATCCGATTGACTAAACTTGTTTGTAAAGGATTTAATTCGGTAGCAAGAATCGGACGACGGAATAAAATTGTCCCTCTGTCATAATCAATTTCATAATCGGAGCCGCGATATAAAGGCTGACGTTTGATTACCGTACCGGGACGATTAATTTCTTCTGCTTCAATAAACACGCTTTCACTACCGGGAATTACTGAGCGGCGAGAAACAAAATAGTAACCGCTAGTTCCATTAGGAGTAATAGTATCTCGTTGGAAACCTTGGATATTATTGGCAAATAATCCAGTTACTTGTAAATTACCAATATTAAAGTTGCTTTTAAAGCCGTGGAGTTGTCTGGTGGTAGCGGTATAAAGTTGGGATTGTCTAGCAAATTCTTGAGTATTATAATCACCCCACATCAAATAATCGGCTTCCGCTCCCTTGATATTGGGATTACGTTCGATACGAGCATAAACGCTGTCTATGGAAGGAGCGGTACTAGTAACCGTCGAATCATCACCGTAAACTGGATATTGTTTTTCACAGGATTGAATTCCCCCGAAAAGCCGATTGTCACCATTACAATCTTGATTCAAAGGGCGATCGCTATTATAAGCTCCCGTAAATAACCATTCTCCAACTTTACCTGTGGCAAAAACCGCTGCATCTAAATCTACAGTTGTACCTTTGTCAATCTCTTCGGGTTTAACAAAATCGCGAAAACTACCCCAGTAGTCGCTACCACCGGCTCCAATCCTTAAATTTACCGTTCCTGTGGCTAAGGAAGAACGTAAATTAGTCACGAATTCAATATATGTAACTGCTGCTGAATCGAGATGAGGAGAAGTATTTTTACTGTAGATACTAGGGGAAAGTTGGGGCGGAGATACTCTTCGCCCCAAACTTTCCAAGACAGCGCTGACTTTTACCGTTTGAGCTTGATTACCCGCTTGTAAAGTTGCGGTAAATTCACCACCACGAGCGAGTACTTGAAAACCAGGTGCATCTGGTTTGTAGTCAGCACCGATAAATTTACCGGCATCACTACTTAGAGTAACTATGAAATCTTGATTAATTAAATTACCATTTTCGTCAGTAATTTTACCTTGAAAATCAATATTAGAACGTCCGTCAGCGGGGATGCTGGGTTCTCCGACTGGATTAAGGGAAATCTTGGCTGTTTGCTGCTCAACAATGACTTTAACGCTAACAGGATTACCTCCTTGAGCTTGAGCAGTAATCGTGTTTTCACCTTCAGATAAAGGAACGTTATACCAAATTTGAGTATGAAGCTGTTGTGATTCGTCTTTGTGAGTGTAACTGCTAATAGTATTATCTATAGCCTTCCCATTCACTCTTACCTCGACTTTGGCTTCCGGATGGTGCCCAATCGTGATATTCGTCGTTTTGGTATTAATTACCCCAGCTTGAGGAGTAATCATACTAACTTGGTTAACCAGGGATAAAGGAACAGAAGAATTTTGATTTTGCTGGTTATCTTCTTCAACCGTCAAAGATAAACTATCAGAATTACTCCCCTCTACTTTCTGCTCCCTATTTTCTGCTTCCGGTTGACTAATTGGTGGTGAAAATAAGGCTTCGCTATCATCTTCTACTCCTAAATTCAATTCCGGTAAATCCAAATCTACAGGCTGCTTTTGAATAACTATACTTTGTGCCGATACACTAACTGTAGGTAATACTGTTACAGCACCGCAAGCAGTTAATATAAAATCTCGCTTATTTAAACTGAAATTTTTCATTATTAACCTCCCCCTGTTGAAAAGTTTGGTGCAAAGATGTTCTTCCCATCAACTTTTCGTTCCCCGAAAGCTGGAGTGACTGCAAAGTTGATTCTTGCCATACTTCCAGGAGCTAAACGTATCGAACGAGATTGACTATTATGCTGAATTTTGTAAAGATTCGGAGCCTGAATATAGCCCGGTAAACTGGTATAATCCAACGTTGCGGTACGATTACCAGAAATTACGTTAGCTACAGAATACATTCCATTAACATCAGTAATAATACGGTTGCCATCATCCATTAAAATCACCGCATTTGGTACCCCCGGTTCTCCCGATTGTTGTTCACCATCAAAATTTTTATCGACAAAAACACGTCCAATTAAAGTTCCACAATCAGAAACAATACCCGGACGAATTCTCAATAAATGGCTTGCAGTATTGCTTCTGACATTTCCAGCAGTAACTACAGCCAAATTTCTACCGCTTCCCCGCATCCCATCGGGTGTAACCGTAACTGCGTAAACCACACTTAAAATTCCTTGGGGCCGAATATTACCAGCATAGTTAATTCCAATAGTTCCATTTTCTGCTGGAGTCGTTGATACTGCGACTTGAGTTATCGTACTACCATCACTTAAAGACGCTTGTACCGATTTTTCCGCTAACTTCAAACCTATAGGCAGGGTATCATTAAGAGTCAAATTACTTGCTGAAACCGCACCAGTATTACGAATGGCAATCCGGTAAATTACCGTATCTCCTGCTTCAGCTGCGCTTTTATTTGCAGTTTTGGTTATTTGTAAAGCTGCATTTCCGGCTCTAAAAGTTGTACTGTTGGTGTTGAAAGAGCCGATATTATTACCTCCAAACACCGCAATATTAGTAATTTCGTTCGCTACAACGGGTATAGCCCCTTTGAGGATAATCCCCGGAAGCAATAACCACAGTAGAAGATAACTATACCTCCACCGCTTTATTTTTAATCTCATATTTAATTAGATATTTAGTTAGATATTTGGTTATAAATTATAAAATTGGCAAAGTTTTACATTGACAAATTAAAAAATTATCCTTGAAAAATAGATACTTAGTGTTCGTATTTTTTACACGAAATACAGCTATAGCTTTAATTTTTTGTGGTAAATGCTCGATCAAATTTTTTAGGTAGATGCGGGGAGTACCTAAATATAAACCGTTCTTTTTAGTTTGAAACCAAATATAACAAGTTATCGATATAGCGAAAACAGCTATTATACGGAGAAGTAAATGAAAAATCCGAAAAAACTCTTGTTTTAACTAGGTAGGCGTAATTAAATGTAATATCAAAACTCACCTTGCCAAGGAGAGGGGTGGCTGTAGCAGGTGTGAGGTTTTATATTTAATTTGATCGACTTACTTAGTTTTTATTGACTACTAAATTATTTAGTATAAATAATAAAGATTGAAATTTATCTATTTATTTGCGAAATATTTTAACTAATCATTGTATCGACTCACAAATCTACTCTAATTCAAGTAAATATAATATATAGATTATTTATACAAGTAATTTTTGCTAGATTTTATCTGAAGGAATAAAAATATCATGAATTTTATATAAAGATTTTAAAAAAGTATGAAATGCTATTGCAATAAAATTATAAACTTTGTAGTAGAAAGATTTCATCTATCTATAAAGTGTTCCCTCTGACTCAGCAAAGTATTTTTTTTAGCTGCGAGTAAAATTGAAGGCAATGAATAAGAAACAGGTTGAAGAGGTTATCAAGGCAATTATTGACCACAAGTATTCATGGGCTTGTGTTTTAATACTGCGTTTTCATGGATATGACCCGATAGATTATATACCTTATCGCACTTACATAAGATTACTCAAAGATAATTATCAAATTCAGAAAAAAGATACAAGTGATCCCACTGTTAAGACTCTAGATTTAATGATTTTAAATCTAATAAAATGCATCTTGTAGAGCAAAAAAAGGTTAACAAGTATTTTTGAAATTCAGCTTGAAATTCAGCTTGAAATTGAGTTTGATTTCAGTATCGGTAGACATCAAAGTATTTCCATGCTTAAGTATTTACTCATACATGATTTCAAAGTTTAATTGAGAAAAGATAACAACCTAGCCCCACCTCAAAACCATGCAAATGCTCAATTATATTCTCTTCAACAGCTTAATTTCCGGCTTTTGTGTGATACTCACGTATCGCGACTAAAGGAAAGCGAACGATTGCGGTTGAAATTAGTTAAAAATAAGTGTTTGAGTCAGAGAATGCGAACTCATAAATAATTTGACTGCGGGTGTTAAACCCGCTTTTTTTGTAAAATAACAAATAACTAGACAATCGGATATCCTAAGCTTAAATTTATTTATAGTTGCTCGCTTAAATACCTTTTTTAAATGACTTCCACCGTACCTACTCCAAAGAGAAAATTTCCCACCCAAGCAATACCCGCGAAGATTTTTCATTGGGTTAACATTGTCAGTTTATTTATTATGCTCACTAGCGGATTACAAATTTACAACGCTAACCCAGTTTTTGGAGGGCGTGGGGGTTTACATATTCCCCCAATATTTACCCTCGGAGGTTGGTTAGCAGGGGGTAGACACTGGCATTTTGCCGCGATGTGGTTATTCTCCCTGAATCTGTTATGGTACGGAATTTACGTTTTAATTAGTCGCAGATGGCAACATCGCTTTGTTAGTAACAAAGATTTAAAAGCTTTACAAAAAACCAAAAATTCCCAACGTTTAGTTTACGCTTGGCATAGAATCGTTTACACAAGCATTATTCCAATTTTATTACTGGCACTACTTACGGGAATCGGAATGTACAAACCTGCTCAATTCCCTTGGATTGTAGATATGTTTGGTGATTGGCAAGCATTACGAATTGTTCATTTTTCTTCAGTACCATTAGTCATTCTGTTTGCAATCGCGCATTCTTGGTTAGGATTAAAAGCAGGTGGTTCTGAACTTACCGAATCGATGTTTTGGTAATTAGCAATAAACTACTATTTACTCCCAATTACTTCTTGGATAAATTCGGTTCCACAACTTCTGGAAAGCTATCAAAGTTACGTCTTACCCAATCCATTCCCACTTCGTTATTTAATTTGATTTTTTGCTGGGAATTGGGATAAATCTTACCTAAAATATCCGCATCTTGTTGTACCACAACTTTGGCAAATTCAAGGGCGGTTTTACCAAAAAATTTAGACATCAGACTATTTGGTTCTCCAAACATTAAAATATACGTCCGCGTTTTATTTTCAGATTCTGGTACAAATAAATGACATTGAGCAATTTTTCCAAATGCTGTTTCACCATGGAATATTACTAAATTAGGAAAGTGATTTTCTAGATGGGCTTTAATTACTTTTGGTATTAGCAATAAATCAGGTTTTTTAATTTTCTCACCTAAACTTACAGGTGCTGTAGGCATATTATAAAAAGCATGAGATTCATGTCCGTTATCAATAAATTTTTCAAATAGTATCTCTTTAATTTTGAATAAGGGACGATGAGTACCGTTTTGATGGTTATAATCATGCATATTCAACAGCATTGGCAACAATTGTGTTTCTAGGCTGATATCGGCTATATGACCAACAAAATCGTATTTAGATGCAATTTGATTTAAGATGGTGGTAATAGGAATTTTCGGTTCTATTCCTCCATAAGTCCAAATAAAATCTCCTTGAATAATTAATTCTAAAGGTTTTAGTTGTGGTAAAGTTTTCTTATTAGAACCTGGTAAAACAGTACAACCGTCGCTGTCAAATTCTAAAGCATGAAACGGACAAACAACTACGCTACTCTTATCTACACTTTGTTCGCACCAACCTTCAGATAACATTGCTCCCATATGGGGACAAACATTAGGTAAAGCGTTAATTTCTCCTTTCACGTCTTTCCACATTACATAATCAGCACCGTAGAGAGAAATTTTTCTCGGTTGATTTACCCGCAACATTGATTTATGCCCTAACAACCAAGGTGCGCCCAAAAGCATTGACATAGCTATTTATTTCCTTTTATTTATAAAGCGATCGCAATTTCTCATTTTAATTAACTAAAAAGTTAGTTAGTTTTTAAAATAAGCGATTTTAGTTTTACTGTCAACTATTAACCAAATTTTCAGTTAAGATAAATCAGTCGTTTTCAGTAATCAAAATCCTTGTCTCGTAAACCGAAGCGAATACGCGATGCAGAAGTGACGAAAGCACAGATATTAGATGCAGCAATGGAAGAATTTGCTAAATATGGTTTGAATGGTGCGCGTACAGAAAATATTGCATCGGGTAGTGGAGTTACTAAAGCAATGATTTATTACTATTTTGAGAGTAAAGAAACTTTATATCAAGAAGTATTGAATCAACTAGCCTTACAGTTGAATGAATTAGGACTTGCTAAGTTAAATTTAAAGGAATTACATCCAGAAATAGCTTTAAAAACAGCGGTATACGAATTTATTAATTACCAAGCAACGCATCCAAAATTTGGCAGAATTTTATGGCACGAAGCACTTCAAAATCAAGGAAAATATTATAAGCAAATTGATTGGAACCAAAGTTATAAATATCTGCTAGAAATATTAGAAAAAGGAATGAAACAAGGTTGTTTCCGCCAACTCGATCCTTTTTTAACAGCAATGCATATCAATGGTGTTTGTAATTTTTACTTTGATGCTTACGAAAATATTAAACATTTAACACCAAATATAGATTTGCGAAGTCCAGAAATGATTGAAAAGCACGCAGAAGCAGCAATCGATTTTATCATGGCTGGAGTTGTGAACAAAGGAGAATAAAGATATAAATTTCAATTCCCCATTCCCAATTACCAATTACCCATTACCAATTACCCATTACCAACTCTTAATTATTCGCTTTCAACTTAGGATAAGCAATTCGCTTGTGATGGAACTGTTGCCAAACTCTGACAAATATTTCGGCTATTTTCGTCATTTCTTGCCGTGTTAAGCCGGAATCTGAGAGTTGATTATCTGTCCACCTAGCCCGTAGAATATTATTAACCATGTTCAAGGCTTTTTCTGGTGTAGCATCTCGTAGCGATCGCAATGCGGCTTCACAAGAATCAGCTAGCATGAGAATTCCACTTTCCCGCGATTGTGGAATTGGTCCTTCGTAGCGAAAATCGTCTTCCTTTACTTGTAAAGTTGGATTATCTTTAGCTAATTCTTGGGCTTGATGATAAAAATAAGCAATTTGCATTGTTCCTTGATGTTCTGGGATAAATGCTTGTATTGCCGTGGGTAAACTATGTTTTCTTGCCATAATTAATCCCTCACTGACGTGCTTTTTAATAATATCGGCACTTAACCAAGGGTCATTAATTTCAGTTTCATGTTTGTTTGGACCTCCCATTTGATTCTCGATAAATCCCATTGGGTCATGCATTTTTCCAATATCATGGTATAATGTCCCAGCTCTAATTAAATCAACATTACAGCCCAGTTCTTTGGCTGCGGCTTCGGCAAGGGTAGCGACAAACAAGGTATGTTGAAACGTCCCAGGAGCTTCTTTTGCCAGCCGTTTGAGTAAGGGACGATTAGGAGAAGCCAATTCTGCTAAGCGAATCGGAGTCACTAAATCAAACAGTTTTTCTAAATAGGGACTTAATCCCAAAGCGACAATGCTCCAACCCAAACCGGATAAAGCCAATAATCCCGCTTCCTGAAAAACAAGGTAAGAAGTGGGAGTAAATGCAGTACCCAATAATATTTTTAATAATAGGTAAACACCACCTTCAGTTAAAGAAATTCCAAAACCTAATACTGCTAATTCTTCGCGAGAACGCAAGTGTTGAGCCATGGAGGTACCGAGTATTCCTCCTGCTGCACCAGCGATAATTGCTGTATTGCCGACTTCTAAGCTCATGGGCAACAATAAAATTAACAGTAATCCAATTACTGTCAAACCTAATTTGCGTCCGTAGAAACTGCCTAATAGCAAGCCTAATGCACTCCAAGTGGTAAAAGGAGTCCCAAAAACGAGTAACGACGGACACGATAGCGCTAGTAATAATACTAATAATCGATCGCTTTGACGTAATCGAATTTTGATGCGTTTTTCGACTAAAGCATAAACACTGATTGAGAAAGCGATAGCGCTTGCTAAATAGGTTAATTCCAACCAATTAACTTCGCGGCGAATCAGATTATAATTTTCTAATACTGCTAAATTCCAAGCTGTAATTATTTCTCCTTTTCTAACAATTAATTCACCTTTTTGCACCGTTACCATTACTGGCTGTATTTTGCCTGCGGCTTTTTCGGCTTGTAGTTCTGTTTTTTGTTCGTCTTCTCTTAAATTTGGCTGTAAAACGGTGACTAATAATTTATTTGCCCAAGGTTTAGCATCTGGAGATATTAATGATTGTGATTTTTGTAAATGCAGATTAATTACGTACTCTAAATTTTCTTGGGGTAATCCGGGGTGAATACCTTGAGCTAGAATTAATTGGGCGCTTTCTAAGATGGAGGCTTGAATTGTTGACCATTCGTCATCGCTAAAGTCAAGTATGCTGGTGTCGTTATATAAAATTTCCCCTGGTTTTGATTGGCGAATTATTGCTAATTTCGCTTTGGCTTGAGCGTACATTTTTCGCTTTTTTTCGATGATTCCAATTAACGATCGCAAATTTTCTAGAGAAGTTTTGGCACCATAAAGTTGTAATTGGCTTAGCGCCTGTTTAAAATTAGGGTTTGTTGTCGTAATATCAATAGTTGGGATTTCCGTAAGAATAGTATCAGTTCTATTCACTACAGCCACACCTTGAGGTTTTTCATCCCTAGCAATATTTTGATTCCCATCTTCCAAAGATATTAATAATTGCTTCCATTCCTCGTCGGAAGCGGAACGAAGGAAAGTTTGTGTTAAAGGATGCAATACCTCGCGATCAAAAAACGGAAAAGAACCGGCAGTTGTACGAACTTGATTTGCTTGCTGTAGCAATCGCTGTAAATTTTGCTCAACTGTTTGGTTAATTCGTTTATCCACCATTAACCATTGCCGAGAATTGCCTCTAGCAGCTTCGCGGAGTAATTCTGTTTCCTGTATATTTTCTATAGTCGCAGTATAAGGTGCAACAATTGTCTCACGAGCGATGGCTTCTTCTTGCAACTGCGGCTGGTTATATAACTTGTGTCCCATGACTCCTGTCATAGTAACCAAAGCAATCGCAAAAACGACCACAGAATGCTGAGGAATAAAACCCCAAAAAGCTGCGCAAAGACCACATTTAGCTGGAACCGAATTTACCATTGAACTGGAACACAAGAATTTTTTATACCGATTCTCACCGGGGAACGCCGGTGTGCTACGGCTCCGCCGAGAATCGGCGGAGTACCGACGACCTACCTTGGATACATATAAGCGATTTAACGCTTTGTATCGTCGGTTGCAAATAGCTACTACTTGAATTAAGGATTTAATAAATGGCTGCGTTTTCATGATCTATGACCGCAGTTGTTTATAAGAATGGTTTAACACCAGACATTTCTGAACTGAAGCAGAGTTTAAACTTGCTGCCATCATAGTTACCATTGGATATAAATCCTGAGTTACTTCCTAATCAGTATAGTTTTTTGCTCGAAAAAGATTTTTAACTGTTCGGTGAAATGTAAAGTTGTATAAGCCCTGTTGATTTGTTTTCGGATCAATATAGTTAGCGTAAACGGATGATATGAGGAGCTGCAATTGCTTGATCGGGAGAAATTAAATTTAAATCTACCTCCTTTTTTTCTAAAAATTCTGGTAACACTTGATACGCTCCTGACCATACAGCCACTAATGCATCAGCTAATTTTACCATTTGGGAAAAGCTAGTTAGTTCCCCATCAAGTACTAATTTTGTCCGATCTAATCCTAAGTGCCAAGTTGTCGGTATACCAGCGATGCTATTGTAAGCTCCCGAAATTGCACCTGCGATCGCACTAGGAATCTGTGAATTTTGTTTGTCTATGGTAATTATTCGCAAACAAGTCAGACGGAAATCTTCTTGATTACTTGCAAAACAATAAAAAGCTGTGGCAATGTGATTAATTAGATGATTATTTATATTATTTTCTTTACTCAAGCAATTTTGCAATTCTACTAATCCCGCATTTTCTATCAATAAATTATTGACTTGTTGCAATTTTTGTGGTAAACCCGTTGTAGTTTCACCGATAAAAGCAGTTATTTCGGAAACTAGAGTATTGCAATTAATTTTTTCGTTTAATGATTGAGCGATTAGATAAGATACTGCTAAAACTCCATCTCTTAATAAGGGATGATGATATTTTTGAATTGCCAGGAGCAAATTTTCTCGTAATTTGAGATTGTTTTCATGAAAAATAGGGCGATGGGCAAAGTTGATAAAATTAAATCTGCCAATACTAAATCACACGGTGCTTCTAAATTCCAAGTTTGCTGTTGAATTTTATTCCATTCGTCTAAATCAAATCTACCTTGGGTTTCTAGCAAACTGTTTATTCCTTGAGTTGCCGCTTTGCTCCATAAAAGAGGTTTTTGGGCAACTGGAGCAGCTAAACTTTGCCCAATTAAACACCCGACTAAAGCACCCCGAACTCTACTTGTAAGTGAATAGCGCATATAGTTGACAGTGGACAGTTGAGAGTTGACAGTGGACAGTTGACAGTTGAGATAAAACTCATCCTTAGAGCAAGCTCCAAAAACTCAGTACATCTCTACCCCCGTTCTTTTTTTCTATTCCCTACTCCCTACTCCCTACTCCCTGACAAGTCAAACAAATCATGATGTACAGGTTATAAATACAATTGTGTAAACACTTATTCGGAATAAGATCAGATTTTGGGATCAATTTCGCGGATGTAGCGATAATATCGGCTTTAATTAAATTAATTAAATTACTTAATTTTAGGATTTCTTAACAAGTCTACCAAAGCCTGTAATCCTAAAACATAGCTTTTCGCGCCAAAGCCACTAATTTGTCCAACTGCTACTGGTGCAATATAGGAATGATGACGAAATTCTTCCCGACGATATATATTGCTCAAATGTACTTCTACAGTTGGTATATTCACTCCTGCAATTGCGTCTCGTAATGCTACACTCGTGTGAGTATAGGCTCCAGCATTAATGATGATGCATGATGTTTAAATAAAGCATCGTGAATGGCATCTACTAAAACGCCTTCATGGTTAGACTGCACGGCAAAAATTTTAGCTGACAAAGAACGTCCTTCTTCAACTAGCAGACGATTAATGCCATCTAAATTAAGTGAGCCATAAATTTCTGGTTCGCGAGTTCCCAGTAAATTCAGGTTCGGTCCGTGCAGTACTAAAATGCTTAAAGAAGGTGAATTTCCTTCTTGAGCATTTGAGCTACCTACCACGACCAGAACGCTCGTTTACAGGAATTGGAATTAATTCAGCTTCGGGTTCAGCTGAGGGCCCTAAAAGAGCATCAATCAGCTTGCGTGTTAATTCCTTAAGCTTTTCGAGGACTTTTTCAATATAATCCATTAAACTGAACGCTCCTGAGTACTAACTCAAATGTCAACTATCGGTTACGGAGAAACTGATGTAAAAACAGTACCGTTGGTTGAGAAATTGGTTGATACCAAACCCCTCTGAATGGGGAGCAAGTGATTATTGATAACTACGAACTCTCCCTTCATTATTTTAGGTTATCACATTAGCCACGGATAGGGCGGCATCTAAAGTTATGACCTAAGCATTTTGTTAGCAGTGATTATCAACCGCTGGTTGAAAAGCAATAGTCCGAAAGTATGAAAACATCCAGCTTATTGACATTTAGTCAAGATTTTGGCGAGCAAACTGCATCAGGTTGTTTCAGTTTTCTTTTTGGATTTAGTTCCTGAAGTTTTGGATTTAGTGGTGGAAGTTTTTGATTTGGTTGTTTTGCGAGTTGATTTACCTTTAGGTGCTTTCTCGGCTAATAACTTCAAGGCTGTTTCTAAAGTGATGGTTTCTGGAGTTTCACCTTCGGGAATACCGACATTTGTTTTACCGTGCTTGATATAAACTCCATAAGGACCATCATAAATGTTGACGGCTTCATCCGTGTCTGGATGAGAACCCAATTCCCGCAATGGCTGCTTGGCTTTACTTTTGCTACCACGTCCTTTTTTGGGTTCGGATAATAATTCTAAGGCTCTTTCTAAAGTGATACTCAATACATCATCACCGGCTTTTAAGGAGCGGTAATCTTTCGCATCTTTAAGATTATGAACCACATAAGGACCAAAGCGTCCCAAATTAGCTTGGATGCTAGCTTTTGTTTCTGGATGTTCTCCTAATTTTCTCGGCAGCGAGAGTAAACCAACAGCCATTTCCACCGTTACCTCTTCTGGCTTGACATTTTTCGGTAGGGATGCTTGTTTTGGTTTGGGATTTTCTTCGGATTTCTCACCCAATTGAACGTAGGGACCATAAGGACCAATCAACATAAAAATTGGCTGAGCAGTTTCTGGATGGATACCGACTTGATCGGGACCTTCGGTTTTCTGCTTGAGTAATTTTTCGACTTGTTTGGGGTCGAGATCGGCTGGAGTTAAATCTCTGGGAATCGAAGCTGTAACTGTCTCACCACCATTTTCGGCTTCTAAATAAGCGCCAAATTTACCGATGCGAATTTTGACATCTGGGATGTTCAAGTCTACAGTTCTTGATGTTAATACATCAATGATTTTTTCTTGTTCCCTAACCAAGGTATCCAAACCTTTTTCGCCCAGATAAAACTGTTTGAGATAAGGTAACCATTCAGCTTCCCCAGTAGAAATATCATCAAGAGTTTGCTCCATTCTTGATGTAAAGCTGGGGTCTACAACCTCCGGGAAGTGGGTTTCTAGCAACTTGGTAACGGCAAAAGCTGTAAATGTGGGAATTAAAGCATTATTTGTTAATTGAGCATAGCCCTTATCAATGATGGTACCGATAATGCTCGCGTAAGTACTGGGACGACCAATTCCTTCACTTTCCAATGTTTTCACCAAAGTTGCTTCGGTGTATCTGGCTGGTGGTTGGGTTTCATGACCGACAGTTTCTAACTTTTGGCAATTAGGGCGATCGCCAATTTTTAAGTTTGGTAAAATGACTTCTTGATCTTCGAGGGCTGCTTCTGGGTCATCAGAACCTTCGACATAAGCTCTTAAAAATCCGGGAAAATCAATCCGTTTACCCGAAGAACGAAAACCCGCATCTTCCACCTGTAAATGCATGGTAATTTGAGTTTGTCTCGCATCTGCCATCTGACAAGCAACGGTACGCTTCCAAATTAAATCATACAGTTGCAGTTCTCTACCGCTCAAACCAGTTTCTTGAGGGGTACGGAAACTGCTTCCAGCCGGACGAATCGCTTCGTGGGCTTCTTGCGCTCCCTTGGATTTTGTCGTGTATTGTCGGATTTGGGGAGACAGAAATTCTTTACCGTAAAGCTTTTGTACGCAGTCTCTAGCAGCCGTAATTGCTTGTTCCGATAAATGTACCGAGTCGGTACGCATATAGGTAATATAACCTTGTTCGTAAAGGCTTTGAGCAACCCGCATTGTATCCCGTGCCGAAAGCCGTAATTTACGGTTAGATTCTTGTTGCAGGGTGGAAGTTGTAAACGGAGGTGCTGGTTTGCGCGTTACCGGACGTTCCTCAAGATTTGTAACTTCCCAAGTTTTATCGGTTAACCGTTGTTTTAGAGCTTCAGCCTCTTCCTCATTGAGCAGAACAACTTGACGACCGACAGTAATTTGTCCGGTTGTCGAGTCAAAATCACTACCAGTCGCTAATTTGGTTCCTGCCAAAGTTACCAACACGGAATTAAATGATTGCTCCTTATTTGCTTTGCTAGATGCAGGACTTAAAGTCGCTTTCAAATCCCAATAGCTACCGATATTAAAAACACGACGTTGCTGTTCCCGCTGCACCAACAACCGCACCGCTACCGATTGTACCCTTCCAGCAGATAAACCCCAGGCGATTTTCTTCCACAACAAAGGTGAAAGAGTATAGCCCACGAGTCGGTCTAAAATTCTTCGGGTTTCTTGAGCGCGGACTAGTTGTTCATCTACATCACGGGTATTTTGCAGCGCTTTTTTAATCGCTTCAGAGGTAATCTCATGAAACACCATCCGCTTTGTGGGAACTTTTGGTTTGAGCAATTGGTATAAATGCCAACTAATGCTTTCCCCTTCTCGGTCTTCGTCAGTAGCCAGAATTAGCTCCGTCGCTTCTTTTAGCGCTTCTTTTAGCTGGGTGACAATTTGTTTTTTGTTTTTGGGAACGACATATAACGGTTCAAAATTAGCTTCTACATTCACTCCCAACTGAGCCCATTGTTGTCCTTTGACAGCAGCGGGAATTTCACTGGCTGACTGCGGTAAGTCACGTACATGACCCATAGAAGCTTCTACTCGATAATCCGATGGCAAGTAGTTACGAATAGTTTTAGCTTTGGTTGGAGATTCGACAATAACGAGAGTTGACATGGAAGTTTCAAGAAAAAAATAGCGGCTTCGCTAAACAGTCATTTAGGGGACAATCAATAGGAAAATGTCAAGATAAAATTTCACTACGGAGCAAGCAATAACTGTTAGATTAACTGCTTGACCCGATTGAAAGACTTAATATCTTCCCGAAAGACAATGGAAATGCCGACTCTAGGTAAGATTATTCAAATTGGTTAATCGAGAAAGGCAGTCCTCTTCAATCTTTAACTTATATTGGGCATAATTGGCGACTACCATTTTATTCATTGCAATTTTTCGCAAGGGATTGGCATGGCGATACGCGATGATCAAATACTTACCAGTTAAGAATAACAAGGGCTTTTGACAAGCATATTTTACAATTTTTTACATTAATTAATTGGTAATGGGTAATTGGTGATGGGTAATGGGTAATTAAATCCGTGGAATCCGTGAAATCCCTTTTAATCTGTGGTCAGAAATTATCAATAATATAGTAAAAACTGATACTTGTTTTCAGATGGCGTAGTTTGGAGAAAAAAGTTGTGATAAGATAATGCAGGAGAAGTACGTTCGGTAATTGTGTTCTTGTTATTAAGTAAAAGTCGCAAGCAGCTTTCCGGATGTCGCCTCTGCACGGTTGGATTCTGGAGAGTTTAATGTCAATCTACGTTGGAAATTTAGCATACGATGTTACTCAGGAAGACCTTACTAAGGTGTTTGCTGAGTATGGTGGTGTGAAGCGCGTTCAGTTACCTACCGATAGGGAAACTGGTAGAGCGCGAGGTTTTGGTTTTGTGGAAATGGAATCAGAAGCCGCAGAAAACGAAGCTATTCAAGCCTTGGATGGTGCCGAATGGATGGGTCGAGTGATGAAAGTTAACAAAGCCAGACCACGAGAAGACAGAGGCGGTGGTGGTGGCGGCGGACGCTCCGGTGGCGGACGCTCCGGTGGCGGAAGCTGGGGTAGAGATAATAGCTATTAGGTATGGAAAAACTTTGTTGATTTTATGTCCAGATTTAGTATGATATGGACAAATTCCAAGAGCCATTGACCTAATTTAGAGGGGTGAAAGTCCTATCTAGTTGCGAAGAATTAATCTTCTATAGCCTAGAAAGCAGAGACTAAATTAGTGAGCTAATCAAATTAGGAATGTACTGTAAAAGCAGCTTTGAAAGGTAAATCCTGACAAAGTAGAGGGCATTGTAGTTTCTCCGGCGAAGGTCACACTTCCAAATTAATAATGTGGATGTTTGTCCATATTATTAATAACTATTATGCAAGTCTTAATATTTGATTGGTTTTAATCATAGCTATACTGTAAACGGATCAAAACTTGGGTATCTCCGATGTTGTCAGCGCAAGCCCATGGTTGGCATACAATTCATTGAAGATGTCACTTTGAAACCGTTTTTAGTATAACCTTAAGCTAAATATTATTTTTAAGTAGGGATATTTCACAATTGGAATGTCCCTACTTATTATTTTGATTATTTAGGTGGCTGTTTACGAATATTTTTGGTTGATCGTCACTCCTAAGTGATGAATATTTGGGAAAAAACAATAGAATTAACACAGTTAGTATGAAAGTCGGTGGAGTCAAAACCTAATATATCTCATGGATTTTGTTAATCTCGCATCCCAGTTAAATGCTGGAACGATAGTACCGGAAGGAATTGTAATAATCACCTTCTTAGGGGTTTTGATCGTAGATTTGATTTTAGGACGTTCGTCTTCGCGCTGGATTGGATATCTAGCAGTAGCAGGTTTACTTGCTTCTATCGTCGCTTTGTATTTTCAATGGGACAATATTAATCCCATCTCATTTCTTGGTGCCTTTAACGGCGATGACCTGAGTGTGATGTTTCGCGGTATTATTGCACTATCTGCGGCTGTCACCATTTTGATGTCAATTCGCTACGTTGAACAAAGTGGTACCGCATTAGCAGAATTTATTGCTATTTTGCTCACCGCTACTCTGGGAGCGATGTTTTTATCAGGGCGAATGAGTTGGTGATGATTTTCATCTCCTTAGAAACCCTGAGTATTTCCTCTTATTTATTGACAGGTTATACCAAGCGTGACCCACGCTCAAATGAAGCCGCACTCAAATATTTATTGATTGGTGCTTCGAGTACGGCTGTATTTTTGTATGGCGTTTCTCTACTATACGGTTTATCCGGCGGACAAACTCAACTGAGCGCGATCGCTAATGGTATTGAAGCGGCAAACTTAGGTCAGTCTTTGGGTGTAGTGATTGCTTTGGTATTTGTAATTGCTGGTATCGGCTTTAAAATTTCCGCAGCACCTTTTCACCAATGGACACCAGATGTATATGAAGGCGCACCGACTCCGGTAATTGCGTTTTTATCTGTAGGTTCCAAAGCTGCGGGTTTTGCTTTGGCTATCCGGTTGTTAACAACAGTTTTTCCCCTCGTCGCTGATGAGTGGAGATTTGTGTTTACTGCTTTAGCGGTATTAAGCCTGATATTGGGTAATGTGGTTGCTCTTGCTCAAACCAGCATGAAGCGGATGCTAGCTTATTCATCCATTGCTCAAGCAGGGTTTGTGATGATTGGCTTGATTGCCGGTACACAAGCAGGATATTCGAGCATGATGTTTTACTTGCTTGTTTACCTGTTTATGAACCTGTGTGGTTTTAGCTGCGTAATTTTGTTCTCCCTGCGGACGGGAACCGACCAAATTACCGAGTACTCTGGTTTATATCAGAAAGACCCACTTTTGACTTTAGCATTAAGTCTTTCTTTGCTTTCTTTGGGAGGTATTCCTCCTTTGGCTGGGTTCTTTGGTAAGATTTATCTGTTTTGGGCAGGTTGGCAAGCTGGTCTTTATGGATTAGTTTTGTTAGGATTAGTTACCAGTGTGGTTTCAATCTACTACTACATTCGCGTCGTTAAAATGATGGTAGTAAAGGAACCCCAAGAAATGTCCGATGCAGTCAAGAATTATCCGCCAATTAGGTGGAATTTACCTGGATTAAGACCTTTGCAAGTTGGTTTGGTAGTAACTTTAATTGCTACTTCTATAGCCGGAATTCTATCAAATCCTTTATTTACATTGGCGAATAACTCTGTTGCGAATACTCCGATGTTGCAGCAATCGATGCTTGTTAATCCTCAAGTCAGTGTAATTACTACTGAGCAACCTTAATTGGTATTTACGGACAGTTTGAAGATGATTTTTCGTGAATAAATAAGAGTCATTTTTGACTGACATCAAATGGCTGTTCGCAAATTGTGGACAGTCATTTTTATAAGTATAGTGAGTTGGACAAAAATTAGAGAAGTCGGGTTTTTAGGATAAATATAGCGGTTTTCACTTGGGTGCAATACAAATTTTACCTCACCCCGCCCTCCGGGCACCCCTCTCCGTATATTAGGAGAGGGGAAGGGGGTGAGGTTTTAGTGTATTGGACTCAACTGAAATTT
>JAAUSO010000268.1 GCA_012033205.1 Richelia sp. SL_2_1 | reverse complement strand
TTCTTGTTTTTAATTCAAGCTTGTCTATAACTTTATTATAGACAAACTCAAAATAAAAACATTTATTTCTAGGAAGTATTCTTAACTCTTTAATATCTGCAAAATTAATATTCCTCGGCATTGGAATATAAAAACTATCTATTCCAAACCATCTTTTACAAGTATTACCCAGAGGAATTCGTATTTGACCCTCTTTTAGTTTAAGTGCTTGTTTTGGGTAGCTAACTGTAGCCATACCTCCCTTTTTTCTATAGTTAGGAATTCTAGGTCTATCAGTTATTTTACCTTCGAGATATGCTTTGATTAAACTATAAAAAGATTTAAAAGATTCAGTTACTGTTCTTAATATTTGTTGTGCAGCCTGCGAGTGCAATACTTTATAATGATTGCTGTCTTTATATACTTTTTCTAAATCATACTTACCAATTCCTGTTTTGGCTTTAAAATATAACTGTCTAGCATAATATATTCCCATGTTGGTGAGTTTATGAGACTCAGAACACAAAAATTCTAATATTGCAAGCAAATCTTGATTTTTTTTTACTAAAACTTGCTGACATCCATACATTTTTCTGCTTGAAAACTAAATATATTGTACCATGTCACTGGATAGTTAAAACTATCTCACGACAGTTTTCATCCCTCGTTTAAAAACAGAGGGCTTTCAACTTCGTATTCTGTAAGACATAAATTTGCTCAACTAAACCTAGCTGCTCAACAAATTTTTGATGCAGCCCTTTAAATTAAATCTTTAAATTAAATCTTTAAATTAAATTACGGTTTCTTCTTCCTCCCTTTAACTTTCTCCTTCCCTTCTCGATGAGTTGCGGCTTTTGCTAATAAAGATTCGGCAAAAGCGACAGCATCTGAAGCTGATTTTCCACCTGCTAACTGTGCTAGTTCATCTCGTCTTTGATCTAAGTTATCCAAAGCTGTAATTCTGACTACGGTGCGCTCTTCACCATGTCCGTTGTCTTCTTTACTACCTTTGATTTGATTAACTACTTGTTTATTAACGTGAAAATGCCTGTCTGCCATTGCTGCTACTAAGGGTTGGTGAGTAACACACAATACTTGAAACTGCAAACTTAATTGATGCAACTTTTCGGCTATCGCTTGTGCAACTCTTCCGGAAACACCGACATCGATTTCGTCAAATACCATAGTTCCTGGGCTATCTGAAGCTGAAAAACTAGCTTTCAACGCTAGTAAAAAGCGGCTCATTTCACCGCCAGAAGCAGTTTCTGATAGCGGTTGTAGCGGCTCTCCGGGATTGGGACTAAACAAAAAGCCGATTTTATCGCTGCCGTTGGCAGTTGGGGGAATGGGTGCTACCTCAACCTTAAATTGCACTTTATCCATTGCTAAAGGTTTGAGTTCCCTAATAATTTCCGCTTCTAATAAAGCAGCTGTAGCGCTACGCAATTTCGTTAGTACTTGGCAATGAGATGTCAGTTCTTCTAAGCGTTCAAGTTCAAGTTTTTCCAAACTTTCAATAGATTTTTCACCATCGTTAAGTTCCTCTAACTGTGCTTGAATCCGATTATAATGTTCGATGACTTCAGTAAGTGAGGGACCATATTTGCGACAAATTTGCTTTAATTCGCGAACTCGTTCTTCGACTTCATCCAATCGTTGTGGATCTGCTTCTAAACCATCTCCATAAGCATTCATTTGTCGAGCTACTTCTGTAACGGCTGTTTGAGCATCCCGAATTAATTCCAACAGCGGTTGCAGTTCCTCAGTATCGAACTCTACCATATTGATCAATGTAGCTTCGCTATCACCGAGCAAATCACAAACGGTGGAATCTCCGCCGTCGCTTTGATACAAAGCTTGGTAAACTTTGTAACTCATCTGTTGTAATTCAACTACATGATTGAGGCGTTCTTGTTCTTGCAAAAGCTTTTCAAGTTCGTTGGGTTCGTTAAGATTAGCATCTCCCAATTCTTTAGCTTGATAAGTCAGCAAATCAAGCTTTTGTAAGCGTTCCCGTTCGGAAGTGCGACGACGTTCTAACAACGAATGTGCTTCCTGATAACGGTTAAAAGCCGCAGCTACCAAGGAACGTTGCTTCCCTAACCCATCACCGCCATAAGCATCGAGCCAGTTACGAACCTTTGTCGATTGTCCCACCTCTACAGTTTGTCCTTGGGCAGTAATTTCCACAAGACGTTCCCGCAAACCATTCATTAATTGGCGATTTACCAAAACCCCATTGACTCGCGATCGACTGCGGATATTACTAGTATTAGCGGTAATTTCACGACTGATAACTACTGAATTTTCATCAAGTAAATCAATTTCTTGTTCTGTCAACCAAGCAGCCAAAGCAGAATGAGAAGTAAAAGTACCTTCAATCATGGCTCGTTGACTGCCAGTGCGAATCACACGACTAGAGACTTTTCCACCCAAAACAGCATCAATCGCATCCAGAATAATCGATTTTCCAGCGCCGGTTTCACCAGTAAGGACATTTAACCCAGCACCGAACTCCAATTCTAATTTGTCGATTAAAGCAAAATTTTCTATATAAAGGGAGAGCAACATTCAGCCAAATTCTCCGTTAAGGCAGACGCGGGATACTTCTACAGTTTGGGATACTATAAATTGAAGAAATTAAACACAAACAACCTCGAATAGCTATTATTACTCCCGAACAACTGTACCAAACTTAGTTTAAAAGGTTAAGGGTCTGGATGTCAAAGGTCAAAGGTTAGAGGTTAAAGGTCAAAAGTTAGAGGTTATGAATGAGGAGTAGTGTGAATTAAAAATTGCCTGTTATCCGACAACGGTTTTGAACTCTGCTTCAATCTCGATGTCTCGATTTTGAAATTATTCACGTAATCATAGTGATTTGAACACCTAGACACCTTATTAACATTACACATGAGTTCCTACCTTTAACCTTTAACCTCTAACCTTTGACCTAATGAGTTACACTGATGAAAGCGATTGTTACAATACTTAACGTTTTAACTGTGATGCGGCGGTAAGTAAATGAATATCAAGACAGTTCCTCCTAAATCCACACTTAAAGAGAGAAAATTAGTGCTTGCAGATCAAGTAGATTCCACTATTGTTAAATTACCAGCTTTACAAGCAGACCAAAAGAGTCGGTTGTTAGAAGTTACAACCAGCGAACATTTAGGATTGCGCTATAATCCCCTAGGAATCGCAGCGCACTACCGAAAAAGACCTGTACAGGTATGGAAACGTATATTCACGGTTTTAGCTCCCGTAATTAGCTTTGCGTTGGGTTTGTGGTGGGATATCAAACTTGGTAAAAACGTCAAAACTGATCATCGTCGGGCTGTGCAATTGCGAATATTGCTGACGAATTTGGGACCGGCATATATTAAAATCGGACAAGCATTGTCTACGAGACCGGATTTAGTTCCTCCGGTTTATTTAGAAGAATTAACTCAACTACAAGATAAATTACCACCTTTTTCCAACGAACTTGCTTATCAGTTTATTGAAGAAGAACTTGGTGCGCCTCCCCAAGATATTTATACCGAACTAACACCAGAACCGATCGCGGCAGCTTCTTTAGGACAAGTTTATAAAGCCAAGTTAAAAAGTACAGGTGAACAAGTCGCCGTTAAAGTCCAACGCCCCGACTTACGCGAACGCATAACCATTGACTTATATATCCTACGGCGATTATCGGCTTGGGGACAAAAAGCAATGAAGCAAGTGCGAAGCGATTTAGTCGGTATCCTTGATGAGCTAGGAGAGCGGATATTCGAGGAGATGGATTATGTTAACGAGGGAGAAAATGCCGAACGTTTCTTTCAACTTTATGGTCATTTAAAAGACGTATATGTCCCGAAAATATACTGGGAATATACGAATCGTCGTGTGTTGACGATGGAATGGATTAACGGCATTAAATTAACTCAAGTAGAAGAAATTGCGGCTTTGGGTATAGATGCTCGTTATTTAGTAGAAGTAGGGGTGCAATGTTCCTTACGTCAATTATTAGAACATGGATTTTTCCATGCAGATCCTCACCCCGGTAATTTATTAGCTACTTATGATGGAAAATTAGCTTATCTGGATTTTGGCATGATGAGCGAAGTTCAGCCACAGCAGCGTTATGGTTTAATTGAAGCAATTGTTCATGTGGTTAACCGCGATTTTGATGCTTTAGC
The DNA here is from genome assembly GCA_012033205.1 of Richelia sp. SL_2_1. GTDB lineage: Bacteria > Cyanobacteriota > Cyanobacteriia > Cyanobacteriales > Nostocaceae > Rivularia. Next base: position 3,134 of record JAAUSO010000268.1, on the reverse strand, counting down.
TCATGATTATGTGAAGTTAGATTTCTTAACACCAGATGTCGATTTAACCCCGATTATTCCAGCATTCGCCAATGTTTTCGCTGATGCTCAAGGTGCTTCGGTTGCCGATTTGAATATTAAAACTATCACTGATGATTTATCATCTTTAATGTACGAATATCCTTTCCGCGTACCTCCATATTATGCTTTGATTATTCGTTCTTTAGTGACATTAGAAGGGATTGCAATATATATTGACCCTAATTTTAAAGTTCTCAGCGAAGCATATCCCTACGTTTCCAAACGATTATTAACAGATCCATCATCTGAATTAAGAGCTTCATTAAAAGACTTATTATTTAAAGATGGTCGTTTTCGTTGGAATCGCTTAGAAAACTTGTTAAAAAATGCTCGCAATTCTCAAGATTATAATTCTGGTGAAGCATTAGATCAAGGTTTAGAATTTTTAGCATCAGAGCGTGGTGCTTTTATTCGTACTAAGTTAGTAGATGAATTATTTAAAGGATTTGATGCATTAGGAAGAAATTTATTGCACAACCTTACTTATGTATTGCGTGAAAGAGTTGGTGTAACAGCGATTACCCAAACTCCTAGTGCATCTAGTGAAGAACAGCAAACCCTAGAACATATCAAGAATATTATCAAAATTCTCCAAGAAGGCGGTAATTTTGATTTATCAAAAGCGATTGAGGGAATTAGCAAAACTATAGTTAATCCAAATGTACAACTTTTAGGACAGCAAGTTGTCTCTCAAATCGCCCAAAAAACAGTAGCAAGAGTGTTAAGGGAATTGTTGGTAGTTGAAGAGGTTGAAGTTAGAAAGCAGTTAAGTGCAGGTTAAGGAGTTAGGAGTTGGGAGTTAGGAGTTGGGAGTTGGGAGTTAGGAGTTAGGAGTTGGGAGTTGGGAGTTGGGAGTTGGGAGTTGGGAGTTAGGAGTTGTTACACCTTTAACCTTTAACCTTTAACCTTTAACCTTTAACCTTTAACCTTTAACCTTTAACCTGTTATTCAATTATTGATCGAGACCGAACCATGAAAGTGAAGTTTCCCGAATAATTTGCGTATCATGGCGTTTGCAATAATTGTTTATCCTAAAAGATAGAGCAGTTCAAAAAGCATTCTTTGATTATTTGTATTTGGAATATTTGAATACAAGATTTGAATTAGAAAGAATCAAAAATTAAATTTTATTGCATTTTGAACTGAAATCAGAAAATCTGGTATAGGAAAAATATTATGCAAAATAGTTGGCGAATTGGCTCGTTATTCGGAATTCCCCTATTTTTAGACCCTTTATGGTTCTTAATCTTAGGTTTAGTAACTCTCAACTTTGGAGTATCTTACCAGGAATTAGGAAGCATTCAAGGTTGGAGTGCTGGGGTGATAATGGCACTTTTGTTATTTGGCTCCGTAATTTTACATGAATTAGGTCATAGCTTAGTAGCAAAAAAACAAGGTATTAAAGTTAATTCAATTACGCTATTTTTCTTCGGTGGAATTGCTGCAATCGAAGAAGAATCAAAGACTCCAGGGAAAGCATTTCAAGTTGCGATCGCAGGTCCTTTGGTAAGTATTGCATTGTCTGTTTTGTTAACTTTGATAGCTGCTGCCATACCAGAGACTATTGCTCTACATATGATGTTGGGTGATTTAGCAAGAATTAATTTAGTTTTAGCCTTATTTAATTTAATTCCCGGCTTACCCCTCGACGGTGGACAAGTATTAAAAGCAGCACTTTGGAAAGCTACCGGGAACCGTTTTCAAGCAGTACGTTTAGCAGCAAAAACCGGACAGATTTTAGGTTATGCTGCAATCGCGTTGGGTTTGGTAGTAGATTATTTTACAGGTGAATTAATCACGGGTTTGTGGATTGCTTTGTTGGGTTGGTTTGGTATTCGCAATGCAAAGACTTACGAACGTGTCACTACTCTACAGGAAACCTTGTTAGCAATGGTTGCCAGCGATGCCATGACTAGAGAATTTCGCGTAGTTGATGCTGATAAATCGTTACGTTATTTTGCTGACGAATACTTACTTGCAAACAATCAATCTCAGGTTTACTTTGCCGATAGAGATGGGCGCTATCAAGGAATGGTTTCTATTGCTGATTTACAAGTTATAGAAAGAAGTTTATGGGAAACTCAAACCTTACAAAGTATAGTACGTCCTTTAGACCAAATTCCCACAGTCAAAGAATCAATGAGTTTAGCTGAAGTAATTATCAAATTAGAAAAGGAAAAATTGCAGCGCGTTACCGTACTTTCTCCAGCAGGGGCTGTAGCGGGTTTAATTGATCGAGGAGATATTTTACAGGCATTAGCGCAAAAATTAAATTTACGTATTAGTGATGCTGAGATTAAGAGGGTTAAGGAAGAAGGTAACTATCCCCCTGGATTGCAGTTGGAAACCATCGCTAAATCTACGAAATAAAGGATGTTCCTTACAACGATATATTTCAATTGGTTCTCGATACAAATCGGAATCTAGGGAGACGTTGCCGGGCGTAACGTCTCTACATTATTTATGCTATGTTTATGAAACTGTATATAAAGATTTTCAATCTAATATATCAAATTCCAAATTCTGTAGCTTGTAAAAATAATGGTACTGTATAAAGTTATGGCAGAAAAATCATAACTATTTAAATTTATAGACATTATAAACATCATAAATAATGGAAAATCAACACACAATTTTAGTTTGCTCAAGCTGTGCCAGTGTTTGGCAAGATGGAAAGCGTGTAGGTATTAGTGGTGGTGAAAAACTTTTAAAGGAAATTGAAGAAAAGCATCAGAATTGGATGTTGTCAAAACAATTTACCGTAAAATCGGTAGAATGCATGAGTGCTTGCAGTCATTCCTGCACTGTCGCGTTTTCCGCACCAGGTAAAATGACATATTTATTTGGCAATTTAAACCATGATTCAGACGCACTTTCCGAAACATCTGCCGCAGTCTTAGAATGTGCAAATTTATATTATCAAAAAACAGATGGTAAAATGGCTTGGTCGGAACGTCCCCAAGCTTTCAAAAAAAGCGTTTTAGCAAGAATTCCCAGTATTTAAAGGTTAAAGGTTAAAGGTTAAAGGTCAAAGGTTAAAAATCATAATTCTACTGGATTTTCCCCCTCTCCCC
>JAAUSO010000070.1 GCA_012033205.1 Richelia sp. SL_2_1 | reverse complement strand
TTTTGCTGCTTCTCACGGTAATGCAAGGGTTTTAAGACATTTTAGAGTTTTTTCTTGCACATGAATATATACCTTTAGTCTGAAATGTATGCTGCATTACATTTTTGTATTTATTCAGCAAGCCCTACTTAGGAAAAAGGGACAAGGGAGAAAGGGATGGGGGATGGGGAGAAATTAACTGTCAACTGTCCACTGTCAACTGTCCACTGTCAACTAACTCTTCAATTACAGTTGCAGCATCGGCGGGAATTTCTGTCACCAAACGGAAAGGAAATTGATTGGTAGAAGCAAGTTGAGCGTAATCTGGTGTAAGAAATACTTTGTATTTATCTGCGTCTGGAGTTAGTTGAGCAGCAAAAGCTAAAACAATCGCTTTGACAAATTCGCGAATATCGGCAGCTTGTTCCCCGATGACTTCACCACCGCTTAAAGGAGTATTGGGTTTTCCGGTTTGAGAGACAGTCGCGATGGGATCTTTGACACTCAAATGGGTACCCCCAACTATACCAACTAACCATTTAGGAGCGGCAATCTTGCGGAAGCCGATTATTTGTTCGGTTAAAGCGGGGGTGGTTTTATCTGCGGAACTTGCTAATACCAAAGTAGGAATTTCTACGGATGCTAAACCTGTTTCACCAAACATTAAAGAACTTGTCGGATTCATCGCGACTATACTTTTTACTCTTTTGTCACGTAACTGATAGCTCTTTTCTGGTAATTCCTGCGCTATACATTGGATACCTTGTCCAAAGCTTAAAGTAGCCAAGTTCCCTTTACAGCGTTGTTTGAGGCTTTCTGGTTGCAAACGCGCTCCAGCGATTGATAAAGCCGTGCCACCACCGAAAGAATAGCCCACTACTATGACTTTATTAGTTGCGAGTTTATCTTGTAGGGGATGATTCGCTGTTTTATTCAACCTTTCTAATTCATCGATGACAAAACTGATATCTTGAGGACGATGCAAAAATTCTTGCGGTTTTAAAAGTCTAGTTTTACCCTGTATCGCAGCGTTGTTATTTGCTTCGTTACTACCGGGATGCTCCAAAGCAGCAACTACAAAACCATAAGATGCGAGGTGTTTTGCTAAGTAACGCAACTCAGTACGAACTGAACCAAAACCGTGAGTAAATACGATAACTGGTTTCTCATCACTCGCAATATCCGACCAGTATATATCAACGGGAAGGTTTCTATTTCTGCTTTCGTCGTTTAAATTTAATGTCAGTTCTTCAACTTTACCGCTTCCTGGTTGGGTAGCATCCATTGGTAGTGAAATTTGGGGTTTTCTACTCGCAAGTTGAGGTGCTATAGCACTCATAAACTGTTGAGTTTGCCAAAATGCTGTATTTAAACTTTTGAATACTCTAAATGCTTGAGATAAATTGATTTCTAAATGTTTGCTGGGATAAGCAGCAATAAAAGACAGTAAAGAAAATCCTGTAGGTTCGCTCGCTGCTAATAGTAAACTTGCTCTGAGGGCTTTTGCTGCTGCGTCGTCTTCTCGGTAGATTACAGTGGCTAAATCCCTCAAAATTGTCGTCCCAATTTGAGTATTAAGTAAATTACTCATAGTCACAACATTGATAGGAATTTTCGTTCTCAACGCTTTTACAATTAAATTACGCTGTTCTTCTGATAAGCGGTTGGTGTATGATTTGAAACTATCGGGGAACTTACCCGTTTTCACCGCATTCTCTAATTGTGCGATCGCGATTGATTCCGCAAACGAACCGTAACGGACTACTACGGTTTCTGCTGTCTGTAATGGTTTTTTAACTAACTGTGCAATCATTAACGTACAAAATATATCTACAAAATATTTACAAATATCTTCAAACCTTTGTGACTATATTTCATATATACTTATACGTTTATTGATATTAGTTTACGCAATAATACGGTCAAAGTACTGAAATAATATCTAGCTAGAGTTTAGTTTTAACTTAATATTCGGTGGGTGACAACAAGATGCAAAGTCAAGATTGCAAAAAATCAAACAAAATAAATAACATATATAGCAAATTTCGGTTGAGTCCAATACACTAAAACCTCACCCCCATCCCCTCTCCTAATATACGGAGAGGGGTTAAGAGAGCGGGGTGAGGTAATATTTGTATTCCACCCAAGTGAAAACCGCTATATAGAAAACGACAAACCTGCTTCCATCCCTACATAGGGAGATTCAGGAAAGAATTAATAAATTAATATATGTAAACATTGACATTTAAGCGAATCCTTAATTAATATATTTAAGTAATTGCTTAACTATTTTTGAAAAGAGGAATTTTTTTGTCAATCTACTTATAGATAGGTTTTTACAGACATTAATCGATAATTGATATGAGCCGACAATCCGCCAGTGCAGATGTTTTTCAAGTAATTGCAGATCCGACGCGGAGGAGAATATTAGATTTATTACGTGCTGGAGAACAACCTGTGAAGCAGTTAGCGGAACCCTTTGCAATCAGTTTACCGGCGATTTCTCAGCATCTACAGATATTGTGCGAAGCTGACTTAGTAGAAATGCGTAAATTAGGGCGGCAGCGATTGTATAAGTTGAAGCCAGAGCAATTAAAACAGGTATCAAATTGGGTTGCTAATTACGAGCAATTTTGGCAAGAGAAACTCGATGCTCTTAGCGATTATTTGGAGTCAGATTCATGTTTGGATTAAACAAAGAAGTATTTTACCCCCATCCACCTGAAAAAGTTTGGCAGGTAATAACTAACAGTCGCACTTTGGCTAAATGGCTGATGGAAAATGACTTTGAGCCGCGAGTTGGGTGTAAATTTTGTTTTTACAGTCAATCTTTACCGGGAATAGATACAAATATTAGGTGTGAAGTAATTGAAGTTGACGAGCCTTTGCGTCTGGTTTACACCTGGCAAGATTGCATGATGAGTCAATCTTCCATTGTCATTTGGACGTTGAAAGCTGTGGAAGGTGGCACGCAGTTACGTTTGCAGCATCGAGTCAGGGAAACTGCTTTAAGAAGTGCGAAACAATCGGTGTATTCTCAAGTGCAACTTGGATACATTGAAGCATCCGATAGTTTTATTTTGGCATCTTATTTGAACGGCGGATGGGAGAAAAAACTTTTTGGCTTACTTTCTGTATTAAGTGAAATCAGCAGTGTTTAATTAGTTACTTCTCGTTGCAAATCAAAACATGGGAGACGTTGCAGTGCAACGTCTCTACATAACTACTACATATGACAAAACAAAACCAAGAATTTTTAGAGTTAGCTGGTGTACCTGTAATAATACATCCACCAGAGAATCCTGATTTACCTGCTCCGCTGATTGTGTTGTGGCACGGTTTTGGGATACCGAATAGCGAAGAGTTGCTTGCGGAACTTTTACCGCTAACAGAAGTACAAGCTTGGAAAGCATATCTGGGATTACCTTCGTTTGGTAAACGTTTACCTGAAGGTGGTATTGATGAGCTTGAGCGACGAAACATGGAAGATTTCCTATTAAAGTTGCTGTTACCTACAAGCGAACAAGCAATGCAAGAACTACCAAATGTTATTGAAGCATTGCTTGCAAAATTTCCGATTGATAACAAAGAAGGAATTAGTTTATTTGGTTTCTCCGCTGGTGGTTTAGCAGTTTTGCTGACTGTGCTGGAAAGTTCCGTACCGATTAAAACGAGTGTCTTGGCTGGGGTAACTAAGGATTTAGTATCAATAGTAGATGGCAATGTACGATGGAAGAAATACTTTCATCCCGAATTAAACGACGAGCAAATCAAGTATCGCTGGAGTGAAGCATCGGAAGCAGCGAAAAAACGTTTAGATTTTGTTGCTCGTGCATCGGAAATTGTGCAGCGTCAACCGATTCCGGCAATGTTGTTTGTACATGGTTCCCAAGATGAGGTTTTTGCGGTGAATCAAATCGAAGAATTATATGCAGCTATTGCCCCATATTATTCCCAAACTAATCAATCTGAGCGCCTATGTCTACAAACTTTTGAGTATTTAGGACATGATATAGATTTGGAAGCAGCTAAGAATTCACCCGATGTACAACAGGATATAGACGAACTTCAACAGGTTGTAACAGCTTGGTTCGTTAAACATTTGTAATCAAAGACTTGCATCATGAAAATTCTGATTATCGGTGGAACTAATTTTATCGGTCCCTTTTTAGTTCGTCATCTGCTAACTATGGGACACGATATTACCTTATTTCATCGTGGAAAAATGAAAGCTGATTTACGTTTTGAGGTAAATCATATATATGGCGCTCGCTCTCAACTTCACGATTTTAAAAGCGAATTTAAGAGTCTTTCACCTGATGTTGTAGTAGATATGATTTGCTACACGCAATCGGATACACAATTGTTGATGAACGTATTTAAAGGGATTGCACAGCGTGTAGTTGCAATAAGCAGTATGGATGTATACCTTACTTACGGAATACTTTTAGGTAAGGAATCTGGTGTATTAGAAGTTCCTTTGAGGGAAGATTCAGATTTACGTTCTTCGCTTTATCCTTACAAAGATATGCCTAAAAGAGCTTTGAATGCACCTGCTGATTACGAAAAAATTCTGGTTGAAAGAGTTGTGATGTCAGACTGCGACTTATTAGGAACAATTATCAGATTACCGATGGTGTATGGAGAAAATGACCCTTTGAATCGGATATTTCCCTATCTACAACGTATGGATGATAGTCGCGATGTGATTGTGTTATTAGATAGTATTGCCAAATGGCGGGGTTCTTATGGTTATGTAGAGAATATCGGATATGCAATTGCTTTAGCCGTTACCAACGAACGAGCAAAAGGTAGAATTTATCATGTTGCCGAATCAGACACGCTTTCTGAAGGAGAAAGAATTACAAAAATTGGGGAATTAGCAGGATGGAAAGGTAAAGTAGTCAGTCTATCCCAAGAAAAATTTCCTGATGATTGGAATTTACCGTTTAATACAAAACAAGATTGGTTTGTAGATTCTAGTCGTATTCGTCAGGAGTTGGGATACAGAGAAATTGTACCGTTAGAGGAAGCATTGAAGAGAACTGTCGAATGGGCAAGAAATCATCCATCTAGTGAAATGCAGCAATTGGTAGCACCCTGGTTGTTAGATTATGCAACGGAAGATGCTGTTTTAACAAAGTAAAAATGTAAAGACGTAGCATTGCTACGTCTCCAAATTTCGGTTATCCAAGCAAATGATTTTCGTTCATTAATATATAGCAAATTTCAGTTGAGTCCAATACACTAAAACCTCACCCCCTTCCCCTCTCCTTGCTAAGGAGAGGGGTGCCCGGAGGGCGGGGTGAGGTAAATTTGTATTGCACCCAAGTGAAAACCGCTATAGATTATTTTCCAGCCTTGTTTAACTGACGTTGGACTTCTTTAACTGCTGTATGTGCATTCACCAAACCATTACCAAAGAAGTATTGCTCAATAGAAACTCCAGAGGGAATTTTACCTAATAATAATAGAACCTTGTACAACTCTTTTTCTGCATCAGAAACAGTTAATCCATCATAAGAAGCTGTCTGTTTAAGAATGGAAATAATCTGTTCTCTGGTTAAAAGTCGTTGAGGATCTTCTCCTTTCATCAAAGCGATGACTCCCGCTACCATTGGTGAAGCGAAAGAAGTTCCTTCGGCTCGGATATATTTACCTTTAGTATCAAGTGCTGCACCCCAAGGAGCGGATGGTTGTAAAATGATTCCTTGCCAAAACTGATCTATTCCCGTACCTCCGGTAGTCAAAATTCCACCCTTTAAGCCAATTTTTTCGATGGAAGTATCTCCACCAGGAGCAACCAGCATCAAACCATTACCAAAATTACTGTAAGGTGCGCGATATCCATTAATGTTAGTAGCACCAACTGCAATTACTCCTTTGATAGCAGCAGGAAAACCTACTTCAAAATCTGTTTCATTACCAGCAGCAGCAACAATTACTAAATGAGGATTTTTACGATAAGCACGAGTAATGGCATTTTGAATCTCTACACTTGGTAAATACCCACCTAAGCTGATATTGATTACATCTGCACCTCTAGCAGTTGCATAGTCAATTCCTTCTACAATGTGAGAGATTTCGCATCCAATTTTACATACCGTCACAGGTAAAATTTTTGCTTTAGGAGCGACTCCAATTATTCCCAATTCATCTTGAGAATGTGCAGCAATTATCCCACTGATCCAAGTACCATGAAAAAAGCTAGCTGTTTCCATACGGATATAGTTACGTATTTCCTCAGCAATTTGTTTTTTACTATAGAGAGGGTTACTACTCTTAATAATAAAAGCGTAATACTTGTATTTTTCTAGTAGTGCATCATCAGGTAACTTAAATGTACTTTGGAAGATGGGACGAAGCACTGAAAGTTCCTTTTCGTTGACGCGAGTATCTGCATCGTTATCAACAAAATCCCAACCGTGTTTTTCATCTTTGAGCTTACTTTTTACTTCGTTACTTACTGTATAAATATTGTTAATTAAGTCTGGATGATTCCACTGTACAAAACTATCTAAGACTGCAACAGTAACTCCTTTACCAGCGTTAGAATTTTGCCAAGCTTCTGTTGCACGAATGTCTGTACGTGGTAGAGATAAATCCAATTTTTTGTACAAATGTTCGTTCAAACATTTATCCAGATTATCAGCAAACTTAGTCAAACAAACTCTTAAAGGATTGCTATTGAGATACCATTGTTGGGAAAGTAGATTAGTTTGAAAGGCGGTTTCCGTTTCAAGTTGATTTGCAGGTGCTTGAGTTTTTTGAGAAATTTCTTTATTTCTTAGGTGAATAAAGTTAGGTGTTGCCGATTTTATTCCTGTAATTTGATCGAGTTGATTGGCAATTTTGAGAATATTTGTTCCTGACTCAGTTTTTGATTTAACTATATAGCGATTTGTACTGAAGTGTAGGGGACGAATAATTTCTAAGTTCTGTTGCTGTAAAATTACCTGCTTTTGACTTGAGGAAAGTTGTTCATCAAAATTAACAATAATCTCGTTTGGTAGTATTATTTGTTCAGTATGTCCGCGTCTATACAATACTGGTAAAGTGCTATCTACATAACCTTTTTGATTGACTTGCAATTGCATGATGGCAGGATTAATATTATCCGTAGATAATTTCATTAAGGCATAATCTCTACCCAAAGGCTCCACTTCTACCTTTGATACGTTTTGATTGCGGCGCAAGTCTTGTTGAAGTTTTAAATATAATGGTAAAGTCGTGCTTTGCGTAACCTTTGTTTTGAAAGCAATAGCAATAATATCATCTCGCTGCTTCAAAGGAATTTTTTGACCGTAATAAGTATAAAAAAGTTCGCTTTCTTCTTGAGATTTTTCGATAACTGGAGTTTCCGCTCTCACATGAGCAATACCTATTAGCACCCATAAACCGCTCGTCAAGAGAATACCAGACAACAAACGTTTCATACTACGGGTACCTCGCAGATGGGTTGTAAATACAAATACTTAGTAATAGTTAGTACTTGTAATTTCACTATACTCTGTATGCTGAGGTATTTTATGTGTGAAAAAGCACTATTAATCTCCAGTTAAATTTGATTTTATTAGTTATTAAATTAATAAATAATAAATAATCAAAACATTTTTATAGTTGTTGATTTTTCAGTACATAAATAAAAAGTTAGTCAAATAAGTAAGTAGGTCAAATTAAATATAAAACCTCACCCTGCCGTACTGCTCCCTCTCCTTATTAAAGAGAGGGATTGAGGGTGAGGTTCTTATTTTATATTTAATTACGCCTAGCTACTTAAATAACTCTTGAGGGTACTTTTCATCAAGTAATTATTTCTTGTAAGATGCAATTAATATCACCTATATCAATAGTAATCTAATGACAGAAACTTACATATCAAAAGTCAATGTTGACTTATGGAAACAAGAAGTGACACTGGAATGGACAGGACCGAATGCAGCAGCACAGCAAAAAGGTCCTTATCATTGCACTCCAGGTGAAGGGATGGCTGGTATCGATTGCGACGACGTTGCAACCAGTAAAAAAAGAGGAACAAGCTGTACTCCCAAAGGTGAATTTGCGGTAATTCGTCACGAACGTCGTTTTAGCGAGTTTCCAGAAGCAGAATGGGTAACACGTTTTCAAGATGATGCACGGGGAATTGCACTTCATTACTATCCACGGGTTCCTGAATTTCCTGATTCTAATGGATGCGTTCGTATTGGAAACTTAGAAGTAGCAAAACGAATTCATGACAATACTAAAGCCGGAAAATCAATTGTCAGAGTATATGGAGAACTCCGACCAAATTTTAATAATACCTTGAAGAAGGGAGCCAAAGGTCGGGATGTAAAAAAGCTTCAGCGTCAGTTAGCAAGCAAAGGATATAATGTTTCACCTGATGGTGATTTTGGTGCGAAAACTGAAGCGATAGTTAAACAGTTTCAGAAAGATAAAGGGCTTTTATCTGATGGAATATGTGGTCGTCAAACCTACGGGACACTATTTGCATAATATCAAAGTTTAGGGAGTATTTAAATTGCGATATGCCCCTGGGACATCGCTGGAGGCATCGCAATTTTTTCCGATAAAATTATTTCTATGGTCAGCTATTATCGGGGAAAAATGATTGATTATGAAGCATTTACCACAGGGATGTATTATTCGCAAAGCTACATCTAATGATGCTTTATCAATTCGTTGGTTAGTATTTAAGGCAAAACTCGATCCTACTCAATTAAAATGGCAGCAATTTTGGCTAGTTGAATGCGATAGTAATGTAATAGCTTGCGGACAGTTGCGTAATTTTAGAGAAGCTCAAGAACTTGGTAGTTTAGTTGTTGTAAAAAAGTGGAGAAATCGCGGTTTAGGAACTTTTTTAACGCAACGTTTGATTGAGCAGGCAACTCAACCACTTTATTTAGAATGTTTGGGTAATAAATTAGTTAATTACTATCAAAAATTTGGTTTTCAACAAATTGATTTTCCAGATTTACCACTATCTCTTAAAAGCAAATTTAGGTTATCTCAATTGAGTAAACAATTAATTGGAGTTCCTGTAACTTTTATGAACTATAGATAATCAATTTGGTGGTTTCAACCGCCGGATAAATAACAATTCATTTTATCAATATGGCGATTAAAACCGCGTCTACAAATTCAATCAACTAGGTGTTGCTAAACTACCATTACCTGATAATAAAACAGTAGTAACATTCACAATTAATTGTGCTGCACCTGTAAAAAAATCACGTTCAATATTCGCAGGAATATCGCTGGGTTGATGATAATAATAACTGCGTAAATTTGCCGTGTCAGTAACTAATAAAGCTCCGATTCCTTGCAGCCAAAATGGTGCGTGATCACTACGTAAAACATCAGGAGTAAACACACCTTTGAGGGGAACTGGTAAGGTAAATACTGGTGGTAATTTAGATGAATTATTAATATTATTATTCAGATTATTCTCAACATTATCAATATTTTTAAAGGCATTAATTAATGGTAAATGTTCCGTATCACCAACCACTGCTAAAAAATCGCCTTTGTCGCTAATTGGGGTTATCGGTAAACCGGAGGGAGATTTTTGACAACCGGATGTATAGCAAGCGTAACCCACCATATCTAAGACAATTACACCGCGCAAATTTTCTAACCTTGCTGGATTATTAACAAAAGCACGACTACCTAATAAACCAGCTTCTTCCTTATCGAAAAATGCTAATTGCAAAGTTCGAGGAGTCGAACTAGAACCGAAAAGTCGAGCAATTTCCAGTAATACCGCAACACCACTAGCATTATCATCAGCCCCAGGAGACTTGAAAACGGTATCATAATGTGCTGCAATTAGAATCGATCCAGCATTGCGATCGCGACCTTGTTTTTCGGTGAAAACATTAACACCTGTTGGGAATTCTTCTAAAGTCGGCTCCCAACCCAGTTTTTGTAATTCCTTGGTAATATAATCGCGGGTACGTCTGCGCTCTGAATCCGTAAAACGCTGAAAATTCAACTTTTCTACATTAGCAAATAATCGTTGTGAATCAACTTGAGGAGGATTAATAGCTACTGTTTGAGGTTCTTTTTCAACTAGTGGAGTTTCAATTTGAATATTATTAATAACAGCAGTTTCTTGTGGTTGACTTAAAAATTTATCACCGAATAATACTGCAAATGCAATACCAATTATTATTAAGATTATAAATATAATATTTTTTTTCATAAATTACCAATTAATAATTATTTGAAATTGGATTACATAAATTATGACAATAACCACAGAAGTCGGGTTTTTAGGATAATTATCCGTAATCACAGAAAATAATCATAAAAACCCGACTTCTTACCCCACGATAAATTGAGGTTTTACAACTTCTCACTCCTCCCTACACCCTAATTTTAAAACCTTCTTTGATACTCAATAACAGCACGATTATCATCATCGAAATTAGTCGAACCACGAAGACGAATATTATCCTTTAAATTATAATTAATACCCCATTGAAATGGGTCATCTGCGGTCAAAAGTTTTAAAGCGGAAATCGAAATTCTATTGGTAATATCTACTCCAGCTTCTGCTGCTAATTCCACACTTAAACTACTTTTTCCGGCTTCGGGATTATCGGAAATAATAGTTGGAAATATTCGCAGTTCGTTTAAACCAAAAGCAGTTCCAATTTGGTCAAAAGTTGTTTGAAAATTACCTAAAACAGCGGAACCGGCAATATTAAGTAATCCCAAGGTTGAATTGGCTCTTCCTTCGTTATCAAATCCACCTCCTAATAAAGCCACAATTTCTGTTTCGCTACGGGCGGGACTACTTTTTAACTCCAAGTTTTCATTGAGTTTACTTGCGAAACCATTGACAATTGCATCTACACGAACTGTTTCTAAAGTTGCTAAACCTGTGGCATTTTTAGTAAAATCAGAACTTTGAATTACATCTAATACTTTAGCAAATAAACTAATATCTAAAATCGGATCGCGGGGTTGATTTGCTCTAAATGTAGCGGTATTTTTTTGACCACGAGTCAGATTAAACTGAGTAGTAAATAAGTTGACTCCTCCTTTTTTTAACTTTAAAGTTCCTACTGGTACAGGATTGCTAAATGTACCATTTACGTTTAAATTTCCAGTTGCTTCAATACTAATAATTGGCGGACGTTCTACTTTAACTTTTTTCCCCAAAGTTAATTGTAAATCATTAAATTTACCTCTAGTATTTTCATTATTATTCATTTGTTTAGCTGCTTTTACACGTTCAATTTCTTTACTGCTAACAATCGTAGTATTAGTGTCATTTTCGGGTAGCAATACTAAACCGTTATCTAAATTGACATTACCACTAATTACAGGATTCAAAGCAGAACCTTTAATCATGACGTTACCTGCAACACCACCTTGATAAAGTCCTTTGAGGTTTACTGCTAATTTATCTAAAGTGACGGAAAGTGGATTTTCAATTTGAATAAATTGGTCATCATATACAGGAATTTGACCTTGGGCTACTAGTTTACCCTTACTAAAGTTGCCTTGCAGATTTTCTACTACTATCTTGTCAAAATTAAACTTTATTTCTCCAGTTACATTTGTTAATTTTTCAGGTAAAGCTTGAGCGGAAAATATAGCATTATTCAGAGTCGCATTTCCTTCTAATATTGGTTTCTCTAAAGTTCCACGTACTGTTAATTTAACTTCTCCTTCACCTTGTTCAAAGGTTGCTTGATTAGTAAATAAATTTAATACCGCTAATCCCTCATTTTTAACATTTACATCTAATTTAATTTGATTACTTTCAGGTGTTACTGAAGCAAAAGGTAATTTATAAGGAATACTACCTTCAATATCAACTGGTTGGGAATTTTGAATCATTATATTACTTGCAAAATTCAAGCTTCCGTTAATATAACTGAAACTAGCTGCTGCTGATTCGACTCCTTGTTGATTTAATGTTCCATCGCTAATTGTCAATTCTCCTTTAGCTAAAGGATTTGCAATACTACCGGCTATTGCTGCTTTTGCATTGAGATTTCCTGTTAAACCAATTGGTAAATTAACAAAGTTATTAATTACTTCTATGGGGAAATTATTGACTTGTAAATTACCGAATTGTTCATCACCACCAATGGAACCGCTAAAGCTAAATAGTCGATTAGTTGATTCAATTCGTAATGGTGTTAATCTTAAAATTCCGTTTTCAAATGCACCTTGAGCAATCACTTGTTTTGCATTATAACGGTTTGGATCTTCTTCTGGACCCCAACTAAAGTTTTGACCTTGAATATTAAATTGTGTGGCTAATTCTTTATTTTCATTAGTCTCTACACTCACGAACGCATTGAAAGTACCTTGCAAATCTGCTAATTCTGGAAAATGGTAGCTTCACGTCGCTGTTGTTTTTGCAATGTTAATAATCTTTTGATTTCTGAAAAGCGTCGTAATTGAGTTGATAAAGATTGATTTGGTAAACCTATTGCAATGGTTTCTAATTGATTTGCTTTACCATAGTTAGGTTCTTCAAAATTACGCTGGATATCTTCTAATTCATATATTTGTAAAGCCGTTAAGACATCTTGGACTTTACCTTGTTTGATGTTTAATTTACCTTGAATTTGCGGTTCTTTAGTTAAGTTATTGACTCTACCCGCAACAAGATAGCTACTTTCACCTTTGGTAAATTCTCCTTGATTAATCACAAAATTATCGTCATTGTAGCTAAAGTTTGCAAGTAAATTATCGCCTTTTAAACGACCGATTTCTGGATTTTTAATTGCGATATTTCCCGAAGCTGTAGCAAAAGTTTTTTGATTAATTTGTAAATTTCCGTCGAAGGTTCCTGCAATTTTACCAGAACCAAGATAGCGATTAACTGGTAAAGGTATTTTTAATAACTGTAAAGGAAATTGATTGACATTGAGTGTTAAAATATCACCTTGGGATTGACCAGAAGCAAATATTTCACCACGTTTAATTAAGAAAGATTCTGGTCGATTATTACTATTTAATTTAACTGCAATTTGGTCTTGTTTACCTGTAATATTCAACTGTAAACCTTTTCCTGACTGTGATTGCACATTTCCACCTAAAACTGGTTCAAATGCTATATCATTAATTACAAAATTTCGTAGTGCTATTTTTCCTACTACCTTTGGTAAAGGTAATTTACCAGTAATTTTGCCATTAAAATCAACTTTTCCAGCTACATTTATTGCACTATAAATCTGTACGGGTAGCTGTTGTAAATTATAATTACTCGCTTGAACATTCAAATTTAATTGGGTAATTTCTGGTATTCCGTCAGCTTTTGCATTGGCTAAAATATCACCGCTAATATTCAAACCTGGTGCGGTTGCTCTTTGAATATTTAACTTATTTCCAGTCCAAGCGATGACTGCATTTATTGGTTGTTCAAATCCGGGAATTCCTTGAGATAACTGCACCTCACCAGCAGCATTTATGTTCGCTAAACTCGGATTTTTCAAGTTACCTATAACTTGTAAATTGCTGTTTATTTTACCCTGTAAGCCTTGGTTTAATCTGTTTAATTCAACACCAGCAGCTTTTACAGTAGCTTGATAACGTCCATTATTAACTAACATATTCGACGCTGTAATATTACCACCACCCGCATTTATTAAAGCATTCCCCGAAGCAGTTAAATCTTCAAAAGAATTTATCGAACCAGCAACATTAAATTTACCTGTCAATCTTCCTATAAATGACTTGGGAATTTGTGGTGATAACTGCTGTATATCTAAATTATTTGCATCAACTTGTGCTTGATACTTACCGTTATTCACCAGAATATCCGACGCTGTAATATTACCACCACCAGCATTTATTAAAGCACTTCCAGATAGAGTTAAATCTTCAGGAGATTTTACCGAACCAGCAACATCAAATTTCCCGGTTAACTTTCCGGGAAATGACTTGGGAATTTGCGGTGATAACTGCTGTAATTCGACATTATTCGTTGCTATCTTGGCTCGATAAAATCCTCTAGCAAACTCGATATCAGTCCCTCGAATCAAACCAGCAGCAGTAGTTAAATTTCCTTGCCCAGAAACAATTAAACTTTCTGGTGTAAAGGAATCTAACGCACCAGCAACGTTAAATTTACCCGTTAATCTTCCTGAAAACGACTGGGGAATCTGGGGTGATAAATCCTTAACTCGGACATTATTTGCAGCTACTTGAGCTAAATAAACCCCATTTTTAACCTGAATTTGATTGGCGTTAATTATACCATCTGCGGTATTTATTCTCGCTTGACCTGTGACGACTATACTTTCTGGTTCAAAGGAATCTACCGCACCAGCAACATCAAATTCCCCCGTTACTCTTCCTTTCACAAATTGCGGTATTTGCGGAGATAATTGCTGTAATTGTAAATTATTTGTCTTGACTTGCGCTAAGTAAATACCATTGCTGATTTTGATATTATTCGCCGTAATCCTTCCTCCGGCAGTAGCTAAACTCCCATTCCCTTGAACAACCAAAGTTTTAGCATCAAAATTATCTGTATTACCCGATACTTGAAACTTGCCGTTCAAAGGAGCATTGAAAGGTAAATTAGAATCTTTTAACAAACGTCCTACTTGAACCCCAGAAGCTACTAACTCAGCCGAAAATTTTTGCTCGTCAAACCTTACGGAATTAACTGCAACAGTACCCCCAGCAACTGCAACATTGGCATTTTCGGTACGAACTTGAGCAACTTTAAACGGTGTCGAACTTCCCGAAATAATCACCCTACCGTTAAAATTAGCACTATCTAAATTAACTTTTTGTAACTGTTCCTGATTGACAAACTGATTGACTTTTATACCTTTAGTATCCGCTACAGCCTGCCAGCCCTGTTGATTCCAACTACCATCAACCAAAGCCTTACCACCAGCCACAGACAAAGCAACATTACGGAATGAGAAACTTCTTTCGCGATTCACAATTACTTCCCCCGTTGCTGGATAAGTTGCTTGTGGAGCATTAAATTTTACTAAAGTCCGAATAGTCTCAGGAGTTCCACTGAGATTAGCTGTAGCTGCGACGGTACCCACTTGCAAACCAGGTGTAGGAATATTGTAAATTTTAGCTAAACTATCCCCCGGTGCATTACTTGTGCGGAAATTAAAATCAACTTGGGACTTGCGATCGAGATTATCATCGCCGATGAGAATTTTTCCATTGCCTCGAACTTCACCGCCGACAGCAGCAATACCACGAATATCTGAAAATGTCACCGTCGAATCAGCACTGACAAAATCAAACTTAGTACTAGCGCTTTTAAATTTAACTTGATCAACAATCCCTGGTTTAACAGTGGCAACAGTACCGGAAAGAATTGGTCGAGTAATAGCCCCTTTGAGAGTCAAATCCGCTTTGACGACTCCACCGACGGGTAGAGGTGATTGAATATCAAGAGTTTGTAAAGTATCGTTGACGCTGGCTGCATTCACACGAGCGGTCAAATCGTAACCTGTTTGCAAATCAATGGTACCACCACCGCTCAAAGGAATTTTACCGTAACTGGTGATTACATCATTGAGTAGGATTTTTCTGCCATCAAACCTTAACATCCCTTGAGAATTAACCAGTGGTTTAGGCATTCGGGGTATTGTCAAAGTCAACCCTTCTACCTGAGCGCTACCGTATAACAAAGGCTGTATTTCTTTCCCAGGAGTTAATTTTACTTGTAAATCGCCATTTATTCGTCCACCTTGTAACTTAACCGGGGAATTGACAATAGGTGTAACTTCATCCGTCAAGAAATCTTTTGCCTGTAACTGTAAATTACCCGTTTTATTTTTAATATTTACCCTTCCCGTCGCGGAAATACTACCAGTACGTCCCGGTTGTGCAGCGATTTCAAACCGAACCACCTGATAATTATCGATAAATTTCCCATAACCATTAAGGTCTGAAAAAACTACCTTTGGGGAAGCAACTAGTCGATTCTGCACAAACGGTATTAATGCCAGATTACCATTACGCAAACGAACCTGATCCACATCGATCGCGATCGCTCCTGGTTCGTCAGGTAGGACAATTTTAGTATTAATCCAGCTTCCTTGTTCGTCTTGCTCAACATAGCCAAGGGGGTTGACTAAAGTGA
The DNA here is from genome assembly GCA_012033205.1 of Richelia sp. SL_2_1. GTDB lineage: Bacteria > Cyanobacteriota > Cyanobacteriia > Cyanobacteriales > Nostocaceae > Rivularia. The sequence continues at coordinate 17,268 of JAAUSO010000070.1, read as the reverse complement.
CATCTAGCTTTAATCTACGATGGAACAGTAATTGTAACGGGTCAAACCCGACTTCTACAGCATCAGCTTTCACCTGGTCGGGGTCTGTTGCGGTGGCTGGAATAGCCGAAGCTCCAAACCTAACTCCAGAAAGAGAAAAACCTTCCACCTCTCCCAACTGTAGCGGACGGTCAATAATAGTGGTCAGATTTTTTTCTACTAAAGGTGCTAAATCTTTGTGAATAAAACTTTGTAATCGCCAAAAAATGCCGACTGTTCCTACAAGTGACAATCCACCTACAGCCAATCCACCGCGATTGAGTAGCAGTAACAAAAGACGCTTACGATTTGGGGATTTAGAATTTTTTGAAGAGGAATTAGTCATTTTATATTACTTCTGACTGTAGCCGATGCAACAAATACATAGGTAAACTAGCAATCGTGTAGCTTACTGGGATTTATATAAGGATAACTCTCCGACTCAAAGCCGAAAAAGTCTGGAATTTTAATTTCAAAAACAACAAAGTTGGTTCAACCCAGTTGTAGCAATAATTTTCAATAATCCTGCGCCACACAATTAAAATTGAAACGTTACCGGGGCTAAAGCATTTTGGATTTTAGATTTTGGATACATTCGCTTTGCTCAGTACAAGCTTTGGATTGATTCCACGGATCAATCCAAAGCTTGTAGCATCAATGAATTATGAATCATAAACCCAATGGTATACCTGTTGATATTAGCGCCAAAATAAAAGTGTATTCAGGAAAATCTTAAGAAAGGGAGAATTATTTTCTCAAATTTTCCTCAAGTGCATCCTACAAACTTTAATATAGATAGAACCCAAACAAAAGGACAGGTGATTACAGATGGGGCGCGTTTTTGTGTTACTCTTTAATGCCCGTACAGAAAATGAGGGAATTCATACAGTCCGGATTGGCGATCGCAATAAGGTGTTGATGTTTGAATCCGAAGACGATGCTACACGCTTTGCGTTAATGCTCGAAGCGCAAGATTTTCCTTCTCCCGCAGTCGAACCAATGGATAGGTCAGAAATAGAGCGTTTTTGCGAAAGTGCTGATTATGATTACGAACTCGTTCCCACCGACGGTGATTTAGTTGTTCCTCCAGAACAAAACGTCGATCAAACAGATTGGAATGAAGCCGGTTCAACTTTCAGCGAACCAAAAGCCGAAGAAAAAGCAGAAATGTCAAATTCCGAACTAGACAATATCCGTCGCAAACTGGAAGGATTATTGTAAAAATTGATTGGTCATTTGTCATTTGTCCTCGGACGAAGGGCAAATGACAATGACAATAAATCAAGGATAAAAAAACACATGGCATTGCAAGAGCGCGGACACTTACTAACCGAACAAGTTAATCCCGATAGTCTAAATTTAGACCAATTAACTAGCATCGAATTTGTCGAACTGTTTAATCGTGAAGATGCAAAAGCCGTTGCTGCCGTAGCTGCGGCAAAACAAGACTTAGCAAAAGCCATTGATTTGACAGCCCAAAGTCTTCAAAAAGGTGGACGCTTGTTTTACGTAGGTGCGGGTACTTCCGGTAGATTGGGTGTATTAGATGCTGCTGAATGTCCGCCGACTTTTTGTACTCCTCCCGAACTAGTCCAAGGTATAATTGCTGGTGGTGCTGGCGCATTAGTACGTAGTTCCGAAGACTTAGAAGACCGCGCTGAAGACGGTGCAGCTACAATCGCTCAACGAGAAATTACTCAGCTTGATGTCGTCGTAGGTATTACCGCAGGTGGAACCACTCCCTTTGTTCACGGTGCAATCAACGCAGCTAATAGCCGTGGTGCTACCACAATATTTATTGCTTGCGTTCCATCCGAGCAAGTCAGTATCCAAGTAGACGTTGATATTCGTTTGCTTACCGGACCCGAAATACTAGCCGGTTCCACTCGTCTGAAAGCCGGTACAGCCACCAAATTAGCATTAAATATCCTTTCTACCGGCGTAATGGTAAAACTTGGGAAAGTGTACGGTAATCGCATGGTAGATGTCGCAGTCACAAATCAAAAGTTACGCGATCGCGCTTTACGAATTTTGCAAGATTTAACTTCTTTGAGTCGTGAAACAGCTGACATTTTACTCGAACGTAGCGGTAAATGGGTAAAATTAGCAGTGTTGATGCACGAAACAGGATTGGATAAAGAACAAGCCGATAAACTGCTCTTGCAGCATCAGGGAAATCTCAGAGAAGCAATTCAAGCAGAAAGATAAAAATTTAATTAAAATTTAGTTGTAAACCCTTGTAGAGACTGAAATTTCACGTCTCTACAAGCGGTTTACTCAATCAATTTTAATTATCTATAAAACCAGAACAAACTATTTTTTTACGTATTATTACTTAGGGCTAATTCAAAATTATCACAATATAATTGATAATCTTTGGTAAACAATTTAATTGATGATGTCAGCTAAAATCCTTACAAACAAGAGAATCCAGAAAAATCAAAATCAGAATAAACACGGATTTTATTATACACAGAAGAGTCTAAAATTATGTGTAACTGTTGGGTGCATCCTCGTATTGGGGTATAGTAATTCTTGAAATAATTCATGGAATGTTAACAAATATATCAAATAAGAGAGAAATTCTATTAATAGATTTTTTCTATATTTCTATAAATATATATTGTAAATGTTCTCGGTCTTAAACAAGAAACGTTATTAACCACTACATCAAATTAGGGTCGCTATCCGGAGTCGGTTTGCTTATTGGATTCCATTCAATCAAGTATCTCCTCAATAGCTGTATAGCTATTCTGGACTTTTAAGGGAAGACCTATTAACAAAGGGAATAAAGTATGAGCCATCCGGAAATGATGGTATCGAGTCAATTGCTCGATGAATTTAAAACTTGTACTCGATTACAATACAGTGGCAAATTAAACATCAAAAGTTCCAAAGGGAATAAATGGGTTTTTTACTACCGATTGGGTCGTATAGTTTGGGCAACTGGAGGGACTCATCCTTTCCGACGCTGGCGCAGACACATGACTCAACATTGCCCGGATATTGACATTGACAATATGCAGTTAAATTCCACAGAAATATCAATCTCAAATGATTATTGGGATTATAGACTGCTGGAAATTTTACATGAAAAGCAGAAAATCAAGCGCGAGTATATTAACTCTGTTGTAGAAAGAACTATTGCAGAACTACTGTTTGATTTAGCTCAACAAGCGCATTTCAATCAAATTCAGTGCGATCGCAGTGCTGATGTGATATTGGAAGCGCCGATGAGCTTTACAAGTGCAGATATGTCTCTGAAGTTCATGGAAGATAGTTGGAAAAATTGGTCTGAAGCGGGTTTGGCAAATTTTTCTCCCGATTTGGCTCCAATTCTCCGCAGAGCCGAACAGTTACAGCAATGGTAAGTCCAGCTGTGTACAAAAACTTTGTGAATTTGATGAACGGTAAATACACCCTGCGGGATTTAGCCGTGAAAATGAAGCAAAGTCCCTTACCTATAGCTCGTTCATTACTACCTTACGTCCTCAAAGGCATCGTCGAACTGATCAAAGTTCCCGATTTGCCTTTCAAAATAGGTGAGAGTCCAAATATACCGACAGTGGAACCGGAAGCGGAACCACCTAATGGTCCATTAATAGCTTGTGTAGATGATAGTCCTCAAGTCTGTCAGATGCTCGAACAAATTCTTGTTCCTCAAGGACTAAGGTTTATTAAAATTCAAGATCCCGTGCAGGCTTTACCCGTTTTGATTGAAAATAAACCAGACTTAATTTTTTTAGATTTGGTGATGCCAGTTGCTAGTGGTTACGAGATTTGCGCTCAATTGCGCCGGATTTCAGTTTTTACAAACACACCAGTAATTATTCTTACGGGCAGTGATGGATTATTTGACCGAGTTCGTGCCAAGGTAGTTGGTTCCACTGATTTTATTACCAAGCCTATAGTTGCCGATAAAGTACTGGGAGTAATTCGTAAGTATATACAACCTCAATCACCGACTAGTGCTAAGGGTAATGTAAATGCACAAATGTCATTCGGACATTCTTAATTTACTTGTTTTTATAAGCAACATTCTTTTACTCCTATCCCGGTCTAAAATTACCCATCTCTCCTGATCTCTTTCCTCCGTGTTCTCTGTGTCTCTGTCTAGCCAAAGTTTTTCATGGGGGAGACCCCCAAGACCACATTTTCCGCTGCGGTTTTTTTTCAGTAGTCTTCCAGCGATCAGGGAGTAAGTAAATGCCTATTTATTAAATCTCTTTCGAGTCAAGCATAAGTATTTACACTGAAGCTTAATTAACTTTATATGCATGAAAATTAGATAAAGTCCAAGAGGAAAATATCTAATTTAAATGCTCAATAGCCGTTTTTTTCTGTTGTTAAATAAATTTGATAGGTAATTGCTATGAGTACGATTTTGGTTGTTGAAGACGGTTTAACTGATATGCAAGTGATTAGCCGTTATTTAGAGCAAGCAGGCTACAGCGTCATGGGAGCAACAAGTAGTGAAGAGGCTCAAGAAAAAATCACTCAAAATAAACCTGATATGATATTTCTGGATGTAATTTTACCTGGAAAAAGCGGGTTTGAAATTTGTCGGGAACTCAAAAATAATCCTAATACCAAAACTATTCCAGTGGTTTTCTGCTCTACAAAAAATACTGATGTCGATAAAATGTGGGGTGATATGTTAGGTGCTGATGCTTATCTTTCTAAGCCGGTACAAAAGGAAGAATTAGAAGGAATTCTACAAAAATTGAAGAAATAGTTGATTAAGAATAAAAGCGAATAGGAAGCTCCCATATTCTCAACTTTTCCCCGTGAACAGTTAATAGCTCTCCTTAAAAACATAGAAATAAACCTGTATAAGGAACAATCATCTTGGACAGTTCAGAAAAGTTTTTAAGCTTTAACTTGGGTATACAAAACACAGCAATTATTTCATTGCAAAACGTCACAGAAATTTTACCTGTATCCTTGAATGAAGTTTGCTATGTTCCCCAAATGCCAAGCTGTGTATTTGGGATTTATAATTGGCGCGGCTCTATGCTTTGGTTAATTGATTTAGAAGCAATGCTAGGTTACTTACCTTGTTTTGATGGCAGTAATTTTGTTGCAAAAATGATGACAATTATATTGGAGAAAGAAGGTAAATCCTTGGGATTATTGGTGCGGCAAATTATGGATATTGAAGAGTTTAGTTTAGAACAAATGAAACCACCATCAACCGAATTAGTTTCTCAAGAAGTTGCTCCTTTTGTACAAGGATATTTTATTAATTCTTCAGAAGAAATGATTGTGAATTTAGATGCTTCTGCAATTATTCAATCTCCTTTATGGTCAATTCATAATTAATAGCCAATAGCCATAAAAACAAAACAATAAATATTTTTTCATTACCCATAACAAATACAAATATTTTAGGTACCTCCAATGACCAGCGCATATCAAGAAAATACTGAAAACGGACATCATTTCGATAATATTGACAAGTCTGATAAAGTCAGTGAATTCAATCAACAAGTTTCTCATTTAAAAAATATTGATCAGCAATTTAAAAATTGGCGAATACATTTATCCTCAATTGTTGATCAAATTTGTCAACTAAAAGAATTAGAAGAATTAGTAAAAGTTACAACCGCAGCAGTTAGAAAGAAAATAAAAAGCGACCGTGTGTTGATTTATCGTTTTGATTCATCATCATCAGGTGTTGTGATTGGAGAATCAATGAGTCAGGGTTGGACACCTACCAAGGATGAAATTCTCCCGACGATGATTTTTGGTTTAGATACAAGAGAAGAATATTTAGAATCTCTGAGTATCAAGGATATTAAAGAAATTGAACTGACGGCTTACAAAGCTCAACTGTTAGAAAAATTCCAAATTACAGCTAGTTTAACCATTCCAATTTTAGTTGCAGGTGAAATCTGGGGATTACTAGGGATACACAGTTGTAAAACACCACGTCAGTGGGAAGAATGGGAAATTAGTTTATTAACTCAAGTAACGGCTGAATTTGCTCATAAATTGCAAAATTTTGAGTTGCAAAGAAAACTCGAACAGCAATCACAAGAATTTAAATCGATCTCAAAAGTTATTGATAAGATTCAGTCAGCCTCTAGTCTTGATAAAGTTTTTCGTACTACTACCCAGGATGTCCGTCAATTAATTCAATGCGATCGTTTAGCAGTTTATCGCTTTAATGCTGATTGGAGCGGGGAATTTATCGCTGAATCTGTGGCTAATGGTTGGGTTCCTCTGGTTGGTGCTGGTATCAAAACTGTTTGGGAAGATAGTCATCTACAGGAAACTCAAGGAGGACGTTATCGTCAGCATGAAACCTTGGTAGTGAATGATATCTATGAGATGAATCACGCACCCTGTCACATAGAAATTTTGGAACAGTTTCAAGTTAGAGCTTACGTAATTGTTCCAGTATTCTCAGGACAGAAATTATGGGGTTTACTAGGTGCTTATCAAAATACTGATGCTTATCAATGGCAACAAGAGCAAGTGAAATTGTTGCGTCAAATTGGGGTTAATTTGGGTGTAGCTGTATCTCAAGCAGAATTCCTAGAGCAAACTGAAGAGCAATCGCGCAAATTAGCGAAGACAGCGGAACGTCAGCAAAGTCTAATTGCTCTGACTCGTAAAATTGGAGAAGGTCTTACACAACAAAGTATAGATTCTTCACAATTTAGTCAAATTTTGCAAACAACTGTTTACGAAGTCCGTCGCTTATTGGAAGCAGATCGTACTGTTGTTTATCGCTTTAATGAGGATTGGAGCGGTGAATTTATTGTAGAATCTATCGGTAAAAACTGGAAACCTTTTATAGAAAAAGAAATTGACCAAGCTTTATTGAAAGAAAACGGTCATTGCGACTCTATCCGCAACCTTGCTTCAGTGTATAAAAAAAAGGATACTTATATTCAAGACAATCAAGGTGGTCGCTACAAACAAAAAGCCAGTTTTGTTGTTAATGATGTAGAAAAAGCCGGCTTTCCTCCTTGCTACATGGAGTTATTAGAGCAATTTGAAGCTAAAGCTTATCTTACCGTTCCCATCTTTCAAGGTGATAAACTTTGGGGATTGCTAGCTAGTTATCAACATTCCGGGACTCGTCACTGGGAAGATTTTGAAATTAGCGCAATGGAACAAATTGCCGTATTGGTGGCTGTAGCAATGCAACAGACACAAACATTGGATAAATATCAACAGCAATCCCAAAAAATGGCTCAAGCCGTGAAACGCGATCGCACTGTAGCCAAAGTGATTGACAAAATTCGGCAATCTCTTGATATGGAGAGTATCTTTTTAACTACTACTCAAGAAGTGCGAGCCTTGTTAAGTAGCGATCGCGTTGCAGTATATCGGCTCAATCCAGATTACAGCGGGGAATTTGTTTCCGAATCAGTAAGTCCCGGTTGGCTTCCCTTAGTAGAAAGACAAAATCAAATTCAACGCTTACAAGAAAGTATAAATAGCTGTAGTCGAATGCGAACTTTGTTCAAAAGTAGCGAAGTCGATAAAAGTACTGCTGACCCTTATTTACAAAGTTCTTTAGCTGGTAATATTACTGATAAACAAGTTTATGTTGTGTCTGATATATACGCCAGAGGATTTAACGAGTGTTATCTTCAGGTGTTAGAGCAATATCAATGTAAAGCTTACGCGATCGTGCCTATCTATCAAGGACAAAAACTCTGGGGGATGCTCGCAGCTTATCAGAATGACGCTCCTCGCGAATGGGAAGACACAGAAGTTAACTTGTTGAGTCAAATTGCTAATCAATTAAGCGTAGCCCTACAACAAGCTGAATTCCTGCAACAATTACAAACACAATCTTCACAAGTAGCACAAGCAGCAGCACGAGAGAAGCAAGCTAGAGAGTCTTTGCAAAAAGGAGCCATGGAACTTTTAGCAGCAGTTAGACCTGCTTTAAACGGCGATTTAACAGTACGTGCGCCGATTACTGAAGATGAACTAGGTACCATCGCCGATGCTTATAACAATACTCTACAAGCATTGCGGCAAATTGTTCTGCAAGTACAAGCAGCCGCTCAACAAGTTGCGGAAACTTCCGTGGAAAGCACCCTATCCCTGACTGGATTAACAGAATTAGCACAACAACAGTCAAGAGAAATTAGCGGCTCTTTAACCGAAATTCAACAGATGGTTGATTCTACTCAAGAGGTAGTATCAAATGCCGAATCAGTACAAATTGCAGTCCAAAAAGCCAACCAAACCGTAGATTGCGGCGATGCAGCCATGAATATGACTGTAGAAGCCATTCAAGCAATCCGCGAAACCGTTGCTCAAACCAGTAAAAAGATTAAGCGTCTGAGTGAATCCTCCCAGAAAATTTCCAAAGTAGTAAACTTAATCAGCAACTTTGCAACTCAAACCAACGTACTAGCTTTGAACGCAGCAATTGAAGCCACCCGTGCAGGTGAATATGGTAAAGGCTTTGCAGTAGTAGCCGATGAAGTACGTTCGCTGTCTCGTCAATCAGCAGCAGCAACCATCGAAATTGAAAAACTAGTCCAAGAAATCCAAGAAGAAACCAGTGAAGTAGCAGTAGCCATGGAAACAGGTATTCAGCAGGTAGTAGAAGGTACCAATTTAGTCAACGAAACCAGACAGAACCTCAACGACATTGTTGATGCAACTGCTGAAATCAGCGAATTACTCCAAAGAATTAGTGATGCAACCCAAACCCAAATGGTGCAATCAGTATCAGCCACAGCATCCATGAAAGACGTAGCCGAGATTTCCGAAAGAACTTTCACCGAAACTAACAACATTGCCGTAGTCTTCCAACAGTTATCTGAAATGGGACAGGAATTGTTAGCAAGTGTAAGTAAGTTTAAAGTCAATTGAATAAGTTAGGAGTTAGGAGTTAGGAGTTAAGAATTAAGATTTATATCAGGATTTATCCAGGAAAAATCAAATAATAATTACTTAGACATACATTTTTCACTATGGGTAACTCCTATATATTTCAAGTCTTAACTAAAAACGTCTAGCTCTTAAAAGTAAGAAGTAATAAGTTCGGTTTTGACAATTGGAGGATAACTTTTGGCAACAAGTATTATACAAAACAAAAGTTTTGATTTTGCTTTAGAGATAATTCATCTTTACGGTCAACTTCAACAGCATAGAGAATATGTAATTTCTAATCAATTACTCAAATCAGGTACAAGTATTGGAGCTAATGTTGAAGAAGCTAGTGGAGGTCAAAGTAGAAAAGACTTCTTAGCAAAAATGTATATTGCTTACAAAGAAGCTAGAGAAACAAAGTATTGGTTACGATTACTACAACATTCTAACTTAGTAAAAATTGATGTAACTCAAGAACTTATTTATATAGATGAAATCATTCGTATTTTAAGTTCAATAGTCAAAACAACCGAACAGTCAATCAATAAATAATAAATTAAATAACTCCCAACTCCGGTACAGACGTAGCATTGCTACGTCTCTACAACTCCCAACTCCTAACTCCTAACTCCTAACTCCTAACTCCTAACTCCCAACTCCTCATATCATGATTACCGACTCTTCGATCCGCGAACAAGGATATCTTTATTTTCTCAGTGAAGCTCCAGAATTACTACAAACTATTGAACAAGAACTTTTTAGTTTGGTTGAAGAGCGAAGTACTAATAAAGTGCATAATTTAATGCGAGCTACTCATACACTTAAAGGTGGGGCTGCGAATGTTGAATTAGAATCAATTACTAAAATCGCTCATTCTTTAGAGGATGTTTTCAAGGCTTTATATAATCCTGAAGTCGAAATTGATTCTTATCTGCACTCTTTATTATTACAGGCTTTTGAGTGTTTGCAATTATGTTTAACCTCGGAAATGACGGGGACTAAAATTGATGATGATGAATTGATGCAGCGAGCTGCTTCAGTATTTGCACAGTTACAAGAAAAACTCGGTGATGCCTTTGGTGCTGAAGCTCATATTCCTACTTCTGAGGAATTGGGTTTTGATATTGTACTATCAATTTTTGAAACAGGTGTTACTCAACGTATAGATAGTATTCAAGAGTTACTCAAAAATCCTCCCGGAATTACTGAAGTTGCCGGTTTTTTACGCACTCAAGCTGAAGTTTTTACTGGACTATCTGAGTCTTTAAATTTACCTGGCTTTGGTGAAATTACCCAAGCTATTCTTGCTGCATTAGAGGCTAATCCTTCTCAAGCCTTGGAAATTGCTAAAATTGCGAATCGGGATTTACAGCAAGCACGAAAAGCTGTTTTAAATGCGATCGCGAACATGGCGGAGAACCTTCACAGGCTTTACTTGCTTTTTCGCAGCCTGGAGCAGTTAATTATCAAGATGAGACAGAAGATTTATCTGTAAATTCAAAAAATGAATCATTAGAAACTGAATCTTTTTCTATATCTTTAAGAAAGGAGATAGAACAATTATATGAGTTTTTTACAACAGGTAATCTCGATAACGAACCTCTCAAGCCAAAATCAGCAAAGTTTCATTTAAAAGTGATTCGGTATATTTTAAGTTGGTTTAACCATGAATTAGATATTCCCAAAGAAAACCTTGGCTTGCACCTACTTATTCCCAAGGATAATATTGAAAAATCTATGGAGTATATCGAGAATTGGCTACAAGAATTTATTGAATTTTTGCAAGATGATTCTGATAGTAAAAATCTCTCACTTTACCGTATTGGTGGTATTTTAACGGTACTTTTAGCAGTTGCCAAATTTAAATATTATCAAGGTAATCTAGAAAATTACTTGGTAATTGAAACTTTACAAACCAAAATTGCAGATATTGCAAAACAATATAAAAATTATTCTTCTGTGGCTGCTAAAGAAAAAAATTGGCTTGATAGTCCAAAATTAAAAAAATTATTAGAAATCAAAAAAACATCTTCTACAATTGCTGTAAACCAAAATGAAAATATTGTAGAAGCAATTTGGGGAGAAGAAGTCACGGTTACTCCGCCGTGCAACGATAGTACCTACGCTGAAGGACTTTCTCCGGTAAATTCAATTATAAACAACCATGGTATTGAAGATACAAAAACGGGATTTCAATCTGATACTGTAGTAAATAAACTTAGTAAGTCTAAACCATTAGCCTGTATTGATGATAATCATATAGATGGAGATTCTTGCGAAACAATTATAGAATTTCCAACTAATTCAGTTACTAAAAATGAAAATAAAATAGAAGAAAAATCACCAACAACTGTTAGAAATTCTAAATTACCTGCTTTTGTACGTGTAGATGTAGAAAGTTTACAGCGCCTGAATTATTTAGCAGGAGAATTACTAATTTATCAAAAGCGTCGAACTTCTCAAGATGAACAGCTTAAAGAAATAATTAAACAGTTATCCAAAAAATTACAAAAACAGCAACAAACTCTAGAACAATTACAAGAATTACCTCTACAGCCTCAAAATTTAGTATCGGGAAATATCCGGAATGTTACCTTTTTAGATTTTGATTCTTTAGAAATGGATGATTATACAGAGTTTCATTTAGGATTGCACGAAGCTACCGAACAAGCAATTCAATTACAGGAAATTATCGAATCAGCAAATGTAATTTTTCAGCAATCTAGTCAAATTCACGATAAAAAACAGCGATTAACCCTCGCTATTATTGATAATTTAGTTGAAGCCAGAATGTTACCTCTGGGTAATATTTTAAATCGTTTCCCTCAAATGGTACAAAATCTCAACAACGTTCACGGTAAAAATGTCAAATTACAACTGAGTGGTGGTGGAGTTTTAGTAGATAAAGCAATTGCTGAAAAGCTCTATGAACCATTATTACATTTGGTACGAAATTCTTACGACCATGGTATTGAACCAGCCAAAGTTCGTTGCTCACGCGGTAAATCAGAACAAGGTTTAATCGAAATTTGTGCTTACAATCGAGGTTCTCAGACTGTTATCGAAGTTAGAGATGATGGTGGAGGATTAAATTTTGAAAAAATTCGCGCTAAAGCAATCGAATTAGGATTTTTACGTCAAGATAGGGGATTTGATCAACACGATTCAATATTGATGGAAGAATTATTAGATTGTTTATTTGCACCAGGATTTTCCACTGCTAGTAAAGTCAGCGATATTTCTGGGCGGGGTATTGGGTTAGATATTGTCCGCGCTCAATTACAAGCACTCAATGGTTCTATTGCAGTTTACTCACAACCCCAGCAAGGAACAACATTTGTACTCAAAATGCCTTTTTCTATGACTACTGAAAAATTAATGATAGTTCAAACAGGAGGTGCTGCTTACGCACTACTGTTAGATAGTATTGAGAAAATATTGCTTCCATCTCCCGAACAAATTAAACAGTTTGAAAATAAAAAAGTTCTTTACTGGAATACTGGTAAAGAAGAGCGTATGGTAAACTTGCTCAATCTTTCAGAGTTAATGCAATATAATCGCTCATTTAATAGTGAAAATATTTTACATAATCAATCTGTAATTAATCATGCCGAGCAAACCGTAAATCCTATACTATTACTACGCAATAATGACCAAATTTTAGGTTTAGAAATTGACCAAATTATCGGCGAACAAGAATTAGTAGTTAGACCTTTAGGTCAAGCAATTGCTCCACCAAAATATGTTTATGGTTGTAGCAGTTTAGCTAATGGTAATTTAATTCTAGTAATAGATGGTACTTTATTACCATCTATGAGCGAAATGCAGGCATCAATTGATTATATGGTGCTACCATCCTCCGCTTCTTTAAATAATAAAGCTTTACAAATGTCGGGAGAAATTATTACATCTAAAGCGCTACTTACTGCTTCTAAATCTCCAAATAATCCTCAAATTACTTCCGAAAATCCGGTCAAATCTCCAAAAATAGTTTTAGTAGTAGATGATGCAATTAGTTTGCGGCAAACTATTTCTTTGACCTTACAAAAATACGGTTATCAAGTAATACAAGCCCAAAATGGTGTAGAAGCTTTAGAAAAATTACAGCACCATCCCCAAATTGATTTGGTAATTTCCGATTTAGAAATGCCCCGAATGAATGGTTTTGAATTATTAAGTAACCTTCGACAAAATTCAGATTTAGCTAATCTACCCGTAGTTGTTCTGACTTCTCGTAGTGCCGAAAAACATCGTCAGCTTGCACAAGCATTAGGAGCAAATGCTTATTTAACAAAGCCTTATTTAGAACATGAGTTTCTTTCTAAAGTTGAGCAATTAGTAATGAGTAATTGATATTAATAATATTTGCCTGTAATATCACTCAGGGCTTAATATAGCTGGAATGTCATCATATTGGTAAAGAATTAGAAAAACTCTGAACATATTTTGAAAGTTTTAACGACTGGATAGAAAGTAATTATCAAGATGAGTCGCGATTGTTACGAGGAAAGGATTTAGAAGATAGAAATATTTGCCAACCAAGTAGACAATCTCAAACAAATTCGTTAATTGTTTACTCTAATATTTTGTGGAGTTTCTACCGTTGGCATTTACTTCGAGCGATATCGTACAATCTGTGAATAATAAGCAACTACATTTGCACCAGTAGTTGTCTGCACATCGTATCTAATTCCATCAGAATATACATAAATAACTGTTCCTTCTGTTCCATCATTAATAAGACCTCATGGTTTAATTTGATGTCTGAAGAACTGCTGGGAGTATAACCGATATCGCCATAAGAAAAGTAACCAGACATATTTTTATTACCTCAATAATTATTGTCAGTTTTTTCGGGAAAATATTCAGATTTAATCAAATCTAGAGATGCAAAATATTCGGTATTTAATGACAATTATAATTGTTGAATTTAGTAGTATGAGTGGAATCATATACATCTAATCAATCTTTATATACTGCTTTAAAAAGTAGATTAAATACGCCATGTATTGAGTTATTTCTATTCGTAAAATAGAGATTTATCATATTTGAAAAACTAAATATTTAGGATAAATTAAAGCCCCGACTAACAGGAATTGTCGGGGTTGTGGGGAAGTTAATAGTTACAAATCTATGGTTATAGCTGTCATCTGATCGCTTCTGCAAAAGTAATTAAATGTTGTCTTTTGGCAATAAATCCAAATAATATTTCATTCTTTCCGGCTCAATTATATCTGAATATTGATAACACTCTCTAATGTAACTATCTATTTGATAAATCTTATTTCTTATCTCTTTTTCTTTAGATGAAGAACTTATTTTTCCAAAATTTAACTCATTGCTCAAGTCTAACAATTCTCCTTGATATTTTAACTTTTGTAATCTCAGGGAGTTTATATGATATTTTAATTCTCTCAATTCTGGTGTGATAATAGATTTACTCCCAAATTCTTTTAATTGGTCATATTCAGCAAAAATTGCTGTATATTTAACACCACCAGTTTGTTTCACATTTTCGTGAAATGAGCGGAAATCCTCAATCATTTCTTCCAAAGTAAAAATTGCAGGTTTTTCACTTATTTTTGAGCCTTTTCTATAGACTAATACATTCGTTTTTCGTTGATTAATTTTTTCTTTAGCATCTTGTTTTAAATCTGCCTTACCTTTAGCCTGATATATATTGTACAGAGCTGCTTGAATATCGAAATACATCTCTTCTTTTTTTTCTGTTCCTTGGGAAGAGACCTCTATTAGGGCAGTATACTCAGCACCTGTTCTAAAACCTATAATGAATTCATCTCCGTATTTATTTCTAAAATTTTCGGGATTTTCTTGATTAAAAAAATTCTTGGCTTCGATTGATAGTTGAGGCTGCTTAATTCTATATGCATGGTATGTTATTTGATAGTTTAGTAGAATACAAAGATTATCAAAGTTGATGTTGTTACTATGAAAATACTTAGCTTTCGCTTCTCCATTTAATAGACCAGCATGTCCAAGAAGCATACTCCCAGAAATAGAACCAGAGATACTGAATGATTTACTGAAATCCTTTTCATCGTGTATTTTGACAAAAGAGAATGTTTCAGGACGTGGATTTGTTAAATCATCTTGCCTTAGTTCATTTTCTTTTATATCCTTAAGTTCTATGGCAGTACTAAGAAACTGTTCCTCAAAAGAATCGAAGCCAATACCTAAATATTCTCCTTGGTCGCGAAATTCTCTTTCTGTTAAATTCATAGTAACCTCATTTATTACCTTGTTGAAAATTCTACTTTTCAAGAGTAGTTTTTTTGACTGAAGGAAAGATATAGCATTTCTCATAAAGAGTGAAGTACAGAAAAACCCCTGTCCGAGTCACCCTAGTCTACGGAAAGCTAAGGTAATGATGAAGCAAGCTACGGGGAGGGTGTGGAATAGCGCAGGTATGCTTGTATTCCATCTGTTTGGGAAGCACTATAAATAATGTTTAGTAGATAAAATAAGTTTCAACCTTTAATCTAGTTCGTAAAGTTTAAAAAATTCGTTTGAACCAGAAAATAATTTTTCTTGATACTCTCTGTCCAAAATTTCTTTTTCTAGGTCGGCTAATAAAAGTATAATATACACTAGGCGATGACATTGTATTTTTTTCATTGTCAAGTTGTTTAGATTCTTCATTTTGATACCAATCTATAAATTCATCATATTTTTTTATTTTAAAAAAAACTTCATAACCGTCTTGTTTCTCTATCTCTAACCATTTCAAATTACACATATCAGTAATTAGTCGTTTATACCCTCTTTTAAACGATTCATTATTGCGAGTGAAAGTCATAAGCTTTTTGTAGCTTATTCTAATTTCTGATTGATGATTCCAATGTTCAAGACTATGCCATAAGCCAGATAAGAAATCTTTTCTATTTCCTTCTATTTTTATGTGATTTGAAGTATCGAAAAAGACTTGTATCCCTCTATTTTTAGCACTAATTAATCCCAATAATAAACCATTAACAATACTTCCTAATGCTCTTAATATGGTAAATAGTATATATCCTATTTCCTCTATCAAAATTGGTAAAATTTCTTTTAATAATTTTGATAATTGATTGAATTCTAAACGTCTTGTTTCCCAAAAATCTTTCCACAATTCTTTATTCTTATTTTCTTTATTGACAATAGTGCCAAGAACTAATGATGTTACATCAATGATACTTGCTAAAACAAGTGCAAGTATTGCTTGAGAATCTCCTTTGGTTACTTTATTCCAAGGAACTAAAAAATAAGATTCTTCAGACCTATATTTATCTTCAGTAAAGTCTTGACGATTAAATCCTTTATTTTTTTCTAATTCGGCAATTATATCAGGAGGAACATCACTTATAGCGTTTTGATCATCTCTATAAATCTCTCTGGCTTTCTGTTTTTCTAAGTCTTCTCTTGGTTTTTCAAAATTAGGTTGAATTTTTTCTATATATCCATACTTTTTAAGTAAAGTAGTCCTCTGTCTTTCTAATTCTCCTATTAGCCTCCCTCTTCCTGCGTATCTTTGACTATCTCCTTCATCAAAAGCCCTTTGTCGTTCCTTTTCAGCATCTTCTATTCTTCTATCAAATTCTTTCCATTCTACTGATTGCGGTGTATAGATAAATTGCTTTAGTTTGTTATGGGTATTGATCGCTATATTCTTATTTTGTTGCGTAAGATCGATGTCAGTGAGACCTTGATAAATAGCAAAGAAACTTGTATAAATACTAGCAAGTGTATAAACTAAAATTAATATTAATTTTCTTAGCGATGATTTTATTGCGTCTTTACCAAACGTAAAAAGCCATAACAAAAAAAATTGTACGCCACATCCTAAAATAACATATGCTTCGATTTGAATTCCCAAAAATTCAATGGGTTTTAATGATGATAAGAGTACCTTACCTCCTTCTATTGTAGTCGCCAAACTAGTAATTTGAAGGAATAGTAGTATAATAAGCAACGAACGTTTCTTAAGAAATTCATAAATACGATCTGGCAATGTTTTCATTGTATGCATCAAATAATTTGAATAGCAAAATCAGAAATTATCGAATTGTACATGCCCTAATTCTTAAGAAATATGAACGTAGCAACCGTAACTTAATTGCTACAAGACAACGAAGCGTAAACGACAAAACTATATGTTCAAAACCTCAATCCACATCCGATGCACAGGCTGGTAGACTAATAACTAACTTCTCGACTATCTCTCCCTAACCTGCATCCGCATATCCACTTAAAAATGCGTAGCATTTATCTAACTAATCTCAGTATATACCAGTAAAAAGCTAATTATATGCTGATAAATATCAGGATTTAGATTAGAATTACATCAGTAATTAGTGAGGATAACACTGATGGCAGCTAATGATGAGTATTTCACCCAAGCAG
>JAAUSO010000267.1 GCA_012033205.1 Richelia sp. SL_2_1 | reverse complement strand
TACCTCATACCTCTAACTCCTACTCCTAACTCCTCACTCCTAACTGCTAACTCCTAACTCCTAACTCCTAACTCCTCACTCCTCACTTTCCCTCCCCATCTAATTTGTTGCAACTCTTAACGTTTCAGATGGTGATTACTAGCTGAGTCCTTGGTAAACTGATATTTATACTTAAACGCAATATTTTCGTACCCCAATTTTTAAACGTGACAACCCGTCGCGTTTATTAGTACAGCGTATATACACCCGACACTTATAACAATCAGGACATGGTAGATTCCCTACAAAAACCAGGCTTTGAAGAAATACGTCCGGGTATTAAAGTCCCAGCGAAGGAAACTTTGTTGACACCCCGGTTTTATACCACTGACTTTGATGAGATGGCACGGATGGACATCTCGGTTAATGAGGATGAGTTGCAAGCGATTCTGGAAGAGTTTCGCGCTGACTACAACCGCCATCATTTTGTTCGGGATGCGGAGTTTGAGCAATCCTGGGAACATATTGATGGGGAAACTCGCCAATTATTTGTTGAGTTTTTAGAACGTTCCTGTACGGCAGAATTTTCCGGTTTTTTGCTGTATAAAGAATTAGGTCGTCGTCTCAAAGGAAAAAGCCCAGTTTTAGCTGAATGCTTTAACTTGATGTCGCGAGATGAAGCTCGTCATGCTGGTTTCTTAAATAAAGCGATGTCAGATTTTAATTTGTCGCTGGATTTAGGATTTTTAACTAAGAGCCGCAATTACACTTTCTTTAAGCCAAAATTCATCTTTTACGCCACATATCTTTCTGAAAAGATTGGTTATTGGCGCTATATCAATATTTATCGTCATTTAGAAAAGCATCCTGAAGATCGGATTTATCCAATTTTCCGATTTTTGAAAACTGGTGTCAAGATGAAAACCGTCATGGTGACTTTTTCGATGCGATAATGAGGGCGCAACCCCAAACTTTGAATGATTGGAAAGCGCGGTTATGGTGTCGTTTCTTCTTGTTATCGGTATTCGCGACAATGTATTTAAACGATATTCAGCGTCAAGATTTCTATGCTGCAATCGGTTTAGATGCACGAGAATATGATAAAGACGTAATTGAAAAAACCAACGAAACCGCTGGAAGGGTATTCCCGGTAATGTTGGATGTGAAGAAACCGGAATTTTACCAGCGTTTGGAACTTTGCGTTAAAAATAACGAAAAGCTTAGAGCAATAGTAAATTCTAGAACTCCGAAATTCCTGCAAATCTTCCAAAAGCTACCTTATTATCTTTCTAATGGTTGGCAAGCTGTGAAGTTGTACTTTATCAAGCCGATTGATGCTACTGCGATTCAAGGTAGCATTAGGTAAAGTTTAATTTTGGTTGATTTTGGTAAAGATTTATATCTTTAAAATTGTAAGATGGGCAATTTATGCTCATCTTTTTTTTATTTAACGCAAAGAGGCGCAAAGGTAAACGCAAAGGAGCGCAAAGTTTTGTCAAAGATGGGTAATTATAGAGTCGGAAAGGAGTAAGATAATCCACGAGAAGTTGTGAGATAAACGGCAAAAGTTCCTAACCAGTGACTACCTGCATAATGTTCGCTGACGGCGTTTGCTAAACCAATTTGGCGATGAATATGAGCTGTATTTTCGAGTGTTTTGATACGTGTATCTTCGTCAGGTAATCCGGAAATTATTCCCTCTATCATCCAAGCGCGACTGAGATTAAGTCCGTAAAAATGAGATTGTAAATAGTCTTGGGAATTATCAACTTCAACGGGTTTTAGATTAACAGTTATATCTGGGAGAAAATTGGTTAACCAGTCAGCAAAAGCAGTTTTTGTAAGTATTCGTCGCATTAAATCGGCTTGGGCTAAAGTTGGTGAAAGAAAATCGTATCCTAACGGCTCGAATCGTAAAGAATAATTTTGATTATCAAGATAAAATTGTTTTACTTTATGTTCTATTAAGTTAATAAAATCAGTATTTTGGGTAATTTTCGCCCAATCTAAGATTAATCCTAATGCAAAAGCAGTTTGTTGATGCATTCCCGTGCGGTTGGGAATTGTCAGTTTTGGTAACCAATCTTTTAAGTTAACTGCAATCAAACTTTCTAAAGATTGCAATGCAATTCGCCATTTTTTAGCATCAATATCATCCCATTCGTGTAATTCTGCAACTAGTTGTAATAACCAAGCGACACCATAAGGACATTCAAATCGAGGATGACGTTGAAAATAAGCAACTTCTCCCTGAATATTTTCGGGAGTTAAACTTTTTCCTAAAGCTTGCTTTACTGGTACAATAAAATCTGCTTTGGGGAAACAGCGAGCCAAACGTGCTAGTAACCAATGTCCATGTACTGCTGAATGCCAATCCAAACAGCCGTAAAAAGCCGGAGTTAATTGATGCGGTGGTTTTACATCTTCATTGCTATCAAGCCAGTAGATATTGCTGTGAGGATATTCGCAATCGATGCAATTAAGTACTAATTCTACAAGTTTTGATGCAGTGGTTTGATTAATTTCCATTTTATCAATTGTTTATGGCTACTTTGATAAGTTGGTAGATATTGCAAAAACCTGAATTCTCACTTCTTTAAAAATGACTTTCAACAAGTCGGGTTTTCTAATTTAAATGTTCGTAAAACGAGATAAACATAGTAAAACCCGACTTCTCACCTCACGACGCAAATCTTAATCTACATATTCCACAACATCTTCCGTCTCAAAGCGAACTTTGGGCATATTGGCATATTTATCGCTAGGTAGCCTATATCCTGCCGGACAAACGACTACTGTATGATATCCTGTTTCTTTTAACCCCAAAACTTGATCATATTTATCGGGAACAATTCCTTCCATCGGGCAAGTATCGATTTCTAACATTGCCGCACAAGTCATAAAAAATCCCAAGGCAATGTAAACTTGTCTAGTAGACCATTCATTTTTATCAAGAGGAAATGGTGGTTCTTTGATAAAACCTTTAATCATATCACCAAGTTTTTCCAGGTTTTCTACTGGAACATTTCGCACTTCCGACATCCGTTCAAGGTAAGAATCAACATCCTCACTATCAACATCTTCTTTAATAGTTAAAACTACCAAATGAGAAGCTTCTTCAACTTGTTTTTGTCCCCAAGAATGTTCTAGCAATTGATGACGAATTTCGGGATTACGAACCACAAAGAATTTCCAAGGTTGTACTCCAAAGGATGAAGGAGTAAGCACTAAACTTTGTTCCAACACCTTCCAAACATCATCTGGAATCTTTTTACTGGAATCAAATTCTTTAGTAGCATAACGCCATTCTAGTTGTTTGAGAACTTCTTGGGGTGAAAATGTTGTTGCGTTCATTTGCAAATTAAATAAAAAAACAGCCAGTTCAAAGATAAACGCAATTATGAATAAATGCTAGTAGGTGATTACTGAAATAGGAATAAGCATATTTTTGGTAATATTGGCAACTGTCGATAGATATATTAAGAAGTCGGGTTTTTGTAAAATTCCTCTAAAAACCCAACTTCTCAACAGTATTATGTGAGTTTAAGTGCAATAAAAGCTGCATGATTTAACGGTAGATTAAATTCACCGTAACTTTTTAAAATTTGAACTTGGAAACCAATTTGCTCTAGTATTGGTGAGATGTCTGTTACTTTGTATAATCGCTGGTAATGTACTTCTTCGTCTTTTCTATAGTATTCTCCTACCTGACGAAAAGTAATAATTCGACGAGTTAATATTTGCTGTTTTTCTTCTTTTTCAACCAATACTATCCAATCTTTTCCCTCAGTAAAACTTTTGGTTGTAGTTTCTGGAATAACTTGCCCTGGTGTAGCAATATCAAAAACGAAAACACCTCCTAGATTCAAAGCTTTATATATTCGACTAAATAACTCAACCAGTCTTTGATGATTATTTTCGGAATCAAACAGGTAATTGAGGCATTCACTTATAGACGTAACAGCATTACAAGGTGGAATTTCTGCATCAAATAACGAACCTAATCGAAACTCGGCTTCTGGTACTCTGTGACGAGCAATATCAATGAATGCTTGTGAAATATCAATTCCAATCGCCTGATAACCAAATTTTATCAGTTCCTGCGCCCATAATCCGCTGCCGCATCCTAAATCTACTACTAAACCTGTATTTATATGATTTTTTTGGAAGATTTCTAAAATACCGGGTGCAGATTTTAAACAGTAATCACTAAAACCAACATCATGAATATATGCTAAATCTTCTTTGTAATATTTCATCTTATTTATATTGAACTTGAATTTGACGATAATTACAGAAGTCGGGTTTTTATGAGGATTATAAGCCTGTTACCGATATTATCGTAAAAACCTGACTTATACATAGGTGATTATATCTTTTACCTTCTCAATATAAAGCGGTATTCGTTCCAATGCAGTTTGTTTAAAAGTTGATTCTGTTTGTGATTTACCAGCAAGATAAAGCGCAATAAAAACATATCTCGCTGCGATAAACAATGAAATTTGATTTTCCATGTCTACAGAAATTTCTTTAATAGTTCTATATCCTTGAAATAAATTTGTTTTAATTTCAGAATATTCTGTCATTCCCCAATGGGTTGCTAAAATCACCGCTAAATCGTAAATATAATATCCCCAACCAGAATCGTCAAAATCGATAGGAACTAAAGTATTTTGATGATAAATAATATTATTTAAATGTAAATCACCGTGAATCAACCCAAAATTCTTTTCCTTGGTAATTACAGCTTGAAAATCAATTAAGCGTTGATATACCAACTCAAATAAATTTACTGTTTCCCGATCAAAATATTTGTAACCCAAATTTGCATATCCCAAAGCTCCCTTATTTCCTATTAAAGCATCAGCATCAAGCATTGGACGATGAAAATTAGCAGGCTGTTGCCAGTCATAAAGTTCATCATGAATATGAGCAATTAATTTACCAATTTCATTGAATAAGCTTAGATTATCAACTCGATTTATTAAAGTTGGTGAATCAATCCATGAAAGAATCGAAACAAATTTAGAAATCCCTACAGCTTCAACTATAGAAACAAATTTATGATATCTATTAGGAATTGGTTTTTGATATTGGTAATTATCACAATTACTTAGATATTCAATAATTTTTGCTTCTGATTCTATAGCTTGAACGGTGTTATGCAACCCGCAATATACTCTGAGTAAAAAGTTACCTTGTTCTGTTAATAATTTAAAGGTTGTATTTTCTAAATGTTTGATTAATTCTAGTTTTGTTGATTTAAAATCATATTGCTGAATAGCATTATATGCAATTTCAATGTTCGGAATAATTTGCTGGTTCATATGCCGTAGTTAATATTACTTAAATTATCTTGATTGAGACTCACTTTTTGGGTTGGTTCATAATAAATACTAATCAGTCGCTTCAGTAATTAGCATTTTACTAATATATATTTTTGAGTAAACATAAGAAGTAATAACACCGCTGCACATAATATATTTTTGGATACAAATCATGGTTGCACTCACACAGTCTACTCAAACTATATCGAATCCAGGACGTTTAACCGTTGAAACTATAGAAATTGCCGAAGCTACTACTGCTATTCGTTGTTTAGATTGGGATAGAGAACGTTTTGATATTGAGTTTGGTTTGCAAAATGGCACAACTTATAATTCCTTTTTGATTCAAGCTGAAAAAGTTGCTTTGATTGATACTTCTCACCGCAAGTTTGAGCAGCTATATCTGGAAATACTTACAGGATTAATTGACGTAAATAAAATAGATTATTTAGTTGTCAGTCACACAGAACCAGACCATAGTGGTTTAATTAAAGATATTTTGCAATTAGCTCCCGATATAACCATTGTTGGTGCTAAAGTAGCAATTCAATTTTTAGAAAACATGGTTCACCAGCCTTTTCATTCAATGATAATTAAAAGTGGACAACGTTTAGATTTGGGTAACGGACACGAATTAGAGTTTGTTTCTGCACCTAATTTACATTGGCCCGATACAATATTTACTTACGACCATAAAACCAGCATTCTCTATACCTGCGATGTATTTGGAATGCATTACTGTGACGATCGCACTTTTGATGAAAATTTTACCGCCATAGAAGAAGATTTTCAATATTACTATGATTGTCTCATGGGACCGAATGCACGGTCTGTACTATCTGCTTTAAAAAGAATACAGAAATTAACAATTGGAATAGTTGCCACCGGACACGGACCTTTATTACAACATCATATTCCAGAATGGATCGGACGTTATCAAAATTGGAGTTTAGAGCAAGCCAAAACCGAAAAATTAGTAGCTTTATTTTACGTTGAGGATTACGGTTATAGCGAAGAATTGGTTAGGGCGATCGCACATGGTAGTGCCAGAACAAATGTAGCGGTAGAATTGGTAGATATAAATAATGCTGAACCGCAAGAAGTCCGAGAAATAGTTGCACAAGCGGCTGGTTTAGTGATTGGAATGCCTCCCCAATCTAATGTTGTAGCTCAAGCAGCTTTAAATACTATCTTGGCAGCCGTTGATAATAAACAAGCAATTGGTTTATTAGAATCCGGGGGAGGAGAAGACGAACCAGTTTATCCCTTACGCAATAAGTTTCAAGAATTAGGATTAACCGCAGCTTTCTCACCAATATTAATTAAAGAAGCTCCTAACAAGATTGTAGAACAACTTTGCGACGAAGCGGGAACCGATTTAGGACAATGGTTAAATCGTGAACGCACCATCAAACAAATCAAGTCTTTCGATAGCGAGCTAGAAAAATCATTAGGACGGATTAGTACCGGACTATATATAATTACCGCCAAAAAAGGAGAAGTGCAAAGTGCCATGCTGGCTTCTTGGGTAATACAAGCGAGTCTCGTACCCTTGGGAGTTGCGATCGCAGTTGCTAAAGATCGAGCCATAGAATCATTAATGCACGTCGGCGATCGCTTTGTGTTAAATGTCCTCGAAGAAGGCAGATATCAACAATTAATGAAACATTTTCTCAAGCGTTTTGCTCCCGGTGCAGACCGCTTTGCTGGAGTAAAAACATACCCCGCTGCAAGCAACGAATCCCCAATTTTAGCCGAAGCCCTAGCATATATGGAATGTGAAATCACCACCCGTATGGATTGCGGAGACCATTGGGTAATTTATAGCACCATCCAAAGCGGAAGAGTCGCCCAAGTAAACGCATTAACCGCCGTTCACCATCGCAAAATTGGCAACCACTATTAAAAGTTAGGAGTTAGGAGTTAGGAGTTAGAAGTTGTAGAGACGGGGCGTATTGCTACGTCTGTACGGGAGTTAGGAGTTAATAAGACTTATTTTCTCCCCCATCCCCCCATCC
>JAAUSO010000266.1 GCA_012033205.1 Richelia sp. SL_2_1 | reverse complement strand
GGTGCGATGTTTTACAAAAGCGTAAAATCAGTCCGATATAACAGCGTAAATAATCAGAAATATAATTGTTTGTCACAAGTGGATTACCTTCAACTCGGTTTCTTGATGAAGCCGGGTTTTTCTTTTTAGTAATTAAAATAAAATCTAATATCTATTGGATGAAAATTATACAATGTAACTTATCGAAAAATTATTTATATATTTTGGTATTAATCTGATTGTTACTTCTGAAAAAGGAATTGACGAGCTTTTTTACAATTATTTACCGTGTTTTCACGTAAATTTTATCTATTTTAACCAGTCTTTGTGGAAACTTCATAGTTAGACCGTCATTTTCAGTGCAAATGATACCTGAGTCGCGGCAACGACTCAGGTGACAAATTTAATGCAATCTACTGCCAGAATGACCAAATAAATCAGTAATATCTGACACTATCTCTTTACAGGGTATTATCTCATGCTACCAGGTGTCAGAGGAAGTTTTTGTGATTACTAAAATCCATCGCTAAATTTAGTTATCGCGTAGAGAATGCGGAAAAATTTATTTCTGCAAATCACTTTATTATCTAGTCTCACAATCACAAGAGTTTTTGAGTCTTTACAAGGAGAAAAACATGAAGAAACGATTTGCTTTTGTTTTGACTGCTGCAACTGTCTTGATCGGAATTACTGGAATATCAAAGTCAGCACGAGCTATTTCTATTACACCAACCAATGATGGTAATACTCTAGTTAATACCATCCTAGGTTCAGGGATTACCGTAGTACCTGGCTCAGTTAACTATACTGGTGCCAGCGGTGCTTCTGGAATCTTTACAAATGGAAACTCAAGTGGTATTGGTATTAACTCCGGTATTATTTTGACCACTGGACAGGCTAGTGATGCAGTTGGACCGAATAATTTGGATAATACTACAACTGGCAATGGAACACCAGGGGACGCTGATTTAAATGCTTTAATTCCTCAAAATACTAATGATGCAGCTACTCTGGAGTTTGATTTTGAAAGTGCTGGAGGAAATATCTTCTTCAACTATGTATTTGCCTCTGAAGAATACAACGAGTTTGTAAACTCGAGTTTTAATGATGTTTTTGCCTTCTTTTTGGATGGGCAGAATATTGCTTTAATTCCGGGTACAACAACACCAGTTTCTATTAATAACGTGAATGGTGGAAATCCTCTTGGCAATAACGCTAGCAATTCTCAATTTTATGTCAACAACGATCCATCAGATGGTGGTCCTTTCTTTGACATCGAATATGATGGCTTTACCAAAGTATTTACAGCACAAGCTCTTGGGCTAACACCTGGAAAGCACACAATTAAATTAGCTATAGCCGATGCTGGTGATAGTATTTTAGATTCTGCTGTTTTCATCCAAGGTTCTTCATTTTCAGATACACCACCAGAAGAAATCCCCGAACCGATGACTATCTTAGGAACACTAACAGCAGGTGCATTCGGGACTCAATTCATGCGGAAGCGCAAGCAAATGCAGGCTGCGAAATCTGAAGCTTAAGTCAATCTTGTTAGAATGAAATTTTTCTCTGACATAACCTGACTTTACTCTTACACAGAGGATAAGCAATTGCGATAGAATCGTCAGATTCTTTACTTACTAATAGACATCTCCGAAAAAGATGTAGAGACGTAGCATTGCTACGTCTCTACAAGGGTTCTGGGTAACGCATAATTAATTTTCGGAGATGTCTAATGAATTGATTTGTAGAGACGAAGTATATTGCTACGTCTCTACATTTCACGAATGTGTAATCTATAAGCAAATTTGAATTTTTTTTCTGATTAAAACTGCATCGAAAAAACAGATACAGATAACGCAACTTGTAATGAATATAACTGATATAGCCTCTCCCAAAATACTTAAAGATACTCGTTATTGGCTGCTAGGAATTGCTGCGGGTTTAGAAACAATTTGTTTAACTCTCATCTGGAAAGCGGATGATACTGGACATTTAGGAATGAGTCTACTGTTTTTATTTGCTGTGGGAACATTAACTTGGGAAAAACGCCATACTTTGAAGTTTGAAAGTGAAGTTCTATCTAGTATTGTAGGTATAGGCTTGATTAGTTGGGTTTTGTGGGAAAGTGGGAACCTAGCTGATGGTAATATAATGCGTCTTTTATCTTTTACTTCAGCTTTGGGGGTTGCTTTACTAGCTTCTGGTTTTAAGGGATTAAAGCAATATTGGCAGGAACTTACTATCTTATTTTTCTTAAGTGTACCCAGCGTAATTGCTAGCTTATTATTTGATATTGCTCCTTTAACCGCTAAGTTTTCAGCATTTCTTTTGCACTATTTGGGTTTTGATGTTGTTAGTCAAGGAGTTTTCATTAATTTACCCAATGGTGGGGTAGAAGTAACAACTGAATGCTCTGGTTTAGACACTATCATTTATATTTTCAGTGTTTCCGTACTTGCTTTAGTAATGTTTCCCATACATCGCAGCAAAAGATTTTTCGTCCCGATTGTGGCAGTAATCATTGGATTTGTAATCAACGCAATTCGGGTAGTAATGCTGACAATATTCGCTGCATCAAATAAAGCCGCTTTTCATAACTGGCATGGAGGACAAGCTTCCTATTTATATGGAATGATAGGTATTCTAATTTTTGGATGTTTCTATTGGTTACTCTTACACCAGGAAGAAAAAAGTCAAATTACTCGGAGTTCTGATTAATGAATAATTGGAAGCAAGTTCGTATTCCTTTATTGGCATTAATTTTTACTGCTGTTGTCTTAGTTTTAGTAAGAGTAATTCTGGTAACTACATTTCCTAATAAACCAAAAAATAATTCTGATTTACCTGATTTACCTTTACAAATAGCAGCGTTTATAGAAGCAAATTAATTTTTATCTATATAATGTTTTCGCTATATCTTGCATAAATATAGAACTAAATATAAAACTATTTGTTAGAAATAAATAGTTTTTTTGAGTTTGTTTACTAGTTGATTTTCATTATCTATTAAACTGCTTGTATCTAAATGACAAATAAACCCACTAATACAAATTACATTAAACCCATGTCTCAAATTGAAAGCGAACGCTCAAACAAATCATTATTAGGTCAAATCGGAAATTTGAATCAAACTACCAACGACCTTTCTAGATTCGTCTTTGGAATGGTAGATTCTTTATCCATTGTACGTTGGGTAGGTTATGGACTTTTAATACTCGCTTTGTTTGATGTAATTGAAATGTTTGTCCCAGCCAGTTTCATGAATCCTAACTGGGAATTTCAAACTTTTGGTGCATTAGTAGAAAGAGTTGCAGTTCCTTTAATTGCATTTGTATTTATATTTTTAGCGGGACTAAACGAACGAGATAAAAAAGAAATAATTATTCTCAAAATTCTATCTTGGTTGACTTTATTATTGGGGATTATATATTTTATAACTGTACCTCTAGGAATTATCAATACAGTCAGAATTCATAAACAGAATAATCAACAAATTACAGTTAGATTAAATCAACAAAAATCTGTAATTGAACAAGTTAAAAAAGGTTTAGATGGTCCCGTAACTGAAGCTCAAATGCAACAATTTTTAGCTCGTTTGAACGGGGGACGCGCTCCAGAAATTAAAAGTCCGGAAGAATTACAACAAGCAAAACAACAGCTTTCTACATTTATTAATCAAGGTGAAAGCGAACTTGAAAATCAAGTAAAAGTTGCACGTTCAAATCAACGACTTAACTTACTCAAAAAATCTGTAAAGTGGAATTTAGGAGCGCTGGTTGCTGGTGCTTTATTTATCACAATTTTCCGCAGTACCGCTTGGGCTAGACGCGGTTAAGAGGATGGGGGGATGGGGAGACAAGGGGAGATAATTCTTTACTCCTAACTCCTAACTCCTTACCTCTAACCTTTAACCTTTAACCTTTAACCTCTAACCTTTAACCTCTAACCTTTAACCTCTAACCTTTAACCTTTAACCTTTAACTTTTGTCGTATCTTCCACACTCGCATAATTTGCCACAAAGTATTTAAAATATGAAGGAAGGTTAAGACGTTTTTCATAAATAAGAGTTATAAGCAATGGGATTATTCGGACTTGGTAAAAAATTGACTATACCTACTCCCCAAGAGGCTTTGCCGGGAAGAGCAGAATCGATGCAAGTACCTGAAAAACATTATGTTAACGGTAATCCTCTCCAGGCTCCTTTTCCTGAAGGTATGGAGAAAGCTATATTTGGGATGGGATGTTTTTGGGGTGCGGAACGTAAATTCTGGCAGTTAGACGGAGTTTATACAACTGCTGTAGGTTATGCTGCTGGTTCAACCCCGAACCCTACATATAAAGAAGTGTGTAGTGGAATGACTGGTCACAATGAAGTTGTGTTAGTTGTATATGACCCCAAAAAAGTAAGTTACGAACAACTGTTAAAAACTTTTTGGGAAAGCCACAATCCTACTCAAGGAATGCGTCAAGGTAATGACACCGGAACTCAATATCGTTCGGGAATTTACACTTATTCTGAAGAACAGAAGAAGTTAGCACAAGCATCAAAAGATTCTTATCAACAAGCTTTGAAATCTGCTGGTTATGGTGATATTACCACAGAAATTCTTGATGCTCCCGAATTTTACTATGCTGAAGATTATCATCAGCAGTATCTTGCCAAAAATCCCAACGGTTATTGCGGATTAGGTGGAACTAATGTTACTTGTCCTGTTGGTGTTGTTAGTTGACAGTTGACAGTTGAGAGTTCTTATTTAACGTGAGTTGGATGTTGATTGATTGGATTGCGCCTTGAAGATTTTTAGTGGGGTTAGAAGTCGGGTTTTTATAATTATTGTCTGTGAATACGGACACTTATCTTAAAAACCCGACTTCTGTGCTATTCATCGAATTCGCGCTTATTTATTTCTCCTTGTCCAATACCCACTACCCACTAACCACTGTCAACTGTCAACTGTCCACTGTCCACTATCCATACACTTTACAATAATAATCCTGGTATTCTTGAGATAATAAAGGTTTCCACCATTCACCATGGTTAAGGTACCACTGTACGGTTAGAAGTAAACCTTCTTCAATGGTTACTGAAGGTGTCCAACCTAAATCAGTTTTAATTTTAGTTGCATTAATTGCATATCTGCGGTCATGTCCCGCTCTATCTTTAACAAAGGTAATTAATTTTTCTGAAGGTTTTACTGGTAAATTAGGTGCTAATTTATCGATTAATCCGCATAACAGATGAACTAGGTTAATATTTTCAACTTCGTTATTACCACCTATATTATAAGTTTCTCCTGGTAATCCATGATTAATTACTACATCTAAAGCAATACAATGGTCACCAACATAAAGCCAATCTCGCACGTTTTTTCCGTCACCGTAAACTGGTAATGATTTACCTAATAAAGCGTTAATACACATTAAGGGAATTAATTTTTCTGGAAATTGATATGGACCATAATTATTGGAACAATTAGTAATAATTGTGGGGAATTTATAGGTATGATAGTAAGCTCTAACCAAGTGGTCGCTACCAGCTTTGGATGCTGAATAAGGACTATTCGGAGCATAAGCTGTAGTTTCGCTAAAAGCTGGGTCTTTTGGACTTAAGCTACCGTAAACTTCGTCGGTAGAAACGTGTAAAAAACGATAATTTTCGGGTTGATTTTTAGCTAACCAATATTGACGAAAAGTTTCTAAAAGTGTGTAGGTTCCCACAATGTTAGTTTGAACAAAAGCTCCTGGTCCTAAAATTGACCTATCGACATGAGATTCAGCAGCAAAATGAGCGATAGTATCTATTTTTTCTGTTTCTAAAAGTTCTTTAATTAGGGAAGCATCACAAATATCTCCCTTGACAAATCGAAAGTTATCTTTTACTTCTAAATAACTATTATTAGCGCGATTTCCCGCATAGGTAAGGGCATCCAATACTATTATCCTATCCGAAGGGTATTTTTCACACCAATGATGGACGAAATTGGAACCAATAAACCCGGCACCACCTGTTACTAATAATCTACGATTCATTATATTTACTCCTCTCAAGATGTATGAATTAGTTTATTTTTATACTATTATTTCACAGAGTTATCG
Organism: Richelia sp. SL_2_1; assembly: GCA_012033205.1. Lineage (GTDB taxonomy): Bacteria > Cyanobacteriota > Cyanobacteriia > Cyanobacteriales > Nostocaceae > Rivularia. The sequence continues at coordinate 1,294 of JAAUSO010000266.1, read as the reverse complement.
GTAGATATCTAAATTTAGGGAGACGTTGCAAAACACCCCGTCTCTACATAATTGATATGTTCGCGATTAAGATGAAATAGTATTATTGCAATTTCTTTTTTACCTTATTAATTATTCTTTGGGTAGATAATTTTGCCATACGTATTTTTGTTAATGGCTTAATGTTTGAAGCTTGATTTTGTTTATGGTCAAAAAAATCGTTTAATTCAGCTAAAATATGCTCAAATCGGGGGATGATATGTTCACGACGATATTCTTGGAAGAAGTTTTCAGGTAAACTTAAAGGCGACCAATTTTGCAGTAATTTAAGAATACGTTGCATATCATATTCTTTAGAATAGACGGCAATTTTACTACAATTAAATCCAGGGTCTAAATAATCAGAAAGTCCACCATTAACGCTGGAGAAAACATGACAACCGCAAGCCAAAGCTTCCATAGGTTGTAAGCCAAATCCTTCTGTTACTCGCTGTTGCGCCCAATATTCAGCGGAATCGTAAATGTAAATTTTAGTTCGATTAAATAATGTTTGAATATCATCTATATAATAATCAACAAACTCTAATTTACACTTTTGTTTTAATTCTGGAACTAAATCTTTGATTAGATATTCTGAAGATTTCCGTGCTAAAACTAAAACATCAATATCTCGTTCAATATTTCGATTATTGAACTCATCGCTAATTTGATTTGGTAAATAATAAATTAGAGAATGGGGTGATAATTGTCCCCAATAACCTAAAGTATTTCGACTAACCGTAATAATTGGAATACTTGCCGGAAGTTTAAAACCATAACCAGCACTATGAGCATGATAAACAACATTATAAGACTTGAGACGGGGGGCAAGTTTTGCGACATCAAATCCCCAGCTAATTATAAATATGACATCGTTTAAATTTTGCTGTTGGAGTACATCATCTAAGAAAAGTTTGTCTTTTTCTCTTTGACGGTAAGTTACTACATCAGCATCACATATTTGTTGAGCAAGATTTAGAGTTTTTAATTCTGCCCATAAACCACCACAAGCAAATTTACCATCTGTCCCAGGAAGTAAAAAATAAAGTTTTCGCATCATACAATGAAAGGATTTTAGATTTTAGATTGTACAGTTAATAAAAGCCTTGTACTCTATAAAAAATTTTCAAGAATTTTGCAAGATATTTAAGATACAGTTGGGTAAATAATCAGTTAAAAATTAGTAATTAAAAATTCTTCAACCTTTGACCTTTAACCTTTGACCTTTAACCTTTGACCTTTAACCTTTGACCTTTAACCTTTGACCTTTAACCTT
>JAAUSO010000265.1 GCA_012033205.1 Richelia sp. SL_2_1 | reverse complement strand
TTCCTTAGCAAGAGTCTCTTCGCTAATCATTTGACTACATATTTCTGTAGATTATAAGACATTATTAATATAACATAACATCAATTATAAAAACTATGACTATTGAAGGATTTATTTTTTATGGATTTTGATTAATAGTATTTATATTTAATAATAATAGTTAGAAATGAGGGAAAAATAACAGTTAATTTATGGTAGCTTTATTTAGTAATAATAATTAGAAAATAAAAAAAAATAACAGTCAACTTTTAACTGTCAACTGTCAACGGTTATAAATTATCGAGAATTGCGTTCACAAACTAAAATTTCTGCGATTAATTCAGGTAAAGTAGTAAGGTCGGTATATCCTTCACAACCGCGAATTGGCGAAATAAATGTGTAGTTGGGGTCGCATTCTGCGGTATCGTAAACTTGAAAGTACCATCTATCAGGAAATCCTGCAACAGCAACTTCGATAATATACCAACTTTGACCAATGAGGCGACAATCAATTACTGTAAACCAGTCCTTATATTCATCTGATATATTCCACTCGCTCATCAGAAATTCTAAAGCAATTTGTTGTGCCTCATCTACCGTCAATAGCATTTTTACTCCTTGTTTGGAACTTGGGGGTAAAATCCTAATTGTTTAGATAATTCTCGTGCAATATGTATTAAAAACTTCGCTCCGTCTTCATTTCCATTATGAGCAAATGATGTTGCCACTTGCATCATTAATTTGATAAATTCTGCATCTAATAGCTCAGAATTCGCTTCGATCAGTTCTGGCTCTTTACCATTGGGACATTTTAATAATTCCTCAATTAAACTATAATACTGATTTTGACGTTGTTCTGAAGACATCATATTTTTTAACTATTATTACTACTTTTCTAGACTTTGCTGCCATAATTTCTCCAACATTTCTACTTGTTGTTGATGTATATGAGCACGGTAAACTAAATATCTGTCATATAAACAAATTGCAAAAACCATACAGAATGGTATCAATAAAAAAAGCCATCTCCACAAACGGCGATTTTGGTAGTTATGGAATAAATTTAGTTTTGTTTCATGAGCATCTATATATAAGTTAGAAAAATCATTATTTGCCAGGGAATTAGGTTGTGTTCCAGATAAGGAACATTCGCTTTCTATACTTTGATTGTATGAATGTATATTCTGCTGAGTTTCTACAAACTTGAGATGTTTTCCCCATACCATACCAAATACCGCTAAGCTGGGAAAAAGTATCGTTAGAGTAATTAAACAAACAGCAAATACATTTATAAGTTTTAATTTCATCGTGGCTTTTTCTAATTGCGTAACGTGAAGCCAGTGAAACAGTATATAACTGTAGATTTCCTATACTGTCGTAAGTTTTAATGTTTAACTAATATCTAAATTTAAATTTGTGTAGAAAAATGATTGACACCCAGTCTTCTTAATAGAGGGTTTAAGAAGCCCCCCGAAAAGACGGGGGGTAGAGGGGAATCTCTGCGTAAATCCTATAGCTGTTATATCAGTCAGCCTCCAGGTGAGGACTCATGGCGATCGCCCTTGGATTTATTAAATTAATTAAACTTGTACTCAAGCAGTTACAATCTAATCATGGTAAGGATTGAATATTTTTTTTGGGTATAGGTTCTAGTCTTTTTGGGCAGGGGTGCTAGTATTGATAAAATGGGGTTCGATGATTTTTGTACTCAAAGAAAGTTGCCATGTAGAGACTCAAAAGCTCTCATAGTTCTACTCTTAAGGGTTTTGAAAATCAATTGTTGATTTCATAGCACAAAATGTATTTGTTTTAGCAGAAATTAAAATATTTGTAAAATAGCGAAAGGTTCGGTTTGCGCTTCGCCAAAATGCTCGCTCCCTGTTAGCCGATTAGTATTTGAAAATAGTTAATAATTTGGAATTTCGCTCGAAATCACATAAAATATAGATAAAAGTATTTCTTAAGCATGATTCCAAATAAACTGATTAAATGTTTAAAATTGATTCATAAGAACTAAAATTTTGATCGGATTGCTTTAAAATTATTAAGTTCATCTAATTTTCCAGAATTTTAAATAAGTATAAAAAAACAACTTTATCTACAATAAAAAATACAGAAAAGGATTGAAAAAGATGCGAATTGCTCACGATGTGACAGAACTTATCGGTAGAACACCATTAGTAGAACTGAACAAAATTCCTCAAGCAGCGGGATGTGTTGCCAGAATAGTCGTAAAATTAGAAGGAATGAATCCAGCAGCTTCAGTGAAAGACCGCATTGCCGCGAATATGGTCAAAAAAGCCGAAGAACAAGGATTAATTGAACCAGGAAAAAGCATTTTAGTAGAACCGACATCCGGTAATACCGGAATTGGTTTAGCAATGGTAGCAGCAGCCCTTGGCTACCGTTTGATTTTAACAATGCCCGAAAGTATGAGTTTAGAAAGACGAGCAATGCTCAAAGCTTATGGTGCTTCTTTAAAGTTAACACCAGCCCAAGAGGGAATGCGCGGAGCAATTAAGACAGCAGAAGAAATTGTCGCTAATACTCCTAATGCTTATATGTTACAGCAATTCCGTAACCCCGCAAACCCAGAAATTCACCGCGAAACCACCGCCGAAGAAATTTGGCAAGACACCGATGGAGAAGTTGATTTTGTGATTGCTGGGGTTGGTACCGGCGGAACAATTACCGGGATTGCCGAAGTAATTAAGCAGCGCAAGCCCAGTTTTCAAGTAATTGCGGTAGAACCTAAAAACAGTCCCGTACTCGCTGGAGGGCAAGCGGGACCTCATAAAATTCAAGGTATAGGTGCCGGATTTATCCCAGAAGTTTTACGTCAGGATTTGATTGATGAAGTAGTTGCTGTGAGTGATGAAGATGCGATTACGATGGGAAGACGTTTAGCAAAAGAAGAAGGAATACTATCGGGTATTTCCTCCGGTGCGGCTTTGTGTGCAGCAATTGAAATCGGTAAGCGTGCGGAAAATAAGGGACGTTTGATTGTAATGATTCAGCCTTCCTTTGGGGAAAGATATTTGAGTACCCCGATGTTTCAAGATTTAGGTAAGGAAGTGGCTGCGGTTGGGTAATGATTTAACTCAGTTAACAGTTATCAGTTATCAGTTATCAGTACGTACAAGTTAAGGATTATTAGTGGGGATTGATAGATGTTGTAGAGACGCTCATAGTATCGCGTCTCTACATTATTTAGGTGATTAAATGTTTGAAGACTTTGGCTTGCGCTTTAGGGAAGAAGCAACAACTGCGCTGACTGCAAATAAACTTAAGATAGAGGTAGGTTCTGGTACTTTTCTTCTCACCGTTTTCAAAGTTTTCTCTTGGCGATAGTAATTTAATCCAGTAACCGCACCACTTCCAGGTAAAGTGATATTAAATTGTGTAACTCTCTTATCACCAAAATCGAAATTGTATTCTCTGAGTGAGTTGTCAGCCGTAACATACTGGTTTCCGTTCCAATTAGTACTCAAAAGTTTCATTTCATTAATATAAGTACTACTTGCGTTACTATCTTTGACAACAAATTTATTATCAGCTTTCTTATCATTTATTCCTGAAATTTTATCATTTTTTTCTACATCAATTTCTGTAAAAAAGTTAGCATTATAAATAAAGTTCCCAGTACTAGTACCATCAGCAAAAATAGCGCTGAAGATTGGGTCACCAGGGTCATCAAAGTCTAATAAACTAATGCTATTGAATAAAACCCCAACCCCCTTTGTAAATTCGTTGAAATCGAATTTTATTGTACCAGGATTATTGCGGTCTGCATAATCATCTGCTTCTAATTTATTTATCCCATTATCTTCCTGAATAATTAGGACTTTACCTTGTTCGGGAGATTTATATTTAAGATTACCATTTGACCTTTTCCGGTAGCTAAATCTGGGTCGCCACCAGTACAAGTGTTCCCTTGGCAATTACTGTCGTAAAGCCACAATTCGCTTTTTCCACCTTTTTTGAGGCTCGAATCTAATTTTAAGCCGTAATTAGACCATAAATTATCTAGTTGCGTTCCACCGTATAATGGGTTGCTACCAACACCAACGTTTTCATCAAAGGTGATGTTGACTTTTTTGTCTTCAGTTACTAATTTTTCAAATTCTACATATTGATCATTTGCTGCATTTGCAGCTTGAGCGGGATTTGCAGCAATGGTAATTACAGTAGTTAATAATGCACCAGTACTCAATTTAGAAAATAATCTATTAATTTTCATTTATTTATTCATTCCTTTCTCTTAAATTTTGATATTTATTGACTGCCATATCAGTTTTAAGAAATTACAGGAATAAATGGGTTAGCGAGGAGTAAATACTTTCTAAAAGTTAAAGGTATTTTCTTCAAAGCTTAAGTAAAGCTGCTAAGTTTAAATACTGCTATTGGAATAATTGACCGTATATTTACTTGAATAGTTGATTTTATTCCACTGAAAGATTACCGTTCGCGCAGCGTCTCCCCCAGGGAGAAAAAAAACCCTTACTAGACCCAGAGAACACGGAGGAAAGAGATAATGAGATAAACTTAATTTTAGGGTGGGAAGGGAGTAATATTTTAAGACGAACGAAATAATACTCTTCCAGGAATAACTTCATCGTTGATTTTGGCATAAACTCGCAGACAAGCGGAAACTTCTCCGGGTATACCACCGATATCTATTTGTAAATCGTCTTTGGAGAAGGGGTAAACATCAGCGTAAGTTCCCCATAAAGGACGAATCTGAACTTGATATCCGGCTTGACGCGCTTGCTGTACGGCTGTTTCTAAGGTGTGACGGGCTTCTTGTTGTAGTTTTCCCCACCAGGAAAAGCGATCAACACATGGTAAATAAACTAATGAATGTATGGCTTCATCTAAGTCCAATCTCGCACGCAGGGCGATTGATTTATCCGTATGAAAAGTTACTTTAACTCTGTGGAAACGTTCGATTAATGCGGTGATATACTTAGGTTTATCTACTGAGTTTAAGGAGCGAACGCCGAATCTATCGACACTTCTTAAAGCATGATGTACATACGGATCAATTTCGATAAATTTGAGATAAGTAGAAACAATCGCAGCCAGGATATCGAGTTCACTACCGTTTTTTTGAATGTCTAATCGTTCATCGAAATTAACCATATTGGAAAAGCACAACCCCGAAGCTTGGATATTACCTTTCAAACCAGAGTAAATATGTTCTTGGATGGGAAATGCAAGTTGTCGTAAAGAAACGTTATCTTCTGTTGCACCCAATATATTTACTTGTTTGAGAATTTGCGATCGCAATATATCAGCAAGTTTTTCAGGTACCCTTAATAATAATCTTTGTATTTCGTTCCATAATTGAGCATCATCGGTACAGTTAAATTGATATTCACCGATATATTGAGATAATTCTTTGTGAGCAAGTAAGTTTTGAATAACTGGTTTTAGTTGGCTTTGGGGTAGTGGTTTATTATCAAGTTGATTTGAAATTGGTTCTAAGACATCTTCCCAAGAAGGAATTTCTTCAGTGTTATTACTTTGATATTCAGCTTCTAAAATTACATTTAATTCTTGTAAAAGTTCTTGACAAATATCACTTCCTGGGTCAGAAACTTCTGTTTTCAAAGCTTCTTGTAACTCGGTTCGCAGCCCTAACAGTTTTAACCGCAGTAACCAAGCTAACTTTGAATTTTTAATATTTAATAACTTATTTAAATTCGACATTAGAATTATTCAATCATGTGAGTTAAAAAAAACTTTGCGTTCCTCCGCGTTAACCTCTGTGTTCCTTTGCGTTAAAAAATGTTATTATTCCTAATCCTTAAATCGAAACTTCATCATCACGGGTAAATGATCAGAAGCTTGTTTAACTTGATCAACAATTCGCCATTCTATGACTTCTATATTTTTAGGAGTATAGAAGACGTAATCGAATTTTACAATGGGTTTATCTGAAGGAAAAGTTGCAATTTGGGGATTATTTAAAGCTTCGGGTGGCAAAGCGGATTTAATTGCCGCAGTTTTTAATAAAATATCAACAGTTGGTTGCGGATTTTCGGGTATGGGAGGAACTGTACTATTAAAATCACCGATTAGCAATACCGGATATTTATCAACATATTCCGAGAGCAGTTTTTGAATATATTCGGTTTGTTTACGACGAGTGGGTACATCGAAAGCTTCTAAATGTACGTTGATGATAATAACGGAACGATTATTAACTTTAATTTCGCTGACTTGTGCGACTCTATCTAAGTAAAGAGCGTTGTAGAAAAAAGGTTTACTAGCAACTTTATCTAATACAATACGTTTGTTATTGGTGATAGGATAACGACTTAATATAGCTTGTCCTGATAAAATTTTGCCAAAGTGAGCGGAAAATGGCAGGTAGGGAAATGGAACGTAATTTTTATCCCAATTAATTGCTATTCCGGCTTGGTTAAATGAAAGTTGTTCTGCTAATTCATTAACTTGATTAATGTTAAATGAACGTTTAGATTCTAAATCAATTTCTTGAATACCGATAAAATCAGCATTTAATGGCTTAAGGGCATCAACAACAGTTTTAAGGTTGTCATCAAATAGCTTTTTCTCCCTACTAACAGCTTGATTATTAGTTAATCCAGAAAGATAACCGATATTGTAAGTAATCAGCGTGAATTCATCTTTATTAATTGGTGGTGAAGCTGGGTAATCTATAATTTCCGCATATTTGTTACGAGGATAACCATTAGAGCTTGCCCATAAATAGAAGATAATTATCGTCAAGATTACTACTGAGAAAGTAATTCCGCCGATTTTCAGTAGGGTTGGGAGAAGATTTTTCATCTATCAATTATCAATGAACAATGGGACATTAATAATTGTAGGGTGTCCTGCGGCACAAGTAATTATAATTGAGGCTACAAATTAGCAAAGCCGTAACGCACCATTAACTTGTTCGACAAATCCATAAGTTAAATTTATTCATATGATGGCGATCGCTCAAATTTAACTTATACATCATTTTTTTATGATTCATAATGATATTTACACGCGGCAATAATTATCTCCGTATCGTTAATAGTATAGATTAAACGATGTTCTTCGTTAATTCTCCTTGACCAAAAACCAGCTAATTCATGTTTTAATGGTTCAGGCTTTCCTAAACCAGTAAAAGGAGAACGATCAATATCTTTAATTAGTTCAACAATTTTTTTATACAGCTTTTTATCTAATTTTGACCATTCGTTAAAATCCTCAAATGCACCTGATTCAAATACAATTCTTTTATTCATTCGAGGCTTTCTATATCTACTTCCACAAGATTAGATTTGTTTTAACATTTTCTATAGCCTTTAATAAATGTTTTTTATTTGCTTCAGAAGATAAAAGGTAAGCAGTTTCGTCAACTTCGTATACAATAA
>JAAUSO010000264.1 GCA_012033205.1 Richelia sp. SL_2_1 | reverse complement strand
ACAGCTTAGTATTACTAAGAGTTATACTTTACTTACTTTAAGTAAATAAAAACTTATGCTTTATCCTTCCTCTAATAAATAATAAATCTCCATACCGCTCTTTTGTTACTTTTTCAGCAAGCCCTAAGTAATTTACTTAAACTTTGTTATATCCACACAAAAAAATCAGTGTCAAGCCTGATTGACATTTTGTAACCATTTCATTAAAATTATTTACATAACTTCACAAAACCCTAGTTTGTACGGCTTGGGAGTGAATTAAGAAATTGAGACTTTCAAAATCTCTATTAATATTATCGACATTTGGTTTTTCAATAGACCTCGGATTGGTACCCGAGGTTTTTTGTATTTGAGGATTTATATGGCAATGCAAAATTCTATGTTTCTAACTGTACTATAAAGACGTAGCAGTGCTACGTCTATACATTAGCCTTTTTAGGGGATTTTTTGGAGATAGCGATTATTGTCAGTGAAATTATCGCTGTTTGGGCGAACTACGGCGCATTTCACGTTTTTCTTGTTCTAGAAGACGGCGATCGCGCCATTCCATTAAAGTTAAATAAATCACGCCACCTGTAACAGATACGAGTAACACCAAAGCTGATATTGCTAAAATATTGAGAAATCGAGCTTCCATATCCGATTCTACAGTCCGTTACGACCCCAAACTACCATTGCGATTGACCAAGTAAAAACAACCAATAGAGAAACCCAGCCTAACGTCAAAATCGCCATAATACTACTTTTAAACTTCCTAAAACAATTGTACATTTATCATACAATTATCAGTTACTAGTTGAAATAGGTAATTGGTAATTGGTAATTGATAATTGGTAATGGGTATGGTTTAATCTATAAACTAGTAATACTTGTGATGAAACAAACTTATAATACTGAATTAGAATTAGAATTAGAACGCCTAGAATCTGTCAAGGCTGGTGCTGTAGGTGCATTGAGTTTTTCTGCGGTATTTATTCTCGCTGCTATTTTTAATGATTTGTTATTTGAAGAGTATTTTAGTAAACTGTATAGCGTCAGTATTATTACGCTAAATTGGCAGTGGTTAATCAGTGCTGGAATTGCCGGGTTTTCTGGTTTTCTATTCGGTGTTACCTACCGCTACATCATTCGTAAAGATCAAAATCCGCACTTGAAAACTGGAGCTGTAATGGCTTTTGGATTGGTGCGGGGTTTAACTCAAGTAGACGTAGGATTAAATTTTCCCCTCTTAATTTTACCTTTTGCGTTACTTGCTTTAGAGAGTATTTTAGAGTTTGCTGTCACAGCTTTTATCCTCGATAGCACTATCAGATTGAGTTGGGTTAAACCTTTTAATCAAGGTTAAAGGTTAAAGGTCAAATTCTAGCAACCATCAACTAACAACCAACAACTAACAACTATCAACTATCAATCATCAACCATCAACCAAATATGTATTGGTACAATGGTGAATTAATCGAATCTGAAATTATTCAATTACCAATTAACGAACCAGGTTTATTATTTGGTGCAACAATTTTTACTACTTTGCGAGTTTATCACAACTCCCTTGAAAGCCGTTTAACTCATTGGGAAGCTCATCAAAAACGCCTGTTTGATTCCGTACATAAATTGGATTTCCAACAACCCAATTGGCAAAATATCCACACTGGAGCATCAATTCTCATAAATCATTACCCAATTCTCAGAATTACTTTGTTTCCCGATGGAAAGGAGTGGATAACTGGTAGATTAATTCCTGATGATTTGACAGAAAAGCAAAAATGTGGTGTCAACGTAACTATTGCGAAAGCAGAACAATACCGCAGTTTACCTTTTTATAAAACCGGGAATTACTTGGTGCCTTGGTTAGGGAAAAAAGATGCTTTAAGAAAAAATGCTCAAGAAGCGATATTAACTGACGCTACCGGAAATTGGTTAGAAACCACTACTGGTAATCTTTGGGGATGGCACAATCGCTGTTGGTTTACACCACCCTTAAGCGTGGGAATCTTACCGGGAATTATGAGAGAAAAATTGATAAATTGGTTGCGAACTGAACAATATCAAGTCAAAGAAGAACTCTTTACCCCAGAATTAGTCCAAAAATTTGTGGCGATCGCCTACAGTAACTGTGTAGTGGAAATACTACCAATCCACCAAGTCATTCACCCTACAGGAAAGCTACAATACGACAATCAGCACTATTGTTTTAAGGAATTACAAAAATATTTACTAGCATAATGTGTACGCATTCTGGTATACGTTAAGATAAGTTAACATAATTCTTAAGAATTCCATCTCTCTTAGATAGAGACGCGACACGAAAAAAAACAGGAGGATTGACCTCGGTGAATAATAAAAGATGGAGAAATGCGGGGCTATACGCGCTGCTTTTTATTGTTGTGATTGCTTTAGGAACAGCATTTTTTGACAATAATCAAGCTCAAAATGCCGATTCATGGCGTTACAGTGAGTTTATCCAAGAAGTTCAAAAAGGCAGAGTCGAAAAAGTTAGTTTGAGTTCCGATCGTTCAAGAGCTTTGGTAACTCCGAAGTACGAGTCGAATAAAAAAGTTGTGAATTTGGTTAATAATGACTCAGAACTGATTAATACTCTTACCCAAAACAAGGTTGATATTTCTGTATTGCCTCAAACCGATGAAGGTTTATGGTTTAAAGCACTTAGCAGCCTATTTTTCCCTGTATTGCTTCTAGTAGGTTTGTTCTTCTTACTGCGACGCGCTCAAAGCGGTCCGGGAAGCCAAGCAATGAACTTTGGTAAGTCAAAAGCCAGAGTGCAAATGGAGCCACAAACTCAAATTACTTTTGGTGATGTCGCTGGTATTGACCAAGCCAAGCTGGAGTTAAACGAAGTAGTAGATTTTCTTAAAAACGCCGATCGCTTTACCGCTATTGGTGCCAAAATTCCTAAAGGTGTACTTTTAGTTGGACCTCCCGGAACTGGTAAAACTTTATTAGCTCGTGCGGTAGCTGGTGAAGCTGGGGTTCCCTTCTTTTCCATCTCCGGTTCGGAGTTCGTAGAAATGTTTGTCGGTGTTGGTGCTTCGAGGGTTCGCGATTTGTTCGAGCAAGCGAAAGCCAATGCTCCTTGTATCGTATTTATCGATGAAATTGATGCAGTAGGTCGTCAGCGGGGTGCGGGTTTAGGTGGTGGTAACGATGAAAGGGAACAAACCTTGAACCAGTTGCTCACCGAAATGGATGGTTTTGAAGGTAACACCGGAATCATCATTATTGCTGCAACCAACCGTCCAGACGTACTCGATGCAGCATTATTACGTCCCGGACGTTTCGACCGTCAAGTAGTTGTTGATCGTCCCGACTACGCTGGAAGGGTAGAAATTCTCAAAGTTCACGCTCGTGGGAAGACTTTAGCGAAAGACGTAGACTTAGATAGAATTGCTCGTCGTACTCCCGGTTTCACTGGTGCGGATTTGTCAAACTTGCTCAACGAAGCCGCGATTTTAGCAGCACGACGCAACTTGACAGAAATTTCCATGGATGAGATTAACGATGCGATCGATCGCGTATTAGCTGGTCCAGAGAAGAAAGACCGGGTAATGAGCGAAAAACGCAAAGAATTAGTAGCATACCACGAAGCCGGTCACGCTTTAGTTGGTGCTTTAATGCCAGATTACGATCCAGTACAAAAAATCAGCATTATTCCTCGTGGACGTGCAGGTGGTTTAACCTGGTTTACTCCTAGCGAAGACCGTATGGACAGTGGTTTGTACAGTCGAGCGTATCTGGAAAACCAAATGGCTGTAGCATTGGGTGGACGTATCGCTGAAGAATTAATCTACGGTCAAGAAGAAGTTACCACAGGTGCTTCCAATGATTTACAACAAGTAGCTCGTGTAGCTCGTCAATGGTAACTCGCTTCGGGATGAGCGATAACCTCGGACCAGTTGCCCTTGGTCGTCAGCAAGGTAATATGTTTTTAGGACGTGACATCATGTCAGAGCGTGATTTCTCCGAAGAAACCGCAGCTACCATTGATATGGAAGTCCGCGACTTAGTAGACGTTGCTTACAATCGTGCTAAACAAGTTTTACAAGAAAACCGTCACATTCTTGATAAATTAGCAGCAATGTTGATTGATAAAGAAACTGTAGACGCTGAAGAATTGCAAGAATTATTAGCAACCAATGATGTGAAAACAGCAGCGTTTGCTTAAGTAAGTTAGCAGATGTAGAGACGTAGCAATGCTACGTCTGTACGGGAGTTAGGAGTTAATTAAGAGCTTTTTACTAATATAAAACGGAGTAGTTCTAGAATGTTCTAGAGTTACCTCGTTTTTTATTTACAATCAGAAGTCGGGTTTTTAGATTAAATATCTGTGAGAAAAGACAATCATCGTAAAAACCCGACTTCTTACCCAACGCAAAGTACAAATAAACTCAGGAAAATATAAGAGTAAAATTGTTCCCTATTCCCTACCTGACATTGAATTCCTCGCAATTCACACTTCAAATAATCACTTTTCACAGCTGCTCAAATAAACCATTCCAATCAACAACAGATGGTCTTTTTCCTTGATTAACAATTTCAAAAACTTTGTTTTTACAGCTTGAATTATTCAAACATTCAACACAAGCATTTGCAACGTCAATTCTGCTAGTTTGTCCTGTAAGTTTATCCCCAGTTCCCAATACTACATTTAAATTACCGTCGGTTTTTGCTTTTAATAAACTATTTAGGTCATAGGAAGTATAAGGACCATCTATTAAACGTCCAGGACGAATAATTGTATAAGATAAATCTGAATTTATAATAGTTTGTTCAGCTTGTTTTTTTGCATCAAGAATGCCAAAGCTATTTAAAATACTGTAAGGAAATTCATTTTTACGCTCGACACCGCAAGAAGATATAAAAACAAATTGCTGTAAATTTTTTGGTGCAACTTCAACTAAATTACTTACACCTTGAGCATCAACTTTCATCGGACTATTTTTAGCTTTCGCTTTTGCTTCTTCGGGATTAAAAAACAATCCAAAATATTCTAGAAAATTAGGATTGTTTTCAAATTCCCACCTTTCGGATGGAAAAGCAGTAGTTCCGCTACAGCAAATTATATGAGTTACATTCGTCATTGCTGTTGGTAAAGTTTCCATCTCGCGGATATCACCAACAGTAACTTCTACTTTACCCCCAAACATATTTTCGGCTTTAGAAGCATTGCGCGTCAAAACCCTTACTTTGTAACCTTTGTCAAGTAACTTTGCTACAGTTAATTGTCCAACCCCACCTGTAGCACCAGCAACTAATACTAAATCTTGTCCCGACATATTATTTGAAGTCATGATTTTTTACTAAAATATCCTGCCGCTGACAAATCAAAACTAGGGTATAGTATCTACCACACCCTAGAATATTTATATTGATAGTACTTATCGCGGACGTAAGAAAGAGTTAAGCTGATTGAGGTAACTTTCCCAAACTCTAGTAGTTAATTGTAGAGTTTCTGCATTGGGTACAAAGTCTTCTAAACTTAAACCACGACGACGAATAGCCTCGGGTCTTTGTAAAAGATAAGGCGGAATATTTATACTGCTAGGGTTTAATGCTATTGTATTTTGAACTGCATTGACTTGAGGAATAATAGTATCGCTAACTACATCTGACATATTCGCTACATCAGTTTCCCCTGTAAATGCGACAAGGGTTGCAGATTTCGGTTGAATTAAAGCTACATTGGGATAAGCTACCTGTGCGACAGGTGATTGAACCAAGAAATAGGCAACCGCTGGTGTACTAGCTAAGAATAAAATCGTCAAAGCCCAGCCGATTAAATATCCTCCCGGTTTGCCTATTGCTCCATCTTTTATTCTTTGAGCAGCGAAAGTCATCAGCAAAATTGATGCTCCTAAAGGTTTGAGAGGAAAAGATATTACTCTCCATAATGAAGCAATAGCTGGTTCGCTGGGATTAACGAAGGACAATAACAATACAATCAGAAAAATTACTACTACAAATCGTCCGACAAAGTTGCCGGTTGGGTAGAATTTCTGGAATAGGCTAAATACGATAGTACCTATAAGTAGCCATAGAAGCACTCGGCTTAATAATTCAAACATAAATTTACTCTCAAATGTTTCTGTACGGTCAATCTATATGGCTCTGGGCAATTTGATTTATTCTACTGTCAAATGGTAGTACCACCATTGTTTGACTTCAAATACCTTATACCCTACATACTAAAATTACCTTCGTAGTGATTTTAGTGCAATTTTATTCAACAATGCTGAGTATTTGTAGTCTTAGGGATAAGTAATCTCGCTTAAGTAAATTAAATTAATTATGTACTTGTCAAATTCAAAGGAAATTTTATGTCTTCCGCACAAACTACAATTTTAGTCACCGGAGGAGCCGGATATATTGGTTCACATACCGTACTGGCTTTGAAACAAGCAGGTTATGAAGTCTTGATACTTGATAATTTAGTTTACGGACACCGCGACTTGGTAGAACAAGTGCTTAAGGTCGAACTTATCGAGGGAGATACTAGCGATCGCGATTTGTTGGATAAGTTGTTTGCTACAAGAGATATTGCAGCGGTAATGCACTTTTCTGCCTATGCTTATGTCGGAGAGTCAGTTACTGACCCTGCAAAATATTACCGCAATAATGTGATCGGGACAATAACCTTATTAGAGGCAATGTTAGCAGCATCCGTTAAGAAATTTGTATTTTCTTCAACTTGTGCTACATATGGAGTCCCGGAAATGGTACCGATGCCGGAAGATCATCCCCAAAATCCGATCAATCCTTATGGTGCAACTAAATTAATGGTAGAGCGGATACTTGCCGATTTTAACGAAGCATACGACTTTAGATCGGTACGTTTTCGATACTTTAATGCAGCAGGTGCAAACCCCGAAGGTTTACTTGGTGAAGATCATAATCCCGAAACTCATTTAATTCCCTTGGTTTTACAAACAGCTTTAGGTAAGCGTGAATCAATTTCGATTTTCGGTACTGATTATCCCACAAATGACGGGACTTGTGTTCGCGACTACATTCACGTTAGCGACTTAGCTGATGCTCACGTTTTAGGTTTAGAATATCTTCTCAAAGGTGGCGATAGTGACTTCTTTAACTTAGGTAATGGCAATGGTTTTTCTGTCAAAGAAGTAATAGAAGCCGCAAAATTGATCACAGGTAAAGAAATTAAAGTTGTAGAGTGCGATCGCCGTCCCGGAGACCCCCCAGCCCTGATTGGTAGCGCTCAAAAGGCTCGTAAAATTCTAGGTTGGCAGCCACAATATACCAACATCAAGGATATCATTACCCACGCTTGGGAATGGCATCAGAAGCGACACGGGAGTTAAAGGGATGGGGGTGATGGGGGTGGATTCATAGTTTATAATTCTTGAACTCCTAACTCCTAACTCCTAA
>JAAUSO010000263.1 GCA_012033205.1 Richelia sp. SL_2_1 | reverse complement strand
CAGTAATTTAAAGGTTAAAGGTTAAAGGTTAAAGGTCAAAGGTTAAAAATCATAATTATACTGGTTTCCCCCTCTCCCCATCCCCCCATTCCCTTGTCTCCCCCTCTCCCCGGTTACACTTTACCCGTTTTCGCGGTGGCTGCTGCGAAGGCTGCTTTAATTAATTTAAGAAATACTACCGAAAAATTAGCCTCGGTTTCTTTAGATTTGCTAGATGAGAATGCAGAAATTGGGATCGCGCAAGTTGCTATTTTAGATAGTAATACTGCTTTAGCGATTACCCTGAGCAATCCCGGTGATAATTTAGATTTAACTAGAAATACTCCTATTTGGGCTTTAGTAAAGTTATCACCGCGACAAGAAGAAATAAAAGGACAAATAGAAGAAGAAATCCTAATTTTAGAAGCTGGGGAAGGTTTAGGAAAAACCGCTACGGGAGAAGCTGCAATTTACAGCTTTGCTCGTCGTTTGTTTACAGCGAATTTATTAGCTTTAATTCCTGAAGATCAAATCGCTAGTGTTAAAATAATTCTTCCTCAAGGTAGGGAATTAGCAAAACGTACTTCTAATGAAGCTTTTGGAATTTTGGAAGGATTAGCTTTATTAGGAACTAGTGGAATTTCTCAACCGCTTTCTGCTGCTGACCATTTAGAGGAGTTTCGCGGTATCTTACGAGAGAAGGTGAAAAGTAATCGTAATTTAGTATTTTGTATTGGTGCGAATGGTTACTCTGTAGCGCAACGCTTATCTATACCAGAATCGACGATAGTTCCTACAGGTAATTGGTTGGGAGCTTTATTAGTGGAAGCGGGATTGTATAAAGCAGAGTCAGTATTGTTATTGGGGTATCAAGGAAAGTTAATTAAGTTAGCGGGTGGAATTTTTAATACTTCAAGTCATATTGCTGATGCAAAATTAGAAATTATCGCTGCTGCTGTGGTGGAAGTCGGGGGAGATATTGCAGCTGTACGGACTGTTTTACAAGCAAAAACAGCGGATGAAGCTCATAAAAAGTTGATTGAATTGAGTTTAGCTGATGTGGTGTTTAAAAATTTAGCACAAAAGATTACTCAAAAAGCGGAAAGTTATGTGAAAAAGTATGCGGATGTGGAGATGAAAGTTGGGGTGGTGTTGTTTGATAGGAAGGGTGAAATTATTTGTAAGAACCAATTTTAAAATAAAAGTAAGAAATCAATTGTTGAGGTAAAAAATGACTGCACAATTACCAACGATCACAGAAGTTACTCCAATAGTGTTAAAATTCCATCCCGTTATTAGCATGACGGATGAACAATTATTTGAATTTTGTCAGCTAAATAAGGATTTTCAGATTGAACGTAAAGCTAATGGAGAAATTGTAATTATGTCCCCTACAGGTACAGAAACTGAAGAGCGTAACTTTGATTTAATCGGACAATTATGGTGTTGGACTAAACTTGATGGTACGGGTGTGGGATTTGGTTCGAGTGGTGGTTTTACATTACCATCGGGTGCTGTACGTTCCCCCGATGCGGCTTGGATAAAAAAAACAGATTGGCAAGCAATACCAGCCGAATTACGTAAAAAATTCGCTCCTATCTGTCCGGAATTTGTAGTGGAATTGCGTTCAGAAAGCGATAGTTTAAAGGTTTTGCAAGACAAGATGGAAGAGTATATTAATAACGTTACTAAATTGGGATGGTTAATTGATAGAAAAGAACGTATTGTTTATATTTATCGTCCAAATATTCCGATTGAAAAATTAGATAATCCGTCAAAATTAAGCGGAGAAGATATTTTGTCTGGTTTTATGTTGGATTTAACTAGTATTTGGTAAATATTTCACTCTGCGGAATGATGCGTAGTTGTTTGATTAAGATTATAGTATTATTGCTTAATTTTTCGATTAAGGTAATAAGTAATAAGTGATAAGTAATAAGTAATAAGTAAAGTCGAGGAGAAAAGCATGACAAACGAAGTCGAACGAAGAGGAAGTTGTCTTTGTGGTGCGGTAAGCGTTTCAATTAAAACCAAAACCAATAATGTAGACGCTTGTCACTGCAATATGTGTAGAAAATGGACTGGTGGCCCTTTGTTTGCTATTGAATGTAATGGCGATGTTAATTTTGAAGGTAATGAAAATATATCTGTTTTCGATTCTTCCGAATGGGCTGAGCGTGGCTTTTGTCGCAACTGTGGAACCCATCTTTTCTACCGTCTAAAACAACAACAATATTATGCAGTTCCCGTTGGTTTGCTTGATGACGACGAAAATTTTGTTCTCGAAAAACAGATTTTTATTGACCAAAAACCACACTTTTATAGCTTCGCAAATCAAACAAAGAATATGACGGGTGAACAGGTATTCGCCGAGTTTTCAGCGTCTTCAGCAACAGAATAAACCGCTCATCCAGAAACGGTACTTTGTTTTGATAACTTGCTATCCCCAAAGGCAAGACAAAGCCTATCGCGAAAACAACTTTAGGCTGAAGTAATCCTGTAATGGACATCTTAACATTGTAAATACCACCCACAACTACTGTCCCTGCTTCTAAATTATCTCCCAGCAATTCCACTGCTTCTTGCAGTCGCCAGCATTATTACTAGTTATCATAATAAAAGTAGAGAAAACTTCAAAAAAATTTACTAATGCTGGTTTCCTCCTCTGACTGGTCTAAGATCAAACAGTTAATTAAAGAAAAAATCCTTTTCGGTAACGAGCCGACAGCAGAGTTGTTCGCAATTCTTACCGTTTATTTTGTCCAAGGTATTTTGGGGTTGTCGCGTTTAGCGGTGAGCTTTTTTCTCAAAGATGAACTTGGGCTAAGTCCTGCTGAGGTTTCCGCCTTATTTGGTATTATCATTTTACCTTGGATTATTAAGCCTTTATTCGGATTTATTTCCGATGGTTTCCCCATATTTGGTTATCGACGACGACCTTATTTAATTTTGTCGGGGATACTCGGAGCAATAGCCTGGGTAGCTATGGCGACAAT
Source organism: Richelia sp. SL_2_1 (assembly GCA_012033205.1). Classification (GTDB taxonomy): domain Bacteria; phylum Cyanobacteriota; class Cyanobacteriia; order Cyanobacteriales; family Nostocaceae; genus Rivularia. The sequence goes on along the minus strand of JAAUSO010000263.1, from coordinate 4,430 downwards.
AGTTCATAGTAGCTGGGCTGCAACAACAGCGATCGCTTTAAGTTCGCTGTCGGTTGCGGTGAGCGATGTAATAGTTGATTCCTTGGTAGTGGAAAGAGCAAGGGTAGAATCCCAAGCGGAAGCAGGTTCTTTACAGTCGATTTGTTGGGGTGCTTCGGCGTTTGGGGGTTTAATAACTGCTTACTTTAGCGGATTTTTATTAGAACATTTTACTACACGCGCTGTATTTTTAATTACCGCTACATTTCCGTTGATTGTTTCCGGAGTTGCTTGGTTAATTGCTGAATCGCCGGTAGAGAATAATCCGAAAGATGATAAAAACAGCAATTTCGAGGATGTTAAAAACCAAGTAAAGTTACTACGCAAAGCCATAACCCAAAAAGTAATTTGGCTACCTACTGCTTTTCTGTTCATCTGGCAAGCTACACCAAGTTCAGAATCAGCATTTTTCTTTTTTACTACCAACGAGTTACATTTTCAACCAGAATTTTTGGGAAGAGTGCGGTTAGTAACGAGTATTGCGGCTTTAGTAGGGATTTGGATTTTCCAGCGTTTTCTCAAAAGCGTTCCATTCCGAGTAATTTTTGCCTGGAGTACGGTACTTTCAGCAATTTTGGGATTAACGACGCTGTTACTCGTAACTCATGCTAACCGAGCTTTGGGAATAGATGACCACTGGTTTAGTTTGGGTGATAGTTTAATTTTGACGGTGATGGGACAAATTGCCTATATGCCGGTTTTGGTATTAGCAGCAAGAATTTGTCCTCCAGGGGTAGAAGCGACTCTATTTGCATTATTAATGTCGGTGACTAACTTAGCGGGGTTGGTTTCTCACGAGGCTGGTGCTGTGTTGATGCATTATTTAGGAGTTACCGAAAAGAATTTTGATAATTTATGGTTGTTGGTGACAATTACGAATCTTAGTACATTGCTACCGCTACCGTTTATTAATTGGCTACCCGCAGCGGAACAAGAAACTCCAAAATTACCGCAACCAGCTTTAAAAGACAGCGACAAACAAGAAATGTTGCCTAATTTAGTATCAGAATTAATCTTGAAACAACCAGCAGAAGAAGTTGTTGATTAATTAAATATTTAAAGAGTATCCCAATGTTGTCAACTAGGAGATATTTAGCTAACGTTATTTTACACAAATACCTGGCGAATAGAATTCACGGCTACACAAACGAAGTCCGCCTTCGCGGACTAATCTTAGCCTGCGAAGGCAGGGGTTTGTTTGTATAGCCCCAGACTTCCAGTCTGAGGGCATTTTAGATATTTATAATGCTCCCGTCGAAAACCTCAAATTAAATTTATTAAAAATGCAAAACTTTCAACTTTACGAACCTGCTTCAACTACAGAAAAATCTTATTCTCGCGAAAATTGGCAGGGAGGATATCAATCTTTAACAGAAGAATTTGATTATTGGATTGATGATATAGAAGGAGAAATTCCGCCTGAGTTAAACGGTACACTGTTTAGAAATGGTCCGGGATTGTTTGATATTAACGGACAAAATATTCGTCATCCTTTTGATGGTGATGGTATGATTAGCCGAATTACTTTTACTAACGGACGCGCTCATTTTCGCAATCGTTTTATTCGGACTGAAGGTTATATCAAAGAACAAAAAGCTGGAAAAATTCTTTATCGCGGTGTATTTGGTACACAAAAACCTGGAGGTTGGTTAGCAAATGCTTTTGACTTTAACTTGAAAAATATTGCCAATACTAATGTTATTTATTGGGGTGGAAAACTATTAGCTTTGTGGGAAGCAGCAGAGCCTCATAAACTTGACCCTCAAACATTAGAAACTTTGGGTAAAGAACAATTTGATGGTGTTTTATCCGAAGGAGAAGCATTTGCAGCACATCCACGTTTTGATCCTAGTTGTGAACAAAATAATGGTGAACCTTGTTTAGTAAATTTTTCTATTAAGCCAGGATTATCTACAACCATTAATATTTTTGAATTAGATACTCAGGGTAAAATTGTCCGCAAAAATGCCTACAACGTTCCTAGTTTTGCTTTTATTCACGATTTTGTAATTACTCCCAATTACTGCATATTATTTCAAAATCCTGTTGCTTTTAATCCCATACCTTTTGCTTTAGGAATGCGTGGTGCTGGAGAATGTATTAAATTTCAACCGAATCAACCGACTAAAGTTATTGTAATTCCCAGAAAACCAAATATTGGAGAAGAAGTTAATAAAAATGGGATGCAAATTCTCGAAGCACAATCGGGTTTTGTATTCCACCACGCTAACGCTTTTGAAAAAGATTCAGAAATAATAATTGATTCTATTTGTTATGAAGCTTTACCGGAAGTGGAACCCGAAAGTGATTTTCGTCAAACTGACTTTGATGCTTTAAAACCTGGTCAATTGTGGCGTTTTTATCTTAACCTTGAAGATAACAAAGTACGACGAGAATTAATTGAAAGTCGTTCCTGTGAATTTCCCTGTGTAAACCCGGAGAAAGTCGGACGCGAGCATCGTTATTTATACATGGGTGCTGGTCATGCGGCGGACGGTAACGCACCATTACAAGCATGGGAAAAAGTTGATTTACAAACAGGTGAAAAACAACTTTGGAGTGCTGCACCCCACGGTTTTGTTAGCGAACCGAACTTTGTCCCTCGCGATATGCCGAAGGCATCTAGCTTCGCTAATCGCAATGGTGATGAAGATGATGGTTGGGTGTTGGGTTTGGTTTACGATTCAACTCACCATCGTTCGGATGTGGTAATTTTAGATGCCAAGGATTTGAATAAACAACCTATTGCAACATTACATCTCAAGCATCATATTCCCTATGGATTACATGGGAATTTTGTTAAGGAAGTGTTTGTTTAAAATGGGTAATTGGTAATTGGTAATGGGTAATGGGTAATGGGGAATTGTCAACTGTCAACTGTTCCCTCAAATTGCGCGAGAGAATTGATTTTTTTGGGTAGTTTTACGAGAATCAAAAATCACTGCAATATTTCTAACTAACAATCTACCTATTTGGGTAACATTAATTTGATTAGTAGATAGATTAATTAATCCATCAATTTCTAACAATTTTAATGTGGCTAATTCTTGTGAGAAGTACTCATGAAAATTAATCTGATACTTTGATTCAATATCTGAAAAACATACAATTCCCCTAGCCATGATAGACATAATTACATCTCTTCTAAGAATGTCATCCCAACTTAATTTGTAACCTTTATTAATTGGTAAAACTCCCGCTTCCACAGCTTGATAATAATCTTTGAGTTTTTTATAATTTTGAGCGTAAGCATCCCTGAGTAAACTTACCGATGTCGAACCAAAACCAAATAACTCCGTTTCCGCATGGGTTGTATAACCTTGAAAAGTGCGTCCTAAACTACCATTACTTTGCGCGATGGCTAATTCATCATCAGCTTTAGCAAAATGATCCATTCCAATAAATTGATATTGATTTGCAGTCAATTCTTCGATTGTCAACCGAAAAATTTCTAGTTTTTCTTGAGGTTGGGGAAGCTGCTTTACTGGTAATTTTTTCTGTAATGGTTTCAACCAAGGTACATAAGCAAAGTTAAAAACGGCTATTCTATCGGGATTTAATTCGATAGTCTTTTTCACCGTCTTCCAAAAACCGTGCAAAGTTTGATAAGGTAAACCATAAATCAAATCTACATTGACACTTTTAAATCCAGCTTCTCGAATCCAACCCATGACATTAAACAGCGTTTCTTCCGGTTGAACACGATTTACAGCGACTTGTACTTGATAATTAAAATCCTGAATCCCAAAACTAATTCGATTAAATCCAATTTCTCGCAGAAACAAAATGTAATCTCTATCTACATATGCCGGATGAATTTCAATCGAAACTTCTGAAGAAACATCAAAATTAAAATATTGATTAATGTTTCCCCAAAGCTGTTTTACTTGATGAATATTCAAATAATTGGGAGTTCCTCCTCCCCAATGCATTTGCACCACTTTTCGATCGGAATCAATTAAGCTTGCTGTTTGACGAATTTCTTTAATTAGATGTTTTACATAAGGAATCGCAATCTCTTTTTTATTAGAAATTACAGTATTACAACCGCAATAATAACAAGCACTTTCACAAAAAGGGATATGAAAATACAAACTGAGCGGAGTTTTTCTGTGATTTGACAGCGAAATAGCTTCCTCAAAATCCTTTGCAGTGAAACTTTCGTTTAACTCTGTAGCGGGAGGATAGCTAGTATATCTCGGTGTAGGAGTATCATATTTTTTAATGATATCTAAGTCAAATTTAACGCCAGGAAATTGAAATACCATTGAATTTTGTTAGTAGTTAGTGGTTAGTAGTTAGTAGTTAGTGGTTAGTGGTTAGTTGATAGTTGTTGGTTGATAGTTGATGGTTGATAGTTGATGGTTGATAGTTGATGGTTGATAGTTGAT
>JAAUSO010000069.1 GCA_012033205.1 Richelia sp. SL_2_1 | reverse complement strand
TCGAACGGTCTAAGAAGGTCAACAAGGTCAAAGGTTAGAGGTCAAGGTTAGAGGTCAAAGGTTAGAGGTCAAAGGTTAGAGGTCAAAGGTTAGAGGTCAAAGGTCAACTGTCCACTGTCCACTGTCAACTGTCAACTGTCAACTGTCAACTGTCAACTGTCCCCCCATCCCTTGCTTATGGCTCAAGTAGAACAACAATCATCTGACTCATCTTTGGCTCGACAGGTACAAAAACTGCATCGGCTGACGGTTTATGGTCGCTGGTTGTTGGTAGTATTTTTATGGCTGATATTAGCACCTTTGTGCTTGTGGGATTTACGTCAAGAAATTGAGTTTTTACGCGAGTATTTTACTTGGGTCGCGGTACGATATGCTTTGTTGTTCCATCCTTTTGCTGCTATCGGACTTAGTTTATGTATTGGTATGACTCTTAGTGTTTTAGTTTGGCAAAGTCGTAATATCTTAGTCGGTATGCCCGTTTCGGAAAAGCAGCGTTTGGAAAAACAGGTTTATCGCATCCGCGAACGAGGCCCTTCTCATCCTTTATGGAAATGGGTTTGTCAGAACTAAGCTTTTTTAGTTATTTTTTAGTAATTTTCATAATGTTAATTTTTCCATACTTTTGTAGATAAATGATAAGTATTGTGATATACAATTAAGACTTACGCAACAACAAGGGAAACTATTAAATTAAATATAATGTTAGAGATTTTTAAATTCCCTCAGCCCCCGGTGAATTGGGGTTTTTGCGTAAGTCCAGCAAGATTGGTATAACTACAAAAACACACTTTTATCTGGGTACGGTATATGAATAATTCTCAGATTTTATTTAGCGCTGTAAAATCGGAAATAGACATTAAGCAATTGCAAGAATTATTTGCTTTAGGGGCTTTTTGGGCTAAGGAGCGTAATACAGAAGATTTGGCGGAAGCGATCAAAAATAGCGAGCCAGTAATTACTGTGTGGAATAAACAGCAATTAATCGGTTTTGCTAGAGCAACAAGTGATGGTGTTTATCGTGCAACGATTTGGGATGTTGTCATCCACCCAGATTTCCGGGGAACTGGACTAGGTAGTAAATTAGTAGAAACCGTTTTGAGTCATCCCCGGATGAGTCGTGTTGAGCGCGTCTATTTAATGACTACTCATCAACAAAAATTTTACGAAAAAATTGGTTTTGAGCAGAATACCTCTACAACAATGGTGATATTCAACCGCTCAAATATTAATAGTCTTAGTGTTGCAACTGTGCTTGAGGAATCCCTAAAGGGATAGAAATTTGCAACCGAGACATATTTTCGTTATTGTTAGTTTTGGGATACAAGACTGGTTCGATTTTTCCTCCCATTACTTCAAGTAAAGTTTGATTGAGTAATAGCTTCATTCCTGCTTGAAGCATTTTACTTTGTTGTTCGTCTACTTTTTTAGTATCTTCCGACTCAATTAAATCTATCGGTTCACTTGAAGGAATCGCGTCTTCTGGTGCATCTAACCAAATATAAGCCAGATTCTTCTCACGATCAGCTTTAGCAGAAATATTTATCGTACCTTCTTCCATTTGAGAAATCGCACTATCTACCAAACTTGTTAATATTTGTTTTAACCAACGCTGATCACTTAAAACATAAATATCCTCCGTTGGTTCTAACACCTCAAATGGATAATTACGATTTTCAGCAAGCATATAAGTTAATTCATGAACTTCCTGTAATATTTGACTTAATGAGCAAGACTGAATTTCTAATTTGCGATCGCCATGTTCGGCTCTAGCAATATTCAGGATTTCATCAATTAGATTTAATAACTTTAAAGCTCGTTCATGAGCTTGAGAGATAAATTCTCGCTCTTCCTCTGGATTTTCACATAGATCCGATAAAATTAATTGATGTAAGCCAATTAAACCATTAAGTGGCGATCGCAATACATGAGTAGTCCGTGCTAAAAATCCAGCTTTAAACTGACTCATTTCTCTTGCCATATGGTAAGCTATTTCCACTTCCCTCATTCGTTGAGATAGGGCTGAAATATCTTGTTTATTTTCTTGTTTTGATAAGCTAAGAGATGAATTATTTGAAGTTTTAGAGCCTAGCAATAACCTGCAAATACCTATTCCTAATGCTAATCCAACTCCAAAATATACCCAGTGATTCAAATTCATAATTTTTTAGTAAATTTTAACTTCTTAATTGATTACCTTCTATGGGTAACACCAGAAAACACTCATAAAAACCCCACTTCTTACAAGCAGGAAAAATTTAGGTTTTAGTGATAATCACAGAAGTCGGGTTTTTAAGATAAATAGCAGTAAAACCTGTACAAATTTTGATCAAAACCCGACTTGTATACCCAAAATTTTTATATGAACTTGATCTCAAAGATTTTTTGATAATAGTTTTTCATAAATGCAATAAAAGTTTAAATATCTAATTAAATCTCTAAATTAACCGCACCTTGGCGCAAAATCTGCCATTTTCCCCCATTCCACTTGGCAACAGTAGAAGGAATACCCATGGCAGGTGTTTTACTATCATATGCTGTTGTCGCCAAAGTTAGTACATCGGGAAACTCTAGCTCAATTTCATCCATAGTCTGTAAGGCAGGTTGTCCCGATAAATTAGCGCTGGTAGTCGCCAAAGGACCAGTTTGTGCTAAAATTGCGCGAGCAATATCATTTTGGGGAACTCTAACCCCAATCGTAGTAGGATCATTAGGATTCATCGCTTGCGGTACTTTCGTCGATGCAGGTAAGACCAAAGTCAGCGCTCCACCCCAGTATTTATCTGCAATGTTTTGCCAAATTTCATACTCTTCTTGACTTCCGTACACAAAACTCCACAACTGCTCTGCATCACTTCCCATAAGAATTAGCGGCTTATTTACATCACGTTGTTTTAATGTAAAAATTAATGATGCATTCTCAGGTAAGGTTGCTAATGCAGGAACAGTATCTGTTGGAAAACAGATTGCTTTACCAGCCCTGGCTCCTGCTACCAACTCAGCAATAGAAACCTTTGTCATTTATCAATTATCAGTTAGGTTAAAGGTTAAAGGTCTGCATGTCAAAGGTCAAAGTTTCAAAGTCAAAGATTCAAGGTTGGTAATCAATAACTGTTAACTGTTGGGGTGTCAACTAACTCCTAACTCCTAACTCCTATAAGCTAGTGCAAAACGTTCAATTCCAGCTAAATCGCAATGAATTTCTATTTTGCTATAGGTACCGCGATCGCGCAACATTTGAGTAACTTGCGGAGCTTGCCCCATCATCATTTCAATTAACCATACTCCACCAGGCTTTAAGTAGTCGGATGAAGTTTCGATCAAATGACGGATACATTCTAAACCATCATTACCACCATCTAAAGCCAGATGTGGTTCGTGTTTAAATACTTCCGGCTGCAATTCGGGTAAGGTACTGGTAGGAATATAAGGCGGATTGGATACCATGCCGCTAAACTTTCCTTTGAGAAAATCTAATGGCTCCCACCAAGAACCTTGATAGAATTCAATACGATTGCTCAAACCATAATTATCAGCGTTTAAGCGAGCAACGGCAAGGGCTTCGGATGAAAAATCGACAGCATGGATTTTTGCATTACTAAAAGCATTACACAATCCTAAAGCAATTATCCCACTACCAGTACCCAAGTCTGCCCAATGCCCTTCACCTATGCTTGGCTTGTCAGCAGTCGCAGCGAGCGCCAAGTCAATTAATAATTCGGTTTCAGGTCTGGGAATTAAAACGCTCTGAGAAATTGTAATATTAAAATGTCGCCAACAAACTACTTTTGTAATGTACTGGACTGGAAGACTTTCGCTGAGTCTTTGTTGCCACAGTATTGATAATTCCTGTAAAGGTAATTTTAGCTGAATTACAGACCTGTCTTTAAAAGAACCTAGACGTAGCGACAAACTATCTAATCCAGCTATTTCCTGTAACAGCCAATCTACCTCGGTTTTCGAGACATTAGCGGATACAGCAGCCGATATCGCAGCATCTCGCCATTGTGAAAGTTCTAAACCAGATATTTGTAGCTGCTTATCCGCCATGTCTCAATTGAGGAGTGTAAATGTACTATTTTTTCTTCGCAGGTGCTGGAGTTGATTTAGGTGGGTTTTCCTGGGGAAGTTTCTGAATATATTGTCTAGCTTCTGGATTCGGGAAAAACACGACTTTATCAAGCCAAGGGTCGTTTTTCTCTTGTAAAGTATTGAGTATTCCGTCTACATCTACTACCTGAATATCAGCCTTGGGGAATTTTGGCTGTACTTGATTGAGTAGATTTTGAGCATCTTGCATACTAAAGAACAAAGGAACTACTTCCTGCTCTGCTTTTTGATCTCCGAGTTTGATTGGTACGTAGCTTTTATCTGGTGCAAATCTGACAATAAAAACTGGTACACTTCTAAATTGTTTTACCTGTTCGCCGTTTTTCTTCAATAATTCCATCGCTCCTTTAACTTCCTTGTCAATGGGTTTAAAAGCGAATAACAAGCGATTTGGTTCGTTTTTCGTTTTTTGGACTTGCTCAAAAATCACTCCTAAAGGTACTGGAGTAGCTTGTAAGCTTTTCACCATCTGAGTAGTTTTCGGATCTTTATCTTTTACATTTCGTAATTCGGCGATAAAAGCTTGAGCTTCTTGTTGACTCATGTAAACACCAGTTACTGAACCAGCAGCTTGTTTACCATTTTCTTCCGATAGAGGACGACTTAACGGTAAGCCTTGAGGATTGGTAATCAACCAGACTGGTATATTATCAAGCTTACTTTTGATTTGTTGTTCTGACAATGCGATGACTGGGGCAATTCCGGCGATGGCAGTTACGAGCAAGGTACTCCCTACTAAACCTAATGTTGTTCCCCAGCGAACTAATGATTTCATGTTTTCTCCGGTTCTTTCAGTACTTTAATCAAGTCGAAATTCTAGGCATTTGAATCAATAATGTAAAACCGACTTTTTACAGTTATAGTCTCTGCAAGAGTTTTTTTTTACTGCCTTATTTACATTCGCGTCAAGTTTTTCAATATTTTAATGAATATAGGCTCAGATGCCTATATGGAGCGACTATATTGAAAAACGCCAAAGCAAAAAATATCTCCTCTTGCAAACACATTAGATGTCATTTTATTGCTTTTCTTAAATAATGTTGACGCTATTCAAAAAAATATCGTTCCATATAAATCTTTCAAAAATTAGTGTTTTTTAAAACGTTGTTTTAGATACTTAATTCCCAAAAAGCATCTATTTTTAAACATAAACCCGATGATTATCCGTTTTAATACTAAATTAAATAGAATATTTATTACTTAAACTATACTTAAAAAACAATAACATGAGTTCGATAAATATAATCCCATAATCAATCGTCGGATTTTTATGATGATTGGCTTATATAGCGGTTTTCACTTGGGTGCAATATAAATTTTACCTCACCCGCCCTCCGGGCACCCCTCTCCTTTTTAAGGAGAGGGGAAGGGGGTGAGGTTTTACCGTGTTGGACTCAACTGAAATTTACTACATAACAGAGACTTAACATAAAAACCCGACGAATCACCTGCACATCATATTAATTTATTGATTTTTTACCTTCTAAATACTTTCTAATAGTTACCATAAAAAATAAAAAACTTCAGAACATAATCATCGTCCTAAAGTCTTTGCAATAAATACTTTTCTAATCGGGATGACAGGATTCGAACCTGCGACATCCTGCTCCCAAAGCAGGCGCGCTACCAAGCTGCGCTACATCCCGTAAAATCAATGTTTAAATCTAAACAACTGACAACATTCGTACAATATCACATTTAATGTACTTTTGACAAATAAATTTAAATAAATTCACTCCTAGCTGATTGCCTTATAAAGATAGTCCGCGCCTGTTGATAGCGCGGATTTTCGCTTCACCATATAATTATTATTTATTTAGCTTTGCATAAGCTTTAAAATAAAAGCATTTCTTAGCTAAGAACATGGGATTAATGGGGATACCAAAACATACCTTTAATGCCTTCTGGATCTGACATAAAGCCGAGATTCCGGTAAAAATCCACAACATGGGGATCGGCAAAAAGAGTCACGTTGCTAATTTCTTCACTTCTAAGTTTTTTTAGTACATATTTCATTAATGCCTTACCCATTCCTTTGCCTTGAAAGTCTGGGTGAACCACTACATCCCAAATAGTGGCATTAAAGGCATGATCCGAGGTAGCACGAGCAAAACCAACGAGTCTTCGTGTATTTCCTCGTACTTGCCACATAGTAGCTACGAGAAAACTATGCTCGATAGCTTTCTTCACTTTTCTTAAAGGACGACGAGACCAACCTACCGCGTCACAAAGTTCTTCTAACTCGTATAGGTCAATATCTCGCTCCGTACTAAAAACTATGCGATCGCACTACGATTGGAGTTATTTCCAGGGGGATTCGCATTATGTTCTTCAAACTCATGAGTCGCTTTAGTTGTCACGACACCATCATTAGTAGCATTAAACCAAGTTTTCCAAAAACCCATGCCAGCCTGGTTCGGGTAGTATAACTGAAGACGGTTTTCACGTTTGGTTACGTGCATATTGAGCGACACGCATCACAGCAAGCTGTCTACAAAGCTCTACACTAACTCTGGAGAGTTGGTTTTCAGAGATTTTGATAGGTGATGCTAGCCAAGAATAAGCGTGTTTAACATCAATTATTTTCAACTTTAGCATCTTGTTGACAGAACAAGCGTAAAAATTAACTAAAAGCTACCCTAATATCTAAGAGGATGTTTGAAAAGTATCCGGCGGTTTAAACCGCTACTACACAAACAAAGCCCACCTGCGTGGACTAGTTAATTTAAAACCCACCTTACGGCGGGTGCCGGTTTGTGTAGCCAAAGCATTAATTTTTACAACAACAAGCAAGTCTTAGATTAAAAAATGGCTTCTGGGTTAAAAACATCAACACTAGAACTACTCAAACGGTTTAATAAGTCGTTTCCCCAATTTTACGAGCAATTTGTGAGCAGTGAAATTCAACTGCAAAATTTGCGGCTAGCCTATCGGCTGTATAAAACCAGACGTGCTGTCATCGAACTAAAACCCGAAGCTGGTAAAAGCGCCTTGCATTTTGCCTATCGCAATCAGTCTTTTCTGCTCAGCGATATTTTTGGGGTTCTAGCAGCTTACGGACTGACAATTCACAGTTTAAGTTTGTACGGTCAAATCAAGCCACCAATGTTGGTTTTTATTAAACTAATTGTATCTCGTGATAGCAAAGCTCTGTTGCAGAAAACCGCAGAAAACGTCTGTCGCGCAATTCGCGAAGCTTTAGGAGGACGCTTTGAAGTAGAAGAAATGCTCGCAGTCGAATTTAACCTCGATGCTGGCTTAGAAAAAGTAGAAACCGAATTTTACGTAGATCCAGTGTTTCATTTACCAGCTTTGGTTATTGAAGCTGACAACCAACCCGGATTATTTTATAAAGTTATGTACGCTATGTGGCTCGAAGACTTGCTTGTTGTCAATGCCAACCTGCTAGTTTGGAGAGGACGCACCCGTTTGATTCTTTATTTATTAGGACCTAACGAAAGCTTAATACCGGAATATTTGGGTCATAAAATTGCCGAAAGCGTCCGTGGAAGGTTCCTCGGTAGATGAATCTAGAAACAAAAATTCGCTTAATTCCCAGCCATGAGGTTAAATAATTGCCAGAATTAATTAAGAACACCAACAAGTAATTCTTGAAATCCCCCACTATCTATCGGAGAATTTCAAATCAAGACTTTCTTGTAAGCCTCTTTTATCGCTTTCATTACTTAAAGGTACGTGCTGCTCTCATGGCAACCATCGAAATTTTCGGCGTTCCCCACGCATACGAGCTAACCCTTCCTAAACCAAGTCCCTACACCTTAGTGTTTATTCACGGTTGGCTTAATAGCCGTGGATACTGGCAGCCTGCAATAAAGCGCTTAGAGGCAGATTTTAGATGCCTCTCATACGACTTGCGAGGTTTTGGGGAATCTCAATTGCAAGAAAAAACAGATCGCGATCCTTCAAATTTAACTAGTACGGGACGCAAGACAGCCGTTAATCCCTTTGATTCTCTTTATACTCCAGCGGCTTATATGGAGGATTTAGTAGTCCTGCTGCAAAAATTAAACATAAATAATGCTTGGTTGATTGGTCATTCTTTTGGTGGCACCATTGCTTTATGGGCAGCGACTCAAATGCCTCAACAAGTCAAAGGAGTCATCTGCATCAATTCCGGTGGTGGTATTTATCTCAAAGAAGCATTTGAAAAATTTCGCACCGCAGGACAGCGATTTTTACAAGTTCGTCCCAAATGGTTATCTCAAGTACCTTTAATTGAGTTGCTGTTTGCGAGGAATTCTGTTGCGCGTCCCTTAGAACGTCATTGGGTGCGTCAGCGAATTATCGATTTTTTAGTCGCCGATCCTCAAGCCGCTTTGGGAGCGCTACTCGATTCAACCACAGAAGAGGAAGTAAATCATCTACCCCAATTGGTATCTCAACTTAACCAACCAGTTTATTTTTTAGCCGGTGCCGAAGATAAAGTCATGGAACCAAAGTACGTTCGTCACTTAGCCAGTTTCCACCCTTTATTTCAATATTGCGGCGACAACGTAATCGAAATTCCCAACTGCGGACATTTAGCAATGTTAGAACAACCAGATGCTGTTGCCAATCACATCCGCTCTATTATTAGTTAGGAGTTAGGAATGAGGAGTTAGGAATGAGGAGTTAGGAGTAAGAAGTAAGAATTTATTACCCATTACCCATTACCCATTACCCATTACTAATACAACTTCATCACCTCACTAAGCGAAAGCCTTGACTCAACACCGAGATTTAAAGAAGAAATATGTCCCCTATTAAGATGGTCTGCGGCACAACAAGCTATCATCGCGGCGTTATCGGTACAATATTTTAAAGGCGGAAATAATACTCGCAAGTTATGAGCTTCTGCTGCTGCAAGTAAATGCTTTCTCAAACCACTGTTGGCTGCGACTCCACCACCGACGGTGATAGTATTCAAACCATAATCTAAAGCACAGGATATAGCTCTTTTGGTCAACGCTCTGGCTACAGTATCCTGAAAACTGGCTGCTACATCTGCTACAGGTATCACAGGATGATCTTTCTCTAACTGCTGTACCAATCTTGATACTGCTGTCTTTAAGCCGCTAAAACTCGCATCATAGGGATGATAGCCTCCTTCGGGTAAAGAAACTCTTCCTTCTGGTAATTTAAAGGCATTAGAATTACCTTGTTGAGCTAATTTATCAATGATTGGTCCACCGGGGTATCCCAGCTTCAACAACCGCGCTACTTTGTCAAATGCTTCCCCTGCTGCATCATCCCTTGTCGCTCCCAGGTTTTCGTAAACTCCGCAATCTTTGACGTAAATTAAGCTTGTATGTCCACCGGAAACTAACAAACTTAAAAATGGAGTTTCAAGAGTGGGTTCGCTCAGATAATTAGCATAAATATGACCTTCAAGGTGATGAATTCCTAAAAATGGTAAGGAATGCACCATAGATAGAGTTTTCGCGGCAGTTAAGCCTACTAACAGCGCTCCTACCAATCCTGGCGCACAAGTCGCAGCTACACCGTCAATTGCTTTCCAATCTAACTGTGCTTGTTCTAAAGCAAGGGCTATAAGTGAATTGATGGTCTCCAAATGTAGGCGTGAGGCTACTTCTGGTACCACTCCACCATAATTTTTATGGATTGAAATTTGCGACGCTACAACATTGCTACAAACGTCACGATTATTAACAATTGCGACAGCAGTTTCATCGCAGCTAGTTTCTATGGCTAAAACAGTTGTCATCGATCAAGGTTATCTAATATAAAAATTTTGTTGTAGAAGCTTTAACTTTTATTTACTTCAACTTTACTCAGTTTACGCATCAAGAGTATGATCGCTTCTTAGTTAGACAAATTTAAATTTGTACGAGCCGCTCGTTTGTACAAAATTTTTGTTTCGTCATAAAAGGAAACAATTTCATGAGACGCTTGTTTGCTCTAATTTTAGCTGTTTGTTTGGCGTTTAATTTCGCCCCACCAGCCTTCGCTGTAGGCGCTGACCTTGTACGATGCAGCGACTCACCCGCTTTTCAACAACGTGCTGCGGATGCCCGTAACACGACCTCCGACCCCAATAGCGGAGAAAAACGTTTTGAACGTTATTCTCAAGCCTTGTGCGGTCCAGAGGGTCTACCTCATTTGATTGTTGATGGTCGTCTGAGCAATGCTGGTGATTTCTTGATTCCTGGTATTTTGTTTCTTTACATTGCTGGCTGGATTGGTTGGGTAGGTCGTGCTTACCTCATAGCCGTCAGAGAAGAAAAAGATGCTGAGATGAAGGAAATTATTATCGATCTACCCAGAGCATTACCGCTAATGCTTTCTGGTTTTACTTGGCCCGCAGCAGCAATCCAAGAGTTGCGTTCGGGTGAATTGACTGCTAAGGATGAAGAAATTCCAATTTCTCCACGTTAGTAGCAATTGTTAATTAAGAAAGTTGTCAATAAGTCCACCAGCTATCAAAAAGACAAGCTAATTATCGTCAATAATTTATTGTCCGGCTGTCTTTGAAACAACTCTTCTTAATTATCCAAGGGCGTAAATCTACTCGTCCAATTATCTACCTAATTCTCATTATTTGGGAGTAATGATTAATGCAAAGTGATTTCTTGAAGTATCTTTCTCTCGCACCAGTCCTACTGTTTGGCTGGTTAATATTTACAGCAGTTTTGTTGATTACATTCAACTACATTTTCCCCGATTTATTGTTCCATCCACTACCTTAATTGGGTATACAAAACGTTGTTTTTCAAGTTATGAGTTCACTTGTAACTTACAACGCCGATTAAATTCCTGAACAGTGAACAGTGACACGTGTCCTTTATGACATACCCTAAGCAGTTATCAGTACGTAGAAGTTTATCAACGGGGACTTAAATTCAGGAATTTAGACCCAGGAATTTAACTGATAACTGATAACTGTTAACTGATAAATTCCTATTGATTATGTGGGAATAATTTGTTGTGAAACTCGCTTTTGCTAACCGGGCAGAAGCGAGTTTTATCTTTGGTTTTATCTTTGATTTTATATTTAATTTTATATTTATTAATTTTTCTAAAAATTACTGTTAAAAAGCTCGTCAAGATACATGATTAATATGTAGAAAAGTACCAATTTGTTCGAGAGGTAAAAATCAAATATGACAAATATGGCGCAATCAGCAGATGCATCGAAAAATAATTCTAGTGACCCCAGAAATCGGGAAGTTGTTTTTGCAGCCGCAGGCAATCCCCAGTTAGGCAATCTAGAAACCCCAATTAACTCTTCTGGGCTAATTAAGTGGTTTATCGGCAATTTACCAGCTTATCGTCCTGATTTAACTCCTTTCAGACGCGGATTAGAAGTTGGTATGGCACACGGTTACTTCTTATTTGGTCCATTTGCTAAATTAGGACCCCTGCGTAATGCACCACCCGCTAACTTGGCTGGATTACTTTCCACAATCGGCTTGGTTGTGATTCTCACCGCTTGCTTATCTTTGTACGCTAATAGCAATCCACCCAAACCAGTTGCTACAGTTACTATTCCCAATCCACCTAGTGCTTTTAATACTACGGAAGGTTGGAACAATTTTGGCAGCGCTTTTTTAATTGGCGGTATTGGTGGTGCCATAACTGCATACTTTTTGACCAGTAATCTGCCATTTCTCCAAGGTTTAGCTGGTTAATTTCGGTTTTATGTTTTTTTCAAACATTAATTAAAGCGCGATTGGCACGTTAACGGTAATGGCGATCGCAAAAACAAAAGGACACAACACAAAGACTTTGATGCTCTTGGTTAGTGTCCTTTGTTTTGTAGCATCTAATTTCGATTAGTTCGCGTCATTCAAAATAGTTAGCTCTCAGAAAACATCGCCATTTCAATTTCATGAACAGCAGTTTCTAAATCGTCATTCACTATTTGAATATCGAATTCACCAGCAGAATCAATTTCTTCTTTAGCACGCTTTAAACGATGGGATATAGCCGCTTCAGAATCTTTTTTTCTACCGCGTATTCGTTTCTCTAATTCATTAAAATTGGGTGGAAGTATAAAAATACTCAAGACTTCGGGAAATTTGGCACGAATTTGTCTTGCTCCTTCTAATTCAATCTCAAGTAGTACAGAGCTACCAGACTCTAAGAGTTCAATTACTGGTTTACGAGGGGTACCGTATAAATTGGTGGCAAATTCCGCCCACTCCAGAAATTCGTCTTCCTCAATCAACTGTTGAAATTTAGTATGGCTAATAAAATAATAATCCTTGCCGTCTACTTCTCCCGGACGAGGAGAACGGGTAGTGGCAGATATTGAGTAATTGAGTTCGGGATGACGCGAAAGAAGCAATCGCATTAAAGTGCCTTTACCGACACCACTAGGACCTGTTAAAACAATCAGCTTTCCTGAAGACAATAATTTAGTAGTAGCACCACTGTGGGTGGATAACACTTGCATCATTCGCTTTCCCTGTGAATCAATTTATATACATTATTCACTACTCAGCAGTCATTTGTTAGTTTAATAAATGACTATTGGCTAAGGTGACTTGTAATTTTAACGACTTTTAAATCGCTTAATTCACATGGTACAAAAAAATTATACGTTTTACCGGCTCGTCATACAGACCCGATATCGGATCTAAAAAATTGGCAGGCTTGGTCATTCCTTAATATCGGATACAACATGAGTTCACTGAATTTAAAGCCTGCCCCTGAATTTTACGGAAATTGTAACTCATGCTCCTTTAATTATCTACAACATGATGCTCGCGGGAAATAACGAAACGATTCGCTACTGTTTCCGGCTGGATAGCTGAAAGAATAACGTGACTCGAATCAGTTATAATTACAGCCCTAGTGCGACGACCGTAAGTTGCATCAATCAGCTGACCTCGATCTCGCGCATCGGTAATGATTCGCTTGATTGGGGCTGATTCTGGACTGACAATTGCAACTACTCGGTTGGCAGAAACAATATTGCCGAAACCGATGTTGATTAACTGAATGTCCATAAAAAAACTGCTATGTAATGTATGTGAACATCAGACAAGATTAATCATGTCTTTAAAAGCAACTCTTTTCCATGTTATCCCCAAAAAATCGCTCTAACAACGCATTTTGTTTGTAACTGCTCTTGTTTCTATTTATCTTCTAGTTTTTACAGTTATTCATTATCCTTTCTTATTAAAAATACTCCTTAAGATATAGATGAAATATTTCCCAAACAAGGTATTATATGATTCCATGAAAAATTCAATTTTTCTAGATCGCCCGATTCTTCATCCCCAGTTTCACTACCCCTATTCGACTTCTATTTCTTAGAAAGCACTGCCAGAAAAGATGTAATTACTTCTGTTT
This sequence comes from Richelia sp. SL_2_1, assembly GCA_012033205.1. Taxonomy (GTDB): domain Bacteria; phylum Cyanobacteriota; class Cyanobacteriia; order Cyanobacteriales; family Nostocaceae; genus Rivularia. The sequence continues at coordinate 20,290 of JAAUSO010000069.1, read as the reverse complement.
TGGCAGTTTATCCAATAATTCAAATATTGTTTAATTTACGAGATTAGAAATAAATGTTTACTTATGTTTAGTTATTTTTAATCATCAATCTTTCTAATGTTTCCCAAAAAAAATATTATGTTCTTCTATATATATTTTTTTTAGAAATAACAAATACAGGCTTAGTTTTTTGAACTGTTTCTAAGTTGCTGCCATTTTTGGTGCAGATTGTTTAAGTTAGGGTTATTATCCCCATAACGCCAACTCACATAAGCTTGAGAAATTTCTTCTATGACTTCAGCTATTTGGGGAGAATGATACTGCTGTAATATCTGGGCATATTCCAAAGGAGTTTGTGCTTGATGTTTCGTCAATCCTTTTTCGGCAGTCCACTCAAGCATTTGTTGATAAAGTCTTTCCATTGGCTGCAATTTACCTAAAAATTGCCATTTGCGCCATTTGCGCCATTTATCCCAACCCAACCAACTGAACAAAGAAATTGTCGTTAAGAAACTTAATCCAGTTAATATCCCGAAAATACCTTGGGAGAATAACGATAAAAACCAGGATAAAAGCTTTACAAGAATGCTAAATATTTTGCCAAATAGATTATTGAGCAATCCTGTGACTGGAGAAGGAAGCCAACCTGCAATCCAATTCCAAAATTGTTTTAAAACGGAAAAAGTTTGAGTTTCTTCGATGGATGGAGGAATTAAGGATGATTGGGTATAGGATCGAAAGCAAACCAACCATATTTAGGGAAGTAGACTTCCGTCATTGCGTAAGCGTCCGTATTCCGGACTACGTACATCCCTGTAAATGGATTAAAATCTCCTGGGGCAAATCCTGCAACTAACCGCGCTGGAATCCCAATAGAACGCAACATTACTGTTAAAACTGTAGAAAATTGATCTGGTAGTCCTCCTTTGTTTTTAAATAGGAAAGCTTCTACCAAGTCATCATCATCATTTAATAATGGAATGGAAAACGGATTTTGAGGTACTGTGTAGTTTTGTTTCAAGTATTGAGCTAGGTAAAGAGCGATTTCATAAGGTGAGGAAAGACTCTTCTGTGTTTTACCTATTTGTTGACGATTGTAGTCAGCTAAAATTTCTTCGGTAAGTTGTTTAACTTTGTCATCTATTTCAGGAGGAACCTGGAGGTAATAATTTGTAATACTATTTGGATATTGGCTTCCAGTTTTTGCGAGCCTAGTGCGATCGCGATAGGGGACTTCAGATAGTACGGTATAAGTAAGACCTTCGGATAAACCAACCGGCGATCGCAAACCATCTTCTGTATCGACGGCTATTATTGGTGTGGGAAAATAGATTTCTTTGGGATATGTCATTGCCGGAATCAAGTTAGGTAATTCCGACACTACCGTGTAAGTTTGGACTATTTCTTTGGTTTTACCAATAATTACAGGAGTTTCCAGAAAAGTTTGATAGGAGAAAGGAGAACGTTGCAACCGCTTCACTTTGTCGTTGCGAGAAATTTCCCATCCCTTACCCGTATAACGATCAAATGCCAAAACTCGCCAGAAACCTTCTGCTTGAGAACGTACCCGCATCACAACTTTGGGTTTCATTTCTCCGCGTAAATTCTGATTAATTTTGGTATTAAATCCGTAATAAAAGCTGTCATCAACCTGTTGGCGATCGCCCTTTGCGCCTTGAGAAGTACCGTCGCCATTGCTACCTTGTGAGCCGTTATTATTACCGGAACGGACATAACCAGGATTGACAATTTTGCGTCCGGTAAAATCGCCTTGTACCTCGATAGGTGAACTCACCGGAAATGTCCGCAAGCCATAACCGGGAAACCTCGGTAAAACGGCGAAAATGCTCAGTCCTATAATTATTATGATTAAAAAATTATAACTAAAAATTTGAAATTAAAAATCGCAGAATCTTGATTTTTTGATGATTGTTTTTTAATTGTTAGGGGTTCTAAACCCAATCGCGAACGATAATCTAATACCAAAGTCGGTAAGACGATAGCTAAAAAGAGCAGCAACACTGGTGCAAAAGCTAAAGTTTGACTCAGGGTTGCTGCTACACCGATTAAAATCAACCCAATGATCATCGAATATCCCAAATCTTTACGACGAGGCATATCGAAACTATGCAGCACCTGGAGTTGAATCAATAATTCTGCGAGAATTAGCCGGGTATCATTGAGTTCACCTACCAATCGCCCGAAAAACGCACCGAGTGCTAATAACATTCCGATAGCGATACAGAATTTGACCGCTACATTGGGTTGACGACGACGGTAATAACTCCAAACTCCGCCCACTAAACTTAAAGGAACTGCCCAAAAACTGCCAGTTGTTTCAGCAGCTATATCCGTCGCGACAATTCCGATGATTACCAAAGCGCTAACTAGCACCCTGAAAACAATTGAATCTTCTATTTCTATCGGCGGTGAATTGGAAATTTTTTGCCGCCAGTACCCTATATTGTGTAGACCCCTAAACCTATTCTTCATCCGTAAAAATGCCGCATAACCTGATTATTACTCAAAGCAGTATGTTTGATTTACATTTACCGAACAATCAAATTTGCCAAGATTTCGATGAGAACTGCTGTAAACCCTCAGACTGTCTGCTTATTAAATAAAGGTTCAGTTTCACTACTACCCCTAAACCCTTTCTATTTGTCGTCTTTTTGCTCAATTTTCTGCGTATTAATACCGAATTTCTAGTTGATTCTAGAAACCCCCGTCGATATCAATTAACAAGCAGAAGTTGGCACAATTGTAAAGTACAGCGGTTGAGTATCCATGTCATTTAGCTCAACTGCCAATGTATAATTTGCTTGTTGTTGAACTGAATTCAGTTCTAAGCTGACAATTCCTTGATTTGAAGATTTTGCAACCTGAACACAATTATCTCCTTCAAGTTTCACTTGTCCGGGATGGGGTAATTCAGCTTCAACCCGCAGTGTTTGGGCAACTTGGTCGTATTTTACGCTCAAAGTCACGGTACCAAAGTTGGTTAGCCATTGCCTTGAGACATACTCTTCGCTGGCATCAACAGATAAAGTGAGATTTTCTAACAATTGTTTAGCAGCCAACAATGATAATGCCATTTGTTGACGCGGTTGCAAATCCGAGTAGTTGCCTTCGACATAAGGCATCCTTTCTAAAGTATCCGCAGAACGATATGGACTTCTGAGTACCATTCCGGCTAAATCGTTGAGCATTTGCGGTTCGTTGGGGAATAAACTTTCCACCACTCCCACAAGTTTGGCTCCCAATGGAACTGGAAACGAAAGCAACTCTTGACACTTTGCCAATAACTGCTGAAAAATTTTCTCCGGTATCGCAATTGGCAAACTGAGTTTAGACTGTTGTGCCGCCCAAGGATGAGCGGGAACCCAGTTCATAGATAAATTGTCTATGTAATCGGGATAATCCACTAATTGTGTTTCCCAGGGGAATAACGGTGGATTATCTTGGACTTGACTTTGTAACCGACGCTTAAGAACGGCTTGGAAACGTGTTTGCACAGTAGGAATTTCTCCCAGTTGAAAAAAAGGATAGGACATCGAATCTGACTCAGAAGCACCGCTTGTAGAAGCAGTGTTTTCTGTGTATGTTTTAGCCCCGTTAATTTCCTCACATTCGACCAAAAAATCCTCCTCGGTTGCTGCATTATCTGCTAACAACCAAGCGAGTAATTGGTTTTGTAAGGATTCTGTGTCACTATTCATGAGTAGATGCACTTGATCCGGACATAAAAGAGTTACGAATTTCCCAAGCTTGTTCGAGAATTTTGAACCACCTTTTTGCAGTTGCGCCATCGACAACCCCAAGGTTTTGGCAATTCTTTCATCAGCTTGACCTTGCTGTTTTAGTTCTAATAAACAACGTTGTTTATCGTCAAGTTGTTGTGTGTAAACTTGCCATTGCTGTTCCGTCAAACCTAAATTGTTACGCAAATCGGCTTCTAACCATTCGTGAACCAATTCCCAACGGTGCAGCAAGGCAAACCTAATTAGATGATATTTGAAACGTTGCTGTAAATAATCTCTCTGACGAGCAGTTAAACCTAAAATTGCCTCAATTTCTTGAGCAGATAAATCTTTTAGGCGTAGAGCAAAGTAATCAGCACAGTCTCCTTGTTGTCGTTCCTCAAGATAACTCATTAACTCGTTAATGACTACCGAACGTAAAGTTTCTTCCGGGGGTTCCGGTTCGGTTTGAGATGCCATTGCCGTTCTTAATTGTTGTACGGCTGGATCTTCCCAAGAACCATCACCATCATTGCTGCTACCTTCTGCGGCTTTTTCTATATCAACACAGGTTTCTGGAGGCTGTTGTTGAGAAAAAGTTTGCGCTCGCAGGATAATCAACTGCTGTTGTCTTCCTGGTAAAGGAATGCGTCTTTTGGCATAGCGTTCGGTAAACGCCATGTACTCCGCTAATTCTAAAAGAGTCTGGGGACGATATGTAGGTTCGAGTTTATTTTCTCTTCGGCAAGCATTCAGTGCTTCCAAATAAAAATTTTGCAGAAAATCTTCAATTACACCCAACCGCCCTTGATAACTCAGTTGTTTATTGGGCGGATTAATATAACGATAAATAATTGCGCTCAGAGTACTGTGCAGTTCTACCCTACCTCGATTGGAACCTAACTGGTAGTATCTTAATGTCTGAGATAGCCGGTGTTTCGCTAGGGCGATCGCCGAACTTTTGATGTCCCCAGAAGCTTGGATACGTTTGCTTTCATGGCAAATTCGTAGGACTTCGGCTGCGATTCGGGTTGCGACTTCATGGCAATTAGAATCTGAAGCTTTAGTCGAAGATTTAAGTTCTCCGAATAGGAGTTGAAATATCACCTCCACACCGATAGAATTTTCTCCCTGAATAGTTGTGGTCGCGACTGATTTCATAGTCTAATTTGTTTCAAAGACCTTAATATAAACAAACATTACAACTTATATTTTGTGGAAATGCTGGTTGATTTACCGGGGAATGCCGGTGTAACGCTGACTTCGGACATCCGAACACAACCGCAACCACCCATTATCCTGCATAAATAAATTTGTCTGGAAATTTGTCTGGAAATTTGTCTGGTTATATTATTCCCAAATCAAGGGAAGATTTTTGGTATTTCATAGAAGTTATAGCTAATGCCCAGGAACTATTAACAGGTAATTATGGATTTACAAGCACAAATTCAACTTTTGATTGATAATGCACCCCAAGATAGTATTACAACTCAACTGATTGCGGCAATTGCCCCGGAATTAATTAAAATTGCTCAAAAATTACGTTTCCGTCAATACTATATAGTCCAAAACCTTGAGCATGACTGGGTTTTAACAACATTGAGTAATCGGACTAATCCACAATCGCAAAAACAAATAATATATGCTTATCCTACGTTACAAGATGTCAGTACTACCTCTGGTGTTGGGCTTGACCCTCAAATGATAGCTGCACCGATGGGAGTTATTGAAATTTTGTTCCAGATTTTAGCTCTCGAACCCGTAGATAGTATCATTTTTTTCAATACTCCCGGCACTACAGCTAATGCTATGGAAATTAAGCGATCGCAAGTGCAAAGTATTATTGAAAGGTCATTACAACAAAATAGGCGTAGGTCGGATATTCCTCCTGATATTGCTTAAATAAGTTGAACATTGAGAATTAGAACGTTAAAACATATACCTTTAGATATGACTCTGAGATAGAAGTTATAAGTTAAGGATTTATTACAAATCAATAACTGATAACTACTTTCCTATTATCCAAGAATGTTGAAATAATATCTCGTAACTCTCAATTAAGACGACTCAACACATAATCAGCCATATCAATCAAAGTTTGGCGACTTTGAGAATGTGGCAAGTGTTTTATATGCTCGACTCCCAGTTTGGCATGGTAAGCAGCTAAATCGCGGGAACGTTGAATTCCTTGACTATGCTCTATTAAAGCAAGGGCTTGTTCTAAATCTCCAGCTTGTTTAAATTGTTGTTTAATCAGCGTTTTTAGTTCCGGTTTTTCTTCTAGAGCATATATTACAGGTGCTGTCAAATGCCCGTCTTTCAAGTCGGAACCAGCAGGTTTTCCTAATATATCTGTAGAACTAGTAAAGTCGAAAATATCATCCACAATTTGGAACGCTAAACCAAGATGACGACCATATTCATACAAGTTTTCGGCTGTTTGTGGAGATACTTCGCTGAGTATTCCAGCAGCTTTGGAACTATTGGCGAATAATGTCGCAGTTTTATAGTAAGTTTTCTTGAGGTAAGTATCAATGGAAATCTCGGCTTGAAAACGATTCATTCCTTGCTGAATCTCTCCAGTTGCCAAGTCCATAATTACTTCTGAGAGCAATTTCACCACATCTAAATTGTTTAAGTTCGCTAAATACCAAGAGGCTTGAGCAAACAAAAAATCTCCGGCTAATATTGCAACTCGATTGCCAAATATACTATGAACTGTGGAAACACCACGTCTTTTTTCTGATTCATCCACTACATCATCATGGACTAAAGAAGCTGTATGAATCATTTCTGTAATTTCAGCTAAGCGTCGGTGACGAGGCGTAATTTCCGAATCCTGCATTGTTGCTCTTGATACAAGTAATACAATTGCAGGTCTAATACGCTTCCCCCCAGCTCCGAACAGATGTTCTGCGGCTAAACTGAGGATGGGGTGGTCATTACCAACTAGCTGTTTAAGGTTATCTGCCAATATATGCAGGTCTGCTTCCACAGGGGAAAACAAGGAGGTGGCTGGGGTCATGAATGGGCGGACTCTGACTTTGGTTACGAAAGTTTACATATCCTGTACTCATTTTAAGATAACCCCGTGCTAGAGCAAAGCTTTCTATAAATGTTCTTGTTTGATGCCAAGGTCAATATTGCTCGGTATATAACTGGAGACTCGCACACAACAATATCTTTGATACTTAAAATAAAGTTATTACTATGAAATGCAATTGCATCCCGGCTCCACTAATACCTGGATTTTAACAGATTTGTCTTACGTAATCCTTTTGTGTTTTTTTATCTTTATCAATACGGAGACATTCCCATGCCTAACTAAAATCTTTTATTTGGCAGACAATCAATAAATTACACTAATGCCTAGCTCCGTGTAATCACGGAGAAAATCATATTTGTTTCATACGATTAAATTGTTGTGACTTTGGTAAATTTTACAGAGAATAGCTCTTATTAACAAAAAATTAATATTTTAGGAAATCGCCCCAAGTATCTTTGATAACAGGCTGAAAACAGGACTGATTCTCTATACATCATAAATCAACAATATTATCTCGAAAAATTCAAATTAGGCAAGCTTATTACCTCACAAGTGAGATTTCTTGTGTTATTCTTATATATAGGGATTTCAAATACTTAAAATATTCACTCAGGAAAAGTAAATCGCTTTTTTTTGCGTATTTGTACTTTTTTACTGATGGAAGTGAGTTGAAAAATCGTAGGTGGAACAGAGGATATTATTCGTGTTCGTAGTCTACGAATTAATAAGTTCCTCAATAATAGTTATGTGGTATCCGAAAATTATATATTGGTAAATCTTGACGACTCATTTTAGGGTATGCAAGGTAGAGCTTCTGTATAGAGAAGGAAGTACTGCATAACGCAGTTGTAATACAGGCTAGGTAGTTGCATAGTGGCAATTTGATGATTGCTGCTGGCATAGTCTGTAAAAGCTAATTAGGTATAAGTACATAGGAGAGTATTCATACTCTGCCGATATTTTTGAATGACAAAAAAAGCTCTAGCAAAAAGCTATCTAGCTTCGATTTTTGTACTTATGTTCAATTTATTTTTGCTGTACGAATGGGATTGAAGAAAAAAACTTGTCGGGGGAAATATGATGATGATATTTGTTGTGGCTTCTGGTTATTTGTTTGCTGTATACATATTCTTAGCGCTGGCTAAGAGAATAATAAAAAAACTGCGATCGCAGAGGTTTCTCCGGAATTTGAAGAAGAATATTCTTCTGAGATGTTGGTAACACCGCGCTCATGAATAAGGTTTGATTGGCTTTCGTGCAAATGATATTCAAAGCCATAAAGTTAGTGAATAAACCAATTTTAACTTTATGTGATACAGCATACCACGTGGTGTGCTGTATTGCGTTTTATACTAATAAGTAATTATGCCGTCACGGTCTTGCTGGGAATGGTTAAAGTTTGAATGCTCCAAGTTTACCAATTCAACCATGGGAGTACAGCCGAGCCACTGGATTGAAGACTGAGCAAATTGCTGAGGATTTCCACTGACAGCAAACCGGGTTGCCAGCGGTGGATAAGTATTCCTTAAGCCGAGTAAATCCAACTCTTGAGCGCAAGCTTCAACAACACTCTTTCCTGGGTCTACTAGTGTTACCGATTCACCAACGAGCGATCGCAATAATTTCGCCAGGTGAGGATAATGAGTACAACCGTAAACTAAAGTGTCAATTTGCTGCTCTAATAAAGGTTCGAGGTAGGAACGTGCTACTTCTCTAGTGTATGGATCGTCAATGCGGTTTTGTTCGATCAAAGGAACAAACTCCGGACAACCAACTTGCCATACTTGAGCATCACGATTAATTTCTTGGATACTTGTTTTATAAGCATTGCTTTTAGCGGTTGCTGGAGTCGCAATAACACCGATACGCTTTCCGGCTTTCACTGCTGCAACTGCACCTGGTAGAATTAGTCCCAGAATCGGTACTTTAAATTCGCAACGTACTGTTTCTAATGCCAGAGCCGAACTGGTACTGCAAGCCATGACAACCATTTTTACCCCTTGATTTTCCATCCAGCAGATAATTTCACGGGTAAACTGGATAATTTCTGCTTGACTACGAATCCCGTAAGGAAGTCTGGCTGTATCCCCAAAATAAATAATTGATTCGCCGGGTAGTTGTTGATAAAGTTGACGTAGTACCGTTAAACCACCTACACCACTATCAAAGATGCCGATAGGAGCGCGTTGGGCTTCTGGTTCGGATAGATGGTAAAGATTACCTTCAAACATAGAAGATGAAAACACAGGCAGATTTTGATAATATTTTGTGAATTTGGGACAAAGGATTTACAAAAAACTTCAATGTTTTAACTGATAAATCCGATATGAAAGAGAATTTTACATCTTTACTTTCTATTTAGAAATTTTTACTATATTTTTTGAGAAAATACAGGTATTTCTTTATACTATTTTTTTAATTAAATACGGCTCTATTCTGGTAAATATACTAAAGAAGAGCGATAAATTATAGTTTAATTTTTAACAAAGCAAAGTTTAAAATTCACCGGAATGCACGCAGGACTCAAGAACAGCATTCTTCTGATTCCCAAGCTCAGTCTGGGAACCAGGTTTTGAGGTTCAGTCTAGGAATTATTGCAAGTGGTGCAAACAGTGAGTTATAATTATAACTTTACCTTCTCCTAATATGATTTAAAATCCCATTAGCAATACCTTGTGCCATTTCGTCTCGATATTGAGGAGAAGCTAATTTTGCCGCATCATCTCGTCCCGTAACATAACCTACTTCCACAAGAATTGAAGGCATAGAACTTTTTCTGAGTACGTAAAAGCTAGCTTTTCGTACTCCTCGGTCTCTAACATTCACAGTATTTAATATACTGCTACGAACATTTTGAGCAAGACCGAGACCACTGCTATAATAGTAAACTTCTAAACCGCTGACATCAGGACGACTTAAGCCTACAGAATTAGCGTGAATACTCACAAATAAACCAGCATTAGCTCGTTCAGCCATATCGACTCGTCCTTGGAGACTGACAAAATAATCCGTGTTGCGAGTCAGTACTGCTTGAATACCGTTTTGCTGCAAAATTTCGGCAACTTTTAAACTAATAGGTAAAATTACGTCCTTTTCTTGCAACCCACCGATACCAATGGCACCAGGGTCTTTACCACCATGTCCTGGGTCAATCATGACTACAACCCTACTATTATTTGGACTTTCTGGTGGCAGAGTAATGATTGGACGATTCGGTAGAGGAATTGTTTCAGATATGGGAGGTAAACCAGTCGATCCAGTGGGAGGGATAGTTCGCCGAGTACGTTGTAATTCTAACGACAACAGCTGATTGCTAAGTTGATTGAGTTCACCAATTTGTACTCCAGATGCAGGCTGGACAAAGATCGCAACTTTGTTATTTGGAAGTTGCTGTAGACGTACTCGCAAAACCGGACTACTGGCAGTAAATTGTGGACCTCTAACTTTAGGAGCTAATTTTGCATTATCAACGGTGATCCGGTACAATCCGGTTTGTCTATCCCAACCACCAACAGCAGATAAATTTTGATCTCCTCTAATTAGTAATTGAGTACTAGTCGGGGCTAGTTCCACAGACTCAATTGTTGCGATAGAATTCCTTGTAGTTGGAATTGGTGGAACGGGGAAAGAATCCGATTGACTGACTTGATTTGAATTAGAACTATTAGAATTATTTGAACTATTAGAACTACCACTTATAGCTGAACTTAAACGATTGGGTAGAACGATTAAACCATTGTTACCGCTAGTTGTAGCTCGCCAATCGGAGCTCTTTTTGTCCACCCGTAAAGTCATGCGAACTCCAGGTGATTTACCATCGATTTCGCTAAATTCAATGCCCTTAACAGCGTGCTTGTTCACCGATATCTCTCGTTGGAGTGCTGGTGACAAAGCCGCATCTGAAATGTCGATGTTAATTTCATCTCGATCGCGAGTCGGATTTTTGATTTTCGGTTTAGCACCGCTGGTACGCAGGAAAAATCCGTCTCCGGTAACTTGCAAGCTTTCAATTTTTGTGGCTGCATTTGAAGTGCTAGCAGCAATTCTGTTGGATGGTGGAGTGTTGATTGTTGGTGTAACGCTGAAAATGCTTCTAGGAGCAACAGCACTTGCTTGAACTTTCGCTGAAGGTAGCTGCACTGTCCAGTTAGTAGGGCTTAGACCGACAAATTTTACTTGGTTTGGATCAAGAGTATACCCCGGATTCATTTCCACAACTAAACGAGCCGTTTGTGGGTCAAATTGTCCAACACGAATAGAACGAATCGCACCACCAACTGTTTGGGTTAACTGGGGTTTTCCAAATGTCGTTCCTGGTAAATCAATTACCAAACGAGTGGGATTAAAAATTAGTTGTGCTTGGGGTTGAACTGCACCATCAGTTTGAAATTCTAGTTGGTTTTGATTGGCATTAAAACGCCAAGAAGACAGCTTTGCACCATGAGCGGGCGACGATAGCATTAGTACAGATAAACAAGTAGTACCAGATACTAACCAGTGTATTTTCACAACCTTTTCTCCTAATCCGTATTTTATTGATAACTATTAATTTGTAAAAGTGTTGGTACTTTATACCTCGATATCTAAGCAGTCATCGCCGCTTTCAATTTTCACAAGCAACGGTAGGCATTGCCACAAGCATTTTATCTCGGATAAAAACGTTGTTAATCGTATTAACTTTAGCATGAAGCTTTTTACTTGTTTGCTTTAAGGACATCATTCTGCCGGTTTTTAGCATTTGATTATACGAATTATTGAGATAGAAGTAGTTTAACTCAGCAGGAAAATCCAATCGGTGACATTTTATTCAACTAAAAATTAGATGCATTGCTTGTAATTTGGGTAATGGGAGTAGTGGTGCTGGAAAAAAAATAGTTCTGGCGCAGGCGATATATTCCATCTCAGAATTTAAATCAGAATTTTAACTAATCGATTTTCAGAGAGTTTTGTTTTGGCTGAGCTTGACTTTTATCTTAAAATACCCATTTAATCCCAATTTTGCCAGATTAGAATCATTTAAAATAGCTCTGATTTATACTTACGCTCTTTTAAGAAAATGTTCTCCTATTTACAAAAAATAATCTTGCTAATTAAAATCAAATTGGAAAATGTGAAAAACAACAAGAAAATATATTTTTGAGTAACGGTTGTATTTGACTTGACTATATTTAATTTTTTTCCATTTTGATGTGATACGAGGATACACTGATTGAGAAACTAGTTTGATATCTCGATTTTTTCAGATTGAGTAAAAGCATCAAGTATGAGATGATAGATACAGATAAAATTTAAAAATATAGTATACTCACATTTGTGCCACATTTGTATATTTATAATAATGTAATGGCGAATTAGACAACATAGCCTAAATCCCTTCAAGATAGCATTTCACTCAGAGAACAGGCACCGAGTACCGAGCAGGAACTCAAGAGTAAGAAGCAAGCTAATTACCCATTACCCATCACCCATTACCCATTACCCATCACCCATCACCCATTACCCATTACCCATTAATTTTACTTGCTTTTGAGAGATGTCAGTGGCAACAATAATCCTGATTGCCAAATAAAATCGGGGAATTCTTCGCTCAAAAGCAAACAAGAATTCCCCATATAACCGCTCTTTTAGATTTAGGATAATAATATTTAATGGGTAAATTTGAGTAAATTTACTCATTAACTATGGCTAATTTATCTATTTTTACCTACGTTTCAGGTACTTAAGAATACCATCAGCGATACCTTCTGCCATTTTATTGCGGTAGGCAGTTTGATTTAAATTGGCGGCATCTTCACGACCTGTGACGTAACCAACTTCTACGAGAATTGCTGGCATCGAAGTTTTACGGAGTACGTAAAATCTAGCACTTCTGATTCCCCGGTCTCTAATTGTGACGTTTTGGGTAATGCTTCTCCGGACGGTATCGGCAAACTGTTTACCACTGTTATAATAATAAACTTCTAAACCGTTAATATCGGGACGACTTAAACCCATAGAATTAGCATGGATACTGACAAATAAATCTGCATTTGACTTGTCGGACATATCTACTCGTCCTTGCAGGCTGACAAAATAATCTGTGTTACGAGTCAGTACTGCATTGACTCCATTTTTTCGCAATATTTCTGCTACTTTTTGGCTGATGGGTAAGATGACATCTTTTTCTCGCAGTCCACCAATACCAATTGCGCCAGGATCTTTACCACCATGTCCTGGATCAATCATAACTAATACCTGTCCCCTAGGGGCTGGTCTTGGTGCTGGACTTGGCTTGGGATTGGAAGGAGTTGTAACTGGTTGCGAACCCGCTACCGGATTTGGTTTGGGAATCGGAGGTAAAATAACCGGGGGTTTGGTTGCACTGTTGCGCTGCAAATCTAAATTTAATCGGTCTCCTCTGATATCAAGTCTTCCGAAGCTGACCTGTGCTGCTGGTAAAATGTAGATTGCAACAGTATTTGAGTTTTCTTGTCGCGTAAGTACCCGCAACACCGGACTACTAGGTTTAAATTGCGGTCCTTTTACAGAAGATGATAACCGAGAATTAGGAATCAAAATACGGTACATCGCACTCTGAGTGTCCCATTGGCTAGTGCTTCCAGATAAAGATTTGTTGCCTTTAACAGTTAATGTCCTACCATTGTCATCTAATTCTACGGCTTCAATTTCAGCGAGAGAATTTTGTGTTGTGATAGTTGGTGGTGGCGAGGGAGAAGGTAATGGTCGATTAACTGGGGGATTGGGATTACTATTTGGGGAAGATTCGCTAACTTTACCATTAGGCAGTAAGACTATCCCACCAAAGCTGCTGATTGTAGCTCGCCAATCCGGGCTATTTTTATCTACCCGTAAAACAATCCGAGTGGTTGTTGAATCTAACTGCTTAAATTCAATTCCTTTGACACCAAAGCGATTCATTGGGAACTCGTTTCCCGGTAAGCTAGACGATAATGTCGCACCAGAAATATCTACATTGATCAATTCTTGACCGTTGCGGTTAACTCTTGAAGACGTTGCTTTACCACCACTGGTACGCACAAAAAAGCCATCACCAGTTGGAAGTACTCTTTCAATTTGAGCAATTCCTTGAGCAATTTTTTGACCAGTTTGAATTACCGTTTGATTGCTGTTAGATGTATTACTGGGTGCAGTATTATTGGTTCGCACTACACTGTAAATATTTCTTTCGTCAGAATCTGTTTTTTCAAGTTCTGGCGATGGTAATTTTACTCTCCAACGACTGGGACTTACTCCTTCAAATTTGATTTGATTTGGATCTAAAGTATAGCCGGGACTTAATTCAACCACCATCCGGGTAGTTTCCGGATCTAATTGACCGATACGAACGGTATTAATAGCACCACCGATCGGTTTTTTCAATTGCGGACTACCGAATTTGACTCCAGGTAAATCAATTACTACACGAGTGGGATTAAAAATTAGTTGAGCTTTTGGTTGTACCGCAGCATCAGTATTAAATTCTAGCTGATTTTGATTAGCGTCAAAATTCCAAGATTGTAGTTTCGCTGCATTTGCAGGGGAAGATAACAGGGAGACAGTTAAAAAAGTCCCAGGTATTAACCAGTGTAGTTTCACAGTGTTTCTCCTAAGTCGCATTTACGAGAGCGGTAAGTATATAAAGGTTTCAAATTTAGCTGGGAATATAACCGCTCAAACCGTCATTAAAGAATGTTACCAGTGGTGCTTGTCGGGATAATCCGTCTTTATACTGCTATAAGTCCACCGTGGAAAATGCTTCTTCAAAAAGAACGTGGTTAGCTGTTGGCAAAGAATTCTAACATAAGAAATTCTTCTTTGATGCCGTTGTGGCAACAAAAACCTACGTTGCTCTCGCTTTGAAGATTCCACCCACAAAGAGATAACCAGAATTAACGATCGCAGTCAATCCCAGCCAGAAAAACTATGCAGGGTAAAGAAATTTATGAAATTTTTCAATGAAGCGGTAATTAATGCACGCCCGTAATTTTATCGGTTTATTGTCGGTTTATTATCGGTTTATTGTCTGCTTAATTGTCGGTTTAAAATAATATGGTGAGATGCATGACTTGAAAAATTACTCAAGTAGCAGTGCCGAATAAATCTCAAAAACTCCTAAAAAATTACAATTAAAAGGGACGGATATTTTCAGATATAAGTTTCCTTTGGTATCATAAATTCTCGAACATCGATACTTTTATAACTAGATTTTGTTTGATTACTGAAGTGAAAATTCTTGATTTACCAGTAATTAATGAGACCTTGCTGCGATTTTTCACGATTTTAGGCTATTGGATTTACAGTTATTTAATGGTGAAGGTTTTAGCCGCATTTGTTGCTATGCTTGTAGTTACTTGTTGAGTATCAGCAAACCGTAAGGAAAAGCAAAAAGATGGTAAGAATAACCATCACCCGGATTGCTCCTTAAACACGGTTTGAACAGCAATCCAGCCTCGAATCAATGCTGATAAACATTAATCCTACACCGTTTAACGAAAACGATTGATTTGGAGTTGATTGAAAACGCCCAAACCTGTGATAACTTTACTTGCGATCGCAACATTAATCAGGAAAGTTGCCACAAATAAAGCTTTAAGGTAAGCCAGATGCTAACTTTAGCAAGCGTTGCCAATGTTCGGGTAACACTGGAACTATTGATAATCTTGGCAGACGTAATAAATCAAAACCTAGGAAAAATTCGTCCTGCTTGATTTGATTAAGGGTAATCGGTTGGGGTAATTTCTGCACTGCTCGTATATCTATTACTAATCTTTTAACATCATCTAATTTTGGATCGGGATATGCTTCACTTAAAACTTCTGCAACTCCGACAATGCTGCGTTCTTTACCAGTATGATAAATAAATACTTTTTCTCCAGTTCGCATTGTCCGCATATTTTTTAGAGCAAGAGCATTTTTGACTCCATCCCATACTGCAACATTTTCTTTTGATAAATCGGTATAGGAATACTCCAGCGGTTCAGTTTTTAATAGCCAATTCATATTTATTATTTATTGATTTATATATATATTTATTCATCGTTTGTAATCAAATCAAATAATAAATCTTTTCTACGGAGGCTAAGATTTGATTTTTTCCAGGTCTTTTGAAAAACAGGAACATTCAAACTCAGTAAATACTCCCTATATGAATATCATTCATATCATAATTTAGTAAGGAGTGAAAATATTATGAATACAGTCAAAACATTTGGATATAAATCCCAGGTTTACAAAAATTTATCAAACATATGCAAAATCCTGCCCATGGTATTGTTTGTTAGCATTGCTTCCATTCAACCTGGTTTGACAGAAGAGAAAATAATGTTACGAACATTAACAGTAACAGGACAAGGGTTAGAAACAATTCCGACAACTTTGTCCCAAGTCAGTTTGGGAGTGCAGGTTCAAGGAAAAACAGCGAATGTTGTACAGCAAGAAGCGGCTCGCAAGTCTAATGCAGTAGTAGCGTTACTCAAGTCCGAGAATGTAGAGAAATTAGAAACCACCGGCATCCAACTTAACCCAGTATATAGCTACAAGGATAATGTACGACAAACTGAAGGTTACGAAGCTATTAATACTGTGAGTTTCCGCATTTCCACGGAAAAAGCTGGTAAATTATTGGATGAAGCGATAAAAGCCGGTGCAACACAAATTAATAGCGTCAGATTTGTCGCTACTGAACAAGCAATAACTCAAGCACGTGAACAAGCACTCAAAGAAGCAACTCAAGACGCTCAAAAACAAGCTAATGCCGTCTTCTCAAGCTTGGGTTTTACACCCAAGGAGGTAGTTCATATTCAAGTGGGTAATGCTTCGACTCCGGAACCAATTATGTATCGCAATGCAGTTCCCACAGCAGCAATGGCTGAAGCTGCACCCACTCCTATTGTTGGCGGTGAACAAGAAGTGGGAGCATCTGTGACATTACGAATTAGTTATTAGTTAGTGGTTAGTGGTTAGTGGATAGTGGTTAGTGGTCAACCATCAACTGTCAACTGTCAACTATCAACTAACTAAAAATGTTCCGGATTATTATTCATCATTTCAGATTCAGTATCTCGCCTAGAGCCTAACATCTGTAGGTCGTCCACGATAATAACTGGTGTAGAACGAAGTGCGCCGGTAGTGCGATCGTTCCAACTATCCAATTTCAAGGAACCTTTAACGGCAATTTGTTTACCTTTACGCACGTAACTATTGGCAACCTCTGCTGTTTTTCCCCACAATTCGAGGTTGAACCAGTCCGGTTCACTGTCTTTTTTCCGACGATTGACTGCTAGTGTTAATCTACACTTAACAGTACCAGACTCAAAATACTTCATGTCGGGGTCGGTACCCACACGACCGACGAGGTGAACTACATTAATACTCATAGGCTTCAGCTTTTAGTACTAGTGTACTTTTAGATTGTAATATCCATAATAACGGATTAGGACACATTTGAGATAGTGTTAAATAATTAACAATAAAAATCATTAAATAGATGATAAAAATAACTATACCTAAATTGCGAAAGCATACTGATAGGTTTACTCAAACAAAGAATATAAAACTCAAAGGGGTTGGGGAATAGTAAAGATTGGTAAAAGATATATAAAAAGTTAATCTGCTTTACTAGACTCAAGTCAAAAAAAATAATAGAATCCAGCACGATTGGGTATTTCGGACGTTGTAAAAAGTAACGAGAATAGGGGGCGTAAAAACGCGTGGGTCTTTTCAGTAAGTTTTCCTTGTCGCGGGATATGGGTATCGACCTGGGTACTGCCAACACTCTCGTTTATGTGTCTGGCAAAGGTATTGTACTCCAAGAACCTTCAGTTGTTGCTATTGACAAAAACGAAAAGGTTGCGCTGGCTGTCGGAGAAGATGCGAAGAAAATGCTCGGTAGAACTCCTGGAAATGTGATTGCCTTGCGTCCTTTACGCGATGGTGTAATTGCTGACTTTGATACTGCTGAGTTGATGTTGAAGCATTTTATTAACCGAGTTAACGGCGGCAAATCTCTGGTTTTACCCAGGATTGTCATTGGTATCCCTAGTGGTGTGACTGGTGTTGAAAGAAGGGCTGTGATGGATGCTGCAACTCAAGCAGGGGCTAGAGAGGTTTATTTAATCGATGAACCTGTCGCAGCAGCGATTGGGGCAGGGCTGCCAGTAGCTGATCCTACTGGTAACTTGATTATTGATATTGGTGGTGGTACCACTGAAGTTGCAGTACTGAGTCTTCAAGGTACGGTGCTGAGTGAATCAGTACGTATTGCTGGGGATGAATTAACTGAATCAATTATCCAGTATATGAAGAAAGTTCATAACTTGGTGATTGGGGAACGTACAGCAGAAGATATCAAGATTCGTATTGGTTCTGCCTATCCGACTCATGATGATGAAGAAGCGATCATGGAAGTTCGAGGTTTACATTTACTTTCTGGTCTGCCCAGAACTGTTACAATTAAGGGGCCAGAAATTCGTGAAAGTATGTCCGAACCGCTTTCAGTTATTATTGAAGCAGTGAAGCGGACGCTAGAACGTACACCACCCGAACTAGCAGCAGATATTATTGATCGGGGCATTATGCTTGCTGGTGGTGGTGCTTTGCTCAAGGGTATAGATACTTTAATCAGTCATGAGACAGGTATTGTAACACACGTTGCTGCCGACCCTCTAAGCTGTGTAGTATTGGGTACTGGTCGGGTGTTAGAAAATTTCAAACAGTTAGAACGGGTATTCAGCGCTCGTTCTCGCAATATGTAGATTTGTAGATTCGCTTTGTTCGATCAGGTATTGGATTCTATAGAGAATCCGATATCTTCTTATTAACTTAAGTTAAGTATTTATTAAGTAAATTTTCTGCTATAGGTCGGTTTATATGTTTACTGCACGTCGCCGGTGGGAGCGTAAAGGGTTACAGTTAGGGTTATTAGTGTTAGTGGTTGGTGGTGTTTTGATAGTCCGCCAAACTCAAGGTGAACTTTTGGCTGAGTTGTACAACGGTATTACTCGTCCCCTTGAAGTGTTTCAAAGCGAGCCGAATCAACAACAATATCTCAAAGACGCTAAAGTCCAAGAATTACAAGCTAAAATAACTGAATTAGAAAGCCAGAATCAAAATCTCAAGGCTTTATTAAAATATGTAGAAAAAGAACCAAAAGATATACCTACAATTCCAGCTCGCGTGGTTGGACGTAGTGCAGACAATTGGTGGCAACAGGTAAGTTTGAATCGCGGTAGCCTTGCAGGAATTCAGGAAGGTTATGTGGTTAAGGCTGAAGGTGGTTTGGTTGGTTTGATCGATAACGTAACTTCCAACACTAGCCGCGTTTTGTTAATTAGCGATATGACTTCACAAGTAGGTGTAAATGTCAGCCGTACTGGAGCCAAAGGTATTTTACAAGGAGATGGTTCTGCTGATGCGGTATTAGAATTTTATGAAAAAGTACCAAATGTGAAACCGGGGGATGTAGTTTCGACATCAACTTATAGTTCTAAATTTCCTTCCGGTGTACCTATAGGCAAAATAAAATCATTAGATTTAAAAAGACTTCCCGCGTCAGTTGCCACAGTCGAGCTTTTCCCTCCAATTCGTTCTCTTGACTGGGTAACAGTTAATCCTAAACCACCCGTCGTGCCAGCACCCGAAAACAAAGATACACAGAAATAATTTCACAGCAAGGCTACAGTTCAATGAATATTCCCAAACTTCGGGTGAGGAACAAGCAAACTTCTGGGCAACCTTCATTTCGGGCTAGGAGGAAGCACAATTCTGCTCAACCTTCATTTCGGACTAGGAGGAAGCACAATTCTGCTCAACCTTCATTTCGGACTAGAAATAAGCAAACTTCTGGACAACCCCCATCCCGACGCAAAAAACCCAATAAGCCCATTAAACCTCTTTCTCGTTGGCATCCCAATTTACGCCAAATTGCAGATTGGACGGTAATTAGTGGGTCTGTATTATTATGTTTATTTCTGTTACCAAATCGCTTTCCCGGTATGGAATTGGTGGGAATTACGGCTAACTGGCTGTTAATTTGGGTTGTGGCTTGGAGTGTCAAGCGTTCGGCTTTTCAAGGTGCTTTTGCTGGTATCGTTTTAGGGTTGCTTCAAGATGCAATGACTTCACCTCAGCCAACTCATGCTTTAAGTTTGGGTGTTGTCGGTTTTCTCATTGGTTTGTTTCAGAAACAACGTTTTATACAAGAAGATTTTATTTCTATTGCCTTAATTGTCTTCTTGATGGCTATTTTATCGGATACGATTTTCGCCTTGCAGATTATTGCCCACGGTACTGCTCACTCAGATGTGATTTGGGCATATTACCAAAAAGTAACTCTTGCTTCTGCTATTCTTAGCAGTCTTTGGGCTCCTGTGGTTTATTATCCCTTAAATCGTTGGTGGCAACAGTTGAAGTTAGCCGAACAATCGACTTGATATAGTAAGTTAGGAGTTAGGAGTTAGGAGTTAGGAGTTAGGAGTTAGGAGTTAGGAGTTAGGAGTTAGGAGTTAGGAGTTAGGAGTTAGGAGTT
>JAAUSO010000262.1 GCA_012033205.1 Richelia sp. SL_2_1 | reverse complement strand
GTATCGGTATGATATCAACTTTAGCTGGTAACAGTGGGATGTTAGGTGTTGCTGGTATGGTGTTATGGGGCTTTTTGGGTATTGCTTTAGCCGGACATAATTATCATGTACACAAGCAGAATAAAATTTGGGAGTTAGGAGTTAGGAGTTAGGAGTTAGGAGTTGGGAGTTGGGAGTTGGGAGTTAGGAGTTGGGAGTTGGGAGTTAGGAGTTTTGAGTTCATTGAGTGATTGGTAATGATCGCGTTCCCTTTGAACTCTAACCTTTGACCTCTAACCTTTAACCTTTGACCTTTAACCTTACTCCAAGGTAATCACAGTGACTTCTGGAGTACAGAAAAACCGTCCTGGTAGATAAGTTCCCAAACCGCGATTTACATAAAGTTGATTGCTTCCGATTTGATGAAATCCTTTAGCCCATTGCCAATTTTTCACGACTTTGAAGAATTCTTTTTTGACAAATGGCATCCGACGGCGTAGTTTTCTAGGTATACTGTGAACAAAATTGTTGTAAGTAACGATGGCTGGACCGACACCGGGAATTACAATATGACCACCATGAGTATGACCGGATAGTTGTAAATCTACTCGCCACTGTCGCAATATATCAGCGGTATCGGGATTATGGGATAGTACTATGCGTGGTGTTGCTGGGTCTAATTGGTTCATCACTAATTCAGGATGAAAATGAGGAGACCAATATTCAGCAAGTCCTACTAATGGTAATTCTTTTCCGAATGGATAAGCAATTTTGTTGTCAAGTATTTCAATTCCAATTTTGTTGAAAGCGGATGTAATTTCTGCTTTTGAATGAGCGTAATGTATGTCATGATTGCCAAGTACCGCATAAGTACCATAACGACTTTGTAAATGTTTGAGTCGAAGTACTAGTTGATTGATTGGACTAGGGTCATCAGTTACATAATCACCAGTAAGAACAACTAAATCGGGTTCTGCTTTGTTGCAGGCAATTATGGCTTTTTCTAACATTTTCTCTGATAAACGTAAGCCATCATAGTGAAAATCTGTCATTTGCACTATGCGAATACCTTGTAACGATGCTGGCAAATCTTGAATCTTAACTGTAATTTTTTCTACAGTTAATGGTCCGGTCAATAACCAGTGCATATAGTAATAAAGCTCATCACATCAATACCTTTAGCGTATCAAATTCAATCTCTAGTAGTAGTATATTAAATAACTAGTTATATCTAATGACTGATGAAAATATCTAATCAATTTTTCACAGAAGTTTTTTTGAACAATTAGTCACAATTAGTTTAGATTGAATCGAACAATTAAACTATAAAGTAAAATAATTTATCAGAATTACTACTTATTAAGTATTGCTTTGGTCAGAGCATATATTTGGCATCTATCTTAAGCCATAATACCTATTTATGTCCAAGGCAGGGTTAATTAAATGGTATGAATTGATTAAAAATTAGGAGAAGACAATTACTTAGTAATTAATCAATTTATGACTTTTACAACTGAAGAAAAAAATAGAAAAGCTGTAGAACAATTTCTAAACTTTGATGCTGATACTCAATTGGCTTTACTATGGTATGGCTATTTAGATATCAAAGAAAGTTTAAATCCTGTTAATCAAGATTCTGCACAGCAAACTGCAAAAGCTTTATTTGATCAAATTCAGGCAATGCCAAAGGAAGAACAATTACAAGCACAACGGGATATTGTTTCTGGTGCTAGTAGTGATATCAGTAGTGCTTACACATCTTTAAGTTCTAGTGCTAAGCTTGATGTGTGGTTGAGACTTGCACAAGCTATGGAAGATGGTAGCGTTATTCAAGTACCACAAGACTATAAATTGCCATCTAATACCAATAATTTTGTAAATTCCATTCAAGAATTGGACTTTGAGCAGCGGATTAATTTTATGCGTAGTGCTGTGATCAAAATGGGTGCGAAATCTTAATTTTTTGAAGGAGTTAAGAATTAGGAGTTAAGAGTAATAATTTCTTACTTCTTCCTTCTTACTTCTTCCTTCTTCCTTCCCATGTTTATACATTTATTGTAATTTTTAAAATTTACCAAAACTCAACTTGCTGTTTAACTTCTTGAATATTCAAGTAATCGCTTGCAAAAGCTTTTCGTAATAAAGGATGAGGAATAAATTTATCGTATTTTTGGATTTCTGGTGCTTCTGCATCTGCAACTAAATGTTCGTTGATAATACGTTGCTCGCACAAAGATAAAATTTCTGTTTTCACTTGTTCAAATTTACCTTTTCCTAATTTTAAGGTTATAAAATAAGGATTAATACCACCTAGGGATTTAATTTCTAAAGATTCTCGACAAAAGTTATTTAATAATCTCTGTAAAGTATTATAAGCAATGGTACCCATCCAAGGGAAAATACAACATTTACCTTTTTCTAATTTAAATATATTACTTTTATCTAACTCAAAATCTCTTGCTAATTGACGGGCTGTTTGCAATCTATTTTTGGCATTAGTTTGTAAATACCCATATTCTATATCTTCTAATAAAACGCGGCGCATACGTTGCAATATTTTAGTATGAATCGTTCCGCGATCGCCACGCCAAAAAATACTGGCTTTACCTTCAACTTGTTTAACAAATATTATTTTTTTGGCAAAATCTACATCTAAAACTTCCCAGGTTTTTCCTGCTAAACCGAATTGACTACCGACGTTCGGTATCATCACAATGGTACCAATTTCCGTTGCATCTTGTTTAACATTAAATTCTAGAGTTTCAGGGAATACTGCATAAAATTGAAATTTATTGACTATTTTTTCCCCTGCTAAACCGATAATTAATTTACCTTCCTCGGTTTTATTAATATGGTCAATACTAACTAAATAACGCAGTAATAATTTATAATCTTCCGATGAAATATGTTGAAAAGGTGATAAATTTAAAATTTGATGAGCAAGAACATCTGGTGAAATTTGTTTGATTGCTGCCAAGGTACTCATAGTCTGATGATAAAGTAGACTGAATGGATATTTTATTGGTTGAATGGGTTCGATCCATTTTTCTTCTAAATAAAGTTGAATAATCGCGATAGATTGTAAAAGTTGCCAAGGAATTTGTTGAGGAAGTGATACTTCTAATGATAGTTGTTTTTCCGAACAAACAAAACGCATATCCGCAGGTTCTCCCCTTCTTCCAGTACGTCCTAAACGTTGCAAAAAACTTGCTATACTATCCGGTGATTCTAACTGAATGACTCGTTGTAGATAGCCGATATCAACACCAACTTCTAAAGTCAATGTTGCCGCAGTTACCGCTGGTTTATCTGGTTCCTGCATCGCATTTTCCGCAGCTTGGCGCAGGGAAGCTGATATACTCCCATGATGAACGTGATAAATATCTGGTTGGTTTTGGGTTGCAGCAATTTGACGTAAAGATGCGATGATAGATTCGGTTTGCGATTTATTGTTGGCAAATATAAGAGATTTACTCGATTTACTTAAATTAAAAATATATTCCTCGTAGTCAGTGATTTCTGAATTATCGGCTTTTTCCGGAACATAAAAGTGTTCTAAAGCTAATTTTATTTGTCGTTTTCCTGCTTGAATTTCCGGCGTAATTACTCTTATATTTGTACCAGAACTCAGCCAATCTTCTGCAAGGGAATAATCACCTAAAGTTGCCGATAAACCGATTCTGCGGGGTTGATTTTTGGTTAAATTTGCGAGTCTTTCCAATTGACAAAGAATTTGATAACCTCTTTCGCTACCCATAAAAGCGTGAATTTCATCGATGACGATAAAACGAACATCACCGAAAAGTCTTGTTAATTCCTGATGCTTATTAATTAATAAACTTTCTAAAGACTCTGGTGTAATTTGGAGAATACCTGATGGGGTTTTTAAAAGCTGTTTTTTTCGAGTTTGAGAAACATCTCCATGCCAATGGTATACCGGGATATCGGCTTCTCTTAATAAGTCGTTAAGACGTTCAAATTGGTCGTTAATTAATGCTTTGATTGGACCGATATAAATTGCACCTATAGTATTAGCAGGTTTTTCGTATAAGTGAGTTAAAACTGGTAAAAAAGCTGCTTCTGTTTTACCCGAAGCTGTACCAGCAGCTATTAATAAATGAGCATCAGTTTCAAATATAATTTCGCACGCAGCAGTTTGGATTGGTCTCAATTCTGTCCAGTTATTATGGTAAATATATTCTTGAATAAATGGTGCGAGTCTATTGTAAGCATCACTCATAATTTTGATATTATAATCTGGTTTGAGAATAGTCTAATTAATACAACAAATTTAGCAATTTTTATTTTAAGCTAATTTTATTAGCATTTAATTATTTAATTTTAATTTAATTATTTAATCATTTAATGTTAATTTATTTGTGCAGTCAAACACCTGTTTTTTTCGATATCTGGTTTTAAAAACAACAATTTTGCATAGAAGCTGGATTTATACAGAATAAGTCCGATGAATTGGGATTGAGTTTTATTTTTTTTAAATCAAAGTATAAATAAATTCAATGGTAAGTAATATAGTTGGCAGACAAAAACGCTTTATACATAGAAGATAGTTTAGAGTGACATCCTATTAAGTAGGGGAATCTATCATTGATGTGTTACAGACTAAACTAGTGGTTCATGTCATTAATTTTGATGGGTGTAGAGACGTTATACATAACGTCTCCCTAAGTTTGGGAGAAAACGAATCCGTCAAATTTAATGCAAAGGACTACTAGTGGTTCATTTCATTAGTTCTGATGGGTTAAGGTAGTGCGTCTCTACAAGCCAATTTATGGGTAAATGAGGGGTCTGACCTACCATTCGCCAGCAGTATCCTTAAGTACGGGGTATAAATGTGGTGGAGTACTAGATGGTGCAGAATTTTCACCAATAAAAACCAATAAAATATGTAGCCTACAACAGGATGTAATTGAAGTAGCTAATATCGTTTCGAGTTTCATAGAAGTAAGGAGTTTTGTTGATAATGGAATTTTTGTCAAATAATATTTTATTAAGTCCTAAAATACAGTTAACATTCTTTGTAGGAATACTCAGTTTTATAGTATTTTTTATCGGTTACTTTTTTGTGACATCATAAAATACTGCTCAAAGTCATTATTTTCTTCCAAAATCAGTGAAAAATCGGAAAGGTTATTGAAACCCTATAGATTTTTTATTGGACTTGCTTTTGGACTAGGATTTTTGGAAATTGTCGCTTTATTTATCCCCATATTAGATGATTATCCCGCAATAGAATTTATTATTAGTTTAATTTTAACCGTAGAAGCTTGCTGGTTATCTTCGCGGATATTAGGAAAATATATAGATGATTATATTTTAGAAAGTGCTTTAAAAAGTGGTCGTCAAGCAAACAGCGAATTATTAGTTTTAGTAAAAATCACGGCTTATTTCGTAATAATATTTAGTGGAATTATCTTTTTTACAGAAACTCATAAAATAAATATTTTCAGCTTATTAGCTAGTTTGGGAATTGGTGGTTTAGCAATTGCTTTTGCGGCTCAAAAAACCTTAGAGCAGGTTCTTGGTGGTGTTGTACTATATCTCGATCATCCTTTTTATATTGATGACTATATTGGCTTACCAGATGGTACATTTGGACGAGTAGAATCTATCGGTTGGCGTTCTACAAAAATTCGTACTTCTGGGAAAGGAACTGTGATGATAATTCCTAATAATGCTTTAACTCAAATGAATATTGAAAACTTTTCTGGAGCAAAAAAGGTTATTTCAATTCTTTATTTTAATTTTAATCATCAAGTTGATCCTAAAGAACAAGCATTAATTGAACAGGTAGTTTTAACAAGCACAAAAGATATTTTTGGTCTGGATTCACGTAGCACTCGTATAGATTTTAGAACTATAAATAAAAACGATGAACCAAAAAGTCAAGCTCAGGTAAGCTTGTTTATTTTAGGTTCTGGTAAAGTATCTATGGAATTACGTCGTCAACTACTTGAAATGGCTACAGAAACTGTTAATAAGAAGCTAAAAGGTTACGGTATTGACTTCGAGATAGAAGAACCGACTATCTATGTAGATGCTCCCGTTATAATTTAAAGGTAATTATGAATATTGTGAATGAAATATTTCAATTTATATTGCGAAAAGATATGCGTAGCTTAGAAATATTTATCTTATGCGTAATTGCTGCTTTTCTTATTGGAAGATACACTCCTGTTTTAATTAAAACAATTATAAAACGTTTCTTTACTCCACAAATAATCGATATTTATGAAAAATTAATCTATATCAACCGTGAAGCTTTAAAATGGTCTGGGACTTCAATCATAATTTTATTATCTTTAGGATTAATTAGACAGCATGAAGCATTATATTCATTTTTAAATGATGTCGTACAATTAACAGTTATCCTCAGTATTGCTATACTAGCTTCTGGTATTTTTCGGCAATTAATTAGAACATATGGTGTTGCTATTATTCGTAAATTGGGCTATCAAGCTGACGATTTACTGTTAATTGTTGAAACTATCGTTAATGTGACTATAGGATTTATTGCTGTTTTAGTTTTTGCTAATGACAGATTCAATTTAATTGGTTTAATTACTGGTTTAGGAATTGGTGGATTAGCAGTTGCTTTTGCAGCACAAAAGACTTTAGAGCAATTTTTAGGTACTATTGTTATCTATTTAGATAGACCTTTTGTAACAGGTGAATATATTCATTTACCGCCATCAGGAAAATTTACAGATAGTATTTATGGCAGAGTTGAATCTATTGGATTTCGTTCTACAAAAATTCGTTGTTCTGGTAAAGGTACTTTGGTAATTGTACCTAATTCTATCTTAGCTAATGTAGAAATCGAAAATGTGACTCGTGGTAAAAAAGTCATGGTGTTGTTATATTTCGATTTTAATCAGAAGTTACTTGATAAAGGACAGGCTTTAGTAAGACAAGTCGTTGAAGAGAGTATGGAATCACTTTTTGGGGTAGAGCCTGATAGTACGAAAGTGGTTTTTGAAAACTTAATGTTAAATCCTGATGTGATTATTAATGATAATGATTCAGATGATAATCCGATAGAAATTAAGCCTTCAACAACAGTACTTGCTACGGACAATAATCCACAACTAGAACGTACAAAAGCTAGAATTACCTTCTTTCTTTTAGGTTCAAATCAAAATTCTTTTGAATTAAGAAAACAATTATTAAATATAGCCAATGAAAAGGTTGCTCATAAACTAAATACTTTTGGGATTGAATTCGTGATGCAAGAACCTAATATTTATATTGAAGCACCAGTGACTATTTAGGATTGGTAATAGGTAATGGGTAATTGGTAATGGACAATGGAGTGAAATAACTCCTAACTCCTAACTCCTAACTCCTAACTCTTAACTCCTAACTCCTAACTCCTAACTCCTAACTCCTAACTCCTAACTCCTAACTCCTAACTCTTAACCTTTCCCAT
>JAAUSO010000068.1 GCA_012033205.1 Richelia sp. SL_2_1 | reverse complement strand
CGAAAATAGTTATAGTTTGGCAAGGGTAATTGCCATCAAACCTAATCGTCAAGGGGTATTGGATGTAAATGTAGCCGAAGGTACAATTCAAAATATTCAATTCCGCTTTATTAATGATGATAATCAAACGGTTGATAAAAAGGTAAACCAATACAGGGACGTACTCAAGGGGAATTTTTAAACAAGCAAATACAACTTCAACCCGGACAAGTATTTCAAGAAAGCAAGATTAGACAAGATATACAGCGGTTGTATGCTACAGGGTTATTTGAAAGAGTTAATTTGGAACTCGAAGGTGATGCAAATAACCTTGATGTGGTTTACTATATTAAAGAAACTGGAGCGCGTTCTGTAAATGTCGGTGGTAATTATAGTGCTGACCAAGGAATTATTGGTACATTAAATTATAGCGATCGCAATATTGGCGGTATCAACGAAAATTTAAATGTTAATCTCCAGCTTTCTCGACGGGATATCAACTTTGATGGTAGATTTACCAGTCCTTATCGAGAAAATGACCCTGACCGTCTAGGTTACAGTATAAATGCTTTTCGTAAACGTCAAATTTCTGATACTTTTGACAGCGATATCAAATTAGCTAACGGTGATAAAGTCCGAGAAGGAAAAATTGGTGGTAGTGTCAGTTTTCAACGTCCAATTGATGGATGGAATACTAGTTTAGGGTTTAACTACACTCGCGTTAGCATCAGCGATAGAGAAGGCAAAATTACCGCAAATGACGCTCAAAATAATCCTTTGACAAAAAGCGGTAGTGGTATTGATGATTTAGCAACTGTATCTCTAAACGCGACTAAAGATATGCGCGATAATGCTTTTAATCCTACTCAAGGTTCTGTTCTCAAGTTGAGTACGGAACAATCGCTTCCCTTCGGACAAGGGGAAATCTCAATGAACCGTTTACGGGCTGATTATACCCAATATGTACCAGTAAAATTATTTGAATCTTCTCAAAGTCAAGTATTTGCCTTTAACGTCCAAGCAGGTACAATAATAGGAGATTTACCTCCTTATGAAACCTTTAATTTAGGTGGTTCTAATTCCGTTCGCGGTTATGATGCTGGTGATGTTGGTAGTGGTCGTTCTTACGTATTAGCCTCCGCAGAATATCGCTTTCCCATCCCCATTTTAGATTCTTTAGGAGGAGTCTTATTCGCCGATTTTGCCACAGATTTAGGTTCTGGGGATACAGTAATCGGTAATCCTGCGGGAGTCAGAGGTAAACCAGGTGAAGGTTTTGGTTACGGTGCTGGTTTACGGTTAAATTCACCTTTAGGATTGATTCGTGCTGACTACGGTCTTAATGACCAAGGGGAAAGCAAAGTTCATTTTGGTATCGGTCATAGATTTTAGCATAGGTCAAAGCTTAAAGGTTAAAGGTCAAACTGAGAAGTCGGGTTTTTTCTCAAATATCATCAATACAACAGAGTTATCTTAAAAACCCGACTTCTGATTGTCGGTGTTGTAGGTGGGGCAAGAAGTTGGGTTTTTCTCAAATATCATCAATACAACAGAGTTATCTTAAAAACCCGACTTCTAATTGTCGCCCAAAAAAATTAGACAGAACAACTCAAGCATGGTATAGTTATTCTCTGATTTAAACTCATAATAATCTATAATCTTTTTTTGATAAAATTAATTAGTAATTGAAATAGAAAAAATATTTAATTGAATTAATGATTTTTCACTGTTCATGATTTATACTTACTCAAAATCACATATTAAAGATTAATATGTAATGCTGGAAAAGCAATAAATTAAAATAAACAATATTAACGTATTATTTGTTACTATTTGATAACTTTAGTTTTCTAAGCATCCAGGTAAAAAGTTAGTCTTAGTTTAGAATTATAAATTAGATTGTCGCTTTCGCCAATTGTTAAATCCCAAAATAAAATCACTATGCTAACTGGTAAAACCTTACAGGGTGGTAAATATACTATCAACCAGGAAATTGGAAGGGGTGGTTTTGGTGTCACTTACAAAGCAACTCATCATTTCTTGCATCAAGAAGTGGTGATTAAAACCCTTAACCATAAACTTCAAAAGCATCCAGATTTTGCGAAATTTGAATCTCAATTTCAGGATGAAGCCAGAAGATTAGCGAGTTGTGTTCATCCCAACATTGTGCGGGTGAGCGACTTCTTCGTGGAAGCGAATTTACCTTATATGGTAATGGAGTATATTCCTGGTGATACCTTGAGTGAAGCATTTGTGATGCCGGGAATACCTTTAAAAGAAGAAATTGCGATTCATTATATCCGTCAAATTGGTGCCGCTTTGGGGGTAGTGCATCAAAAAGGTTTATTGCATAGAGATATTAAGCCAGATAATATTATTTTGCGGCAAAATACTAACGAAGTTATTTTAATTGATTTTGGTATTGCAAGGGAATTTAACACCGGGGTCAGACAAACTCATACCGGAATGGTATCCGAAGGCTATTCCCCAATCGAACAATATCTTACAAGCGCACCGCGATCGCCAGCAACCGATGTATACGGGTTGGCATCTACTCTATATGCATTACTGACAGCACAAGTGCCGATGCCGGTATTATTGCGGGATAGGGAAAAAATGCCTGCTCCTCGCGAGTTGCAGCCCCATTTGAGTGCTGCGGTAAATCAAGCGATAATGCGGGGTATGGCTGTAGAAGCGCGTTTTCGTCCGCAAACAGTAGAATCATGGTTAGACTTGCTACCAGAGAAAGGAAGAACGATTATTCAAGCAGTACCGACTCACGCTGTACCAACCATTGATTTATCAACTCAGAATTACGAACCTGTTTTAAGTAGCCCAGTCGCTGCCATCGATCCAAATTTAGCACCGAGATCAAATTCAGCAGAAGTAACTACCGATATTCAAAAACCTTGGTTTAAAAAACTACCTCCACCTAGAGTTTTGATTGGTACGGGTGTAGCAATTTTTGGCGTGACATTAGGTTTTGGTTTAACTAAGATTGCTTCGACAACAGAAAGACAACAAGTTGCACCAATCCTCGAACAATCGGTAGAAGCAGCAGCGGAAATACCTAGTATAAAATCATCACCTACAGTTTCACCTTCACCTCAAGAAACTGAAGCCGCAAAACAAGGGGAAACCTCTTCAAACAGCAATAACACTCCTCAAACAAGAGTGAGGAGAACTAAAACTACAAACGAATCGACAACTTATATTCCCAGACGAAGTAGACGTAGAAATACTGCTTCAACTTCAAAGAATAACTCTCAATCATCTTCCTCTTCGCAGAATACCACGAAATCAGCCGATTCTAATCAAGCCACATCGCGATCGTCCAAACCCAGTTCGAGAAATAACAGTAATTCTTCAGGTACATCAGTAATAAATACTACGACTCCACCCAAAGCAGCTTCGAGCTCATCTCAGAAAGCAGTTCCTTCACAGTCTTTAGTAGAAAGACTTAGAGAAGTAAGAGATTCTCGTAATAGTGGTTCATCTCCTAAAAATAGCGTCAAATTAAAACCGGAGAAACAACCTATTCAACCTGTAATAGTACCGGCAGTACCAGCAAAACAATCAAGCTCTAATCCTCTAGTTCCATCCGTAATAGTACCGACTCAACAGGTTGAAAATAATTCACAAAATAGTAATTAAGAGAATAGGCAAATGTCCTAACAATTTTGGCTACCGCTATATCTGGTTTTATTGCAGCTTAGATAAAAAACCCGACTTCTAAATCATTTGTGAGGTGAGAAGTTGGGTTTTGACAACAATTATTTGTTTTATTGCAGCTTAGATGAAAAAACCCGACTTCTTATATATTATTCCCTGTTCACAGCTATTGTAGAGTAGTTGTAGATTTAGAAATAGCCAACTTTTCTTCTATTTGCTGTATTGCAGCTAGCCAAACTTCATAACCTTCTAAACTTAAATGTAAACCATCGGTAGTTAAATCTTCTCGTAAATCTCCTTGAAAATCAGCAAACCATTTATGAAGATTTATATAATTCACACCTTCTTGTTTAGCAATGTTTGCTAATTGTGTATTGATAGTGCGAATACGAGTATTAGGAATTGTTGGTAAACGAGTTGGTAATATTGATTGAATAATAATATAACTATTGGGATGAGTACGCTTTAAACTGCGAATCATTTGACGATGATTATTTAAAATCACAGTATCTGAAGTACCTTTTCTTAAATCGTTGATACCAGCCATGATATAAATTATTTCTGGCTTTGTAGAAGAAAATGCAGATATTCTTCTTAATACTCCCGTGGAAGTATCACCCGATATACCTTGATTTAACCACAACTTTTTACTTGAAAGTTGATTTATGGGAAACCAAAGACTCAAAGAATCGCCCAAGATAATACTCAAGCGATTGTTACCTTGTCCTTTAGCGATTGCCACCGCTTCTAAAGCCAATAAACTTTTCCAATCTTGATATGTTAACTTGGATTTTCTTCTAGAAATTAACAGCGATTGCAACTGTTCACTAGGTAATCTTGTATAAATATAACCTGCTTTGAGAGCAGCTAACCTTTGATGATAAAGTTGAGTTCCAGAGATTAATCTTTTTTCTACAACTTGAGGAGAATTAAAAGAGGATTCTGTTGGTGGTGAAACTCTTTGAGATATAAAGTCCGATAAAGACATTTCTGAGTCGGAGATTGTATTCTCTACTTTTGTTGCTTGCTTTTCTAGGTTTAATAAAAGCTGATAATGTTGTGGTTTGACTGTTGCTAACTTTGGTAAAATCGATGTTGGTATTGTCAATCCGATTAACAAGCTTGTTGCCAGTAGATACAAGTCTCTCATCTAGTTTGTACTTTACTCCATACTTAATCAAATGACTGCTGTATTCTTGTGGAATTCGCTGATGTCAAATGATTATTTTATTATATTTAAATACATTTTATAGTCTTGTAAAGCTACTTTTAGTAGCATTCATTAAATTCTCTACAAAGAATTATCGGTATATTCGGAGACTTGATGAAGTTTTTACAATTACACCTTGCTTTGAGAGTTTTGCTTCAACATATACTCATAAAAAAGCGCCTACTTTGTAAGAGAGCGCATTCATTGTAACTGCGAAGTAATACTTATCTAAATTTACTTAGGGATTGAAACAGCTTGCTATCTTCAAATCTATACTGACTTCCCACAAGATAATTTTCGTTAATTTCAAAGGATATCCAGCGACGTTGTAAGCTTTCTGCAACAAAACCCGTGGTGTTTCAACCCGCGAAGGGATCTAAAACAATATCGTTTTCATCTGCAAGAAATTTGATCAAGAACTCTGGGAAACCACGGAGGAAACGCGCTGGATGCAGTTTGATTCCTGCTTCTTTACAACCTCGCATATAAGTAATAATTAAACTCTTAGTCATTTTGAAAAAAATTTTACCACCCAAATTCCACACAAAAATCCCCCACCATCAGGTGAGGGATTTTATGTTTTTAACAAGTTACTTACTGTTTGACATACTCACCGTCCGGTCATGAGCGGTGATTCTTGACACTTCGTTGGGATGCGCTAATAAAATTAGTCTTATCTTCCCTCCATGTCCGTTTAAAGTCTCCCAATGCCCTATGGCGACATATTAATTTTATCACAAATCCGTCCTATAAGGACGGGGCTTGTATTCCATTGTTTCCGGTCAAAGTTTATCCTATCCGCCTACCCTACTCGCCGTTGAGGCTATTAGGAATGCGCCATAGGTGAGGATGTAACCCACGGTAAAGTGAGCTAAACCAATCAAACGACCTTGAACGATGGACATTGCAACGGGCTTATCTTTCCAACGAACTAGGTTCGCTAGAGGTGTGCGCTCGTGAGCCCATACAAGTGTTTCAATCAATTCTTGCCAGTAACCCCTCCAGGAGATGAGGAACATGAAGCCAGTTGCCCAAACAAGGTGTCCGAAGAGGAACATCCAAGCCCAGACGGACAGGTTATTCATACCGTAGGGGTTGTAACCGTTAATCAGCGATGCTGAATAGTTCCACAAATAATCTCTGAGCCATCCCATGAGATATGTGGAGTTTTCATTGAACGCAGCTACGTTTCCTTGCCATATACCTAGATGTTTCCAGTGCCAGTAGAATGTTACCCATCCCACTGTATTCAATGCCCAGAATAATGCTAGGTAGAAGGAGTCCCAACCGGAGATATCACAAGTACCGCCACGTCCGGGACCGTCACAAGGGAATGCATAACCAAAGTCTTTTTTGTCGGGCATCAATTTGGAACCACGGGCATCCAAAGCACCTTTAACCAAGATTAAAACGGTGGTGTGAATTGCCAATGCAAAGGCATGGTGTACCAAAAAGTCTCCAGGACCGATGGTTAAGAATAACGAGTTGGTAGTATTGTTTATTGCATCTAACCATCCAGGCAACCAAACGTTACCGTAGTTGGGGAAAGCTGTATAGGCAATACTATCAGGGTTGGACAGCAATGTGTCCATGCCGTACAAGACTTTACCGTGAGCAGCTTGAATGAATTGAGCAAATACTGGTTCAATCAAAATCTGCTTTTCAGGTGTACCAAAAGCCACAACTACGTCGTTGTGTACGTACAAGCTCAAGGTGTGGAAACCTAAGAAAAGGGATACCCAGCTTAAGTGGGAAATAATCGCTTCTTTATGCTTCAACACACGGTCTAGTACGTTGCCTTTATTCTGTTCTGGGTCGTAGTCACGCACCCAGAAGATCGCGGCGTGGGCAAAGGCACCAGTCATTAAAAATACTGCAATGTACTGGTGGTGAGTATACAGCGCTGCCTGTGTCGTGTAGTCCCTAGCAATAAATGCGTAGGGGGGCAGTGCGTACATATGCTGCGCTACCAAGGAAGTAATTGTTCCTAATGCTGCCAATGCCAAGGAAAGTTGGAAATGCAGCGAGTTATTGATGGTGTCGTACAACCCTTGGTGGGGTAAGTTAAATTGTCCTTCAGTTTTGGTGCCAAAGAAGTTCTTGGCGTTGAGCATTTCTTTGATGCTGTGACCAATTCCGAAGTTTGTCCGGTACATATGACCAGCAACAATAAAGAGTACTGCGATCGCCAAGTGGTGATGAGCCATATCGGTCAACCACAAGGATTCTGTCTGGGGATGAAATCCACCTAAGAAGGTGAGAATCGCCGTACCTGAACCTTGAGATGTACCAAATATATGGTTAGCAGTATCGGGGTTAGCTGCGTAAACACCCCAATTTCCGGTGAAGAAGGGTTGTAAACCTGCTGGGTGTGGAAGGGTGCTGAGAAAGTTATCCCAACCTACGTGTTGTCCACGAGATTCGGGAATTGCTACGTGTACCAAGTGACCAGTCCAAGCCAAGGAGCTAACACCGAATAAACCTGCTAAGTGGTGGTTTAAACGAGGTTCTGCACTCTTGAACCAAGAAAGACTGGGGCGGAACTTGGGTTGTAAATGCAACCAACCAGCAAACAGGAACACCGCTGCTAACAATAGGAGAAACACCGAACCAGAATAAAGGTCGTTGTTTGTCCGCATCCCAATGGTGTACCACCAATGGTAAACACCTGAGTAAGCAATGTTTACCGGATAATCTACACCACCTTGAGTAAATGCGTCGATCGCTGGTTTACCAAAGTGGGGGTCCCAAATCGCGTGAGCGATAGGGCTGATATGGAGAGGATCTTTAATCCACTGTTCAAAGTTACCTTGCCAAGCTACATGGAATAAAAGGCTAGATGCCCATAAGAAAATGATTGCCAAATGACCAAAGTGAGTAGCGAAAATCTTTTGGTAAAGATTCTCCTCGGTCATCCCATCGTGGCTTTCAAAGTCATTTCCCATCGCGATCGCATACCAAATCCGACGTGTAGTCGGGTCTTGTGCGAGGTCTTGGCTAAATTTTGGAAATTTTGTTGCCATAGGTTTTATAAATCCTCTGACATGAGAGCCATTAATAATTTAAGTTGAGAGTTATGAGTTATGAGTTATGAGTTATGAGTTGAAGAAATATTTAGCTTTGAGTTGCGAGTTCGGAAGTTATTATTTTCTAACTCTTCCCTCTTGACTCCTAAACTTGAATTTATAACTCCTAACTCCTAACTCCTAACTCCTAACTATTGAGCTTTGCTAACCTAACGAAATAATTCTGGCATGGAAGAATGCCCAGGTAGTAACGATACCACCTAATAAATAGTGAGCGACTCCAACCGCACGACCTTGAATAATACTCAAAGCGCGGGGCTGTATTGCTGGTGCTACTCTGAGTTTATTATGCGCCCAAACAATCGACTCAATCAGTTCTTGCCAGTAGCCGCGACCGCTGAACAGGAACATTAAGCTGAATGCCCATACAAAGTGAGCGCCTAAGAACAGTAGACCATAGGCAGAAAGCGCACTACCGTAGGAGTTGATTACCTGTGAAGCTTGCGCCCACAAGAAGTCCCGTAACCAACCATTGATAGTAATTGCACTTTGAGCGAAGTTACCACCAGTCAGGTGCGATACGTTGCCTGCTGCGTCTACGGTTCCCCATACATCTGACTGCATCTTCCAACTAAAGTGGAAAATTACAACGGATATACAGTTGTACATCCAGAACAATCCGAGGAATACGTGATCCCAACCGGATACTTGACAAGTACCACCACGTCCGGGACCGTCACAAGGGAAGCGGAAGCCTAAGTTTGCTTTATCTGGAATCAAGCGAGAACTGCGAGCAAACAGTACGCCTTTCAACAGAATCAAAACGGTAACGTGAATTGTAAAGGCGTGGATGTGGTGAACCAAGAAGTCGGCTGTACCCAAAGCAATGGGCATCAT
Organism: Richelia sp. SL_2_1; assembly: GCA_012033205.1. GTDB lineage: Bacteria > Cyanobacteriota > Cyanobacteriia > Cyanobacteriales > Nostocaceae > Rivularia. Next base: position 24,936 of record JAAUSO010000068.1, on the reverse strand, counting down.
TGCCACTTTTCCGCCTACAGCTAGAATACCGCCACCGAAAGCATAGCTAACAGGTTCCAATGCATTCGGTGCAGTGCCGCCAGGTGCCAAGGTGTGGAGGTTTTGTACCCACTGAGCAAATACTGGCTGCAATTGAATCGCCGTATCCGAGAACATATCTTGGGGGCGACCCAAAGCACGCATTGTGTCGTTATGAATATACAGTCCAAAGCTGTGGAAGCCGAGGAATATACATACCCAGTTTAAGTGGGAGATAATCGCATCTCTATGACGAATTACCCGATCCAAAAGATTGTTTTGATTCACAACTGGATCGTAATCCCGCACCATGAAAATGGCTGCGTGAGCTGCACCACCTACGATACAGAAGGCACCAATCCACATATGGTGAGTGAAGATACACAACTGCGTTGCATAGTCAGTTGCTAAATATGGATATGGAGGCATCGCGTACATATGGTGCGCGATAATAATTGTCAGCGAACCCAAAAAGGCAAGGTTTGTTGCCAATTGAGCGTGCCAAGATGTGGTCAAGTTTTCATAAAGCCCCTTGTGACCTTCACCAGTAAAGGGTCCCTTATGATTTTCCAAAATTGTTTTAATGCTGTGACCGATACCCCAGTTGGTACGGTACATATGACCCGCGACAATAAATACTACCGCGATCGCCAAATGGTGATGGGCAATATCTGACATCCACAAACCGCCAGTCACGGGGTTTAAACCGCCTTTGAAGGTCAAAATATCTGCATATTGGCCCCAGTTCAAGGTGAAGAAAGGCGCTAATCCGTTGGCAAAACCGGGATAAAGCTCGGTCAACAGGTCTTTGTTCAGAATGAACTCATGAGGCAGGGGTACGTCTTTAAGGGCTACTCCCGCATCTAACAACTTATTAGTTGGTGCAGACACGTGAATTATATGACCAGCCCAGCCCAAGGAACCACAACCCAACAACACTGATAAGTGGTGGTTGAGCATCGACTCCACGTTTTGGAACCATTCCAATTTGGGAGCGCGTTTGTGATAGTGGAACCAACCGGCAAACAGCATTAATCCTGCCATTACCAAGCCACCAATGGCTGTGCAGTATAGCTGGAATGAGTTGGTAATACCCCAACCACGCCATATCTGGAATAAACCAGAAGTGATTTGAATTCCGTGGAATCCACCACCTACATCACCATTTAAAATTTGTTGACCAACTATAGGCCAAACAACTTGAGCGCTTGGCTTGATATTTAACGGGTCCATTAACCAAGCTTCGTAGTTGGAAAAACGAGCGCCGTGAAATATCATCCCGCTCAGCCAGATAAACACTACGGCTAGATGTCCGAAGTGGGCTGCAAATATCTTGCGGGATACATCTTCTAAATCACTTGTATGCGAATCAAAATCGTGGGCGAGTGCGTGCAGGTTCCAAATCCATGTAGTGGTTTTTGGACCTTTTGCAAGAGTTCTATCAAAATGTCCTGGCTTGCCCCATCGTTCAAATGAGGTTGGTACCGGGTCTTTATCAACGATGACTCTTGCTTTCTTTTCCTCTCGCTCCGGAGGACTTATTGTCATTCGACCTCCTCTCTAAAAAAAGGACTGAGGATTTTTCCACTAGTTGTCTTTACAAATAAATGTCACGCTAATAGCGTTTACACTTGTATGCTTTTTTCAGCAGCAAAGACTCTATGTGAATATTGCTTTCTCGTTGAATTATAAGGTCATTTATCCCACATTGTGAGCGTCTGATTAACAATAATTAAAACTTCTCTAATTTTTTACTTGATCGCACTTTCAGCCTTTAGACTTGGTTCAAAAGTCAATAGGTTATATATTTTTTTTACAAATAGTAACAATTGATATGTTTCTTGCTGTGCATACCATACAAGCGGGTAGCATCACGATTATGTTTACATTGCTTTATCTTATAGTCATCATATTTGAAATGGTGATTAAGTATCGGTACTATAAACAGCATTAAGAAAATTTTTAGGTCAAGATTAATGCTTCTCAACGAGATATAGATACTAATCAAACTTTAATCAAACTTTCAAATTACCATGTAAAATATTGTAAATATATATTTTGATATAGATATTTTATGTATTGGATTATCAAATATAAAGTATGAGAATAAAAATGTGCAATCTGCAATGTGCATTTGTAGTTGATTGCGGATTGGTGAATTTCAGATTTAACTGAATAATAGTTTTATGCCTATGATTAATGTCCTAGGCATGATTGTAAGTATTTTTTATAGTATTGATATAGATATAAAAACAACAGTAATCTACCAGGTAGAAAAATGAATTCATTGCTTACTAAGGCTTTAACAAAGCTGACTCGGAACAGGTACGCACTGTTTAAGACCTTGATCATATCGATGTTGGTATTAAGTTTAACTGCTTGCGGAGGTAAAGCGGTTAGTCAAGATGTATCAATTAAATTATCTGAACCAATAGAGCAAAAGGACGCTCAACTTTCCCGAAAATTTTCTGAAGTTGCTCCTCCCGAAGTTATTCAAGAATTACGCCAAACTTTAGAAGTCTATCAGCCCCAGGTAAAAATACTTAATCCTCAACCAGAAGAAGTATTACAAGAAGATAAATTACAAGTTAAGTTACAAGTTAAAGATTTACCAATATTTAAAAACGCAAAATATGGACTTGGTTCACATTTAAAGGTAATTTTAGATAATCAACCAGAATTAGAAGTTTATAATTTAAGTCAACCGTTAGAGTTAGTAGATTTATCACCAGGTACTCATACACTGCGTGTATTTGCTTCTCGTCCTTGGCATGAAAGCTTTAAAAATGAAGGCGCTTACGCTCAAACTAAATTTCATGTATTCACTAAAAGCGATGATAACAATCCAGATAGTAACCTGCCAATATTAACTTACAATCATCCCCAAGGTAGTTATGGTGCAGAGCCGATTTTGCTTGATTTTTATCTGACTAACGCTCCTTTACATCTTTTAGCTCAAGATAATCCAGACAGCGCGATCGCAGATTGGCGAATTCGCTGCACAATTAATGGTGAAAGTTTTATTATTGATAGGTGGCAATCGTTATATCTTAAAGGTTTTAATACAGGTAAAAACTGGGTAAAACTAGAATTTCTCGATAATCAAGGTAATCCAGTAAAAAACGTTTTTAATAGTACGGTTAGAGTTATTAATTACGAATCTAAAGGTAAAGATACTCTTGCAAAAATTGTTCGGGGAGAACTTGCATCTGAAGATTTACGTGGAATTGTAGAAGCAGATTATGCAGTTGAAATACCCGTTGAGAATCTATTAGAAAAATCAGAAGAATCAGAAGAATCAGAAGGTGGATTTTTCAAGCGATTTAAGCGTGGTGAAACAGAAAAAACACCAATTCCAGAAGTAATAGAAACACCACAACCGGAAACTAATTTAGAAGAGACAATTCCACAAGTAATTGAAACACCACAACCGGAAACTAATTTAGAAGAGACAGTTCCAGAAGTAATTGAAACACCACAACCGGAAATTAATTTAGAAGATAAATTAGAACAACCAAGAAGATTTTTTGAGAGATTTAAACGCGGAAAAGAAGATAAAATAACGATTCCAGAAATAATGGAAACACCGCAAGCAGAAACTAACTTAGAAGAAACGATTCCAGAAGTAATTGAAACTCCAACACCAGAAATTACACCAGAAATTCAAACAAAAGAAACACCAACAAATACGAGATTTGATAAATATTTGAATCGTGATAGAGAACCAAAAATAGAACCGACTCCCGAATTACCACCGGCATTACCTGAAATTATTCAACCTTTGAAAAACGAACCACAAATAGAAGCAACTCCAGAAACAAAACAATCCACAACTAAAAAATTACAAGAATATTTCAACCTTCCTCGACGTACAATTCCCGAAGTTGAAATACCTGAAAATGTACCCGTAACTGAGCAACCGAGTAGAGAATTAATTGAAGAATAAATGTTATCCAGTTTAGCTGAGGTTTGTAATTAGCACAAGGGAGTAGGAAGTAGGGGTTATTTGGATAATCACAGAAGTCGGGTTTTGAACAGGATTTTCTGGTGTTACCAATAGAATATCGTAAAAACCCGACTTCTTACCCCACCAAAATTAAGGTTTTACAGCTTCTTTTCATCGGGATTCAGTAATCGAGGATTAATCATCATAACGCAGAGGAACACTAAGTTAAACGCCGAGTCGCGCAGAGTAATTCGGTTTTGTTATGTAACTTCTGAGAATATAATATATATAAACATATAATCATTACCATAAAAATGAATGTTTTATCGGGATTTTAAGGTTTTAGTTATATGCTTAATAAATTCAAACAAATTCAAGCGGCTTTAGCTTATAAGAACTCACAAAACTACGGTGATTTTGCTATTCTTAAATCGGATATTTTGGGCGCAAAAATTTCAAAGGAAGTCGCTGATAAATTGCAAAATGTAGTAGGATATCATCCGAAGATTGATTTAGATAAATTAATTCAATATCCACAAGGTACATTTGGAAGAGAGTATGCTGAACATATGAAGATAAACAATCTTCAGCCACTCAATATTAGTTCTGAATTAGAAGAAGTTGCTCAACGCAATGTTTTCGCTTTACGATATGTTATCACTCATGATATTTTTCATGTTTTACTCAATTTTGATACCAGTTATGCAGGTGAAATCGGAGTGTTAGCATTCGCTGCTGCACAAAATTATAGTAAATCTTTAAAAGTTAGTTTGTGGCTTGCAAAATTGCTTTATCCAATTATTGCACCCCGACAATTTAGAGCAATTGTTGCAAATCGCGAAAAAGGACAAGAATTAGGTGAGAATGCCAACTTTTTGCTGGGATATCGCTTTGAAGAACATTGGGAAGAATCTTTAAATAGAGTTAGAAAACATTTGGGATTACCGCAAATTTAATTAATATAATTCCCTAATCATAACTACAATTAGAAGTCGGGTTTTTCTAAAAAACCCGACTTCTTCAATCTAAGATTGCTTCACCATTCTTCAGCCCAATATACAATTTCTGAAGCCATTTTATCAACTGCAACTCCATAACTATCTCCATGATTCCAAGGAAAATCTGTAGTTCCCCGATTATTGGCATTTAATACTAATATTTCATAGGTTGTTGGAAAAGTTTCTGGTTGCAAGTCACTGGTATATAAAAAAGTGGTAGGTACGCCATTTTCCTGATTAGCATGGTCATTTGTATCACCACCTTGATATTTATATTTAGCTATATTTCTGTATTCATTAAGTGCTTTTTTTATCTGGTTTTCTGGTAGTTTCATTCTAAGTTGAAAAATTCTGCCGTATTCTGGAGAACCCGGATAATAAATAACCTGCACATCTCTAGCAAAGCTGGGAACAACAGCGGGAAAATGTTTTACTTGTGTTTGATTAGACCAAATATGATGACGAATATCTGGATAATTTGAATCATTTGTTACTAACTCAACCTCTTTTTTATTACTGAAGGCTTGTGTCAAAAAGAAACCTCCGCCGATAACTCCTATGCTTCCCAAAGAGACTAGAACTATCGTAGTAAGTTTCAATAAATGTACTTGCTTCATCGAACCAATCACTTAAATTTAATAGATATATATTCAACTAGTAATAAATATCGTATATTTACACATCTAGCCTTGGATATATTTAACCTTGAAGCTTAAGTTTTACTGATGATAGAGATTATTTAATACATAGTTACTATATTTAATCCAAATTATTCTCATTTACTCCTTATAAAATGCTTCTCTTAAATAGTTGTAATGTACTATTTTTTAGCATTAGTCAATTTTTAAGATTGTGGGGTGCAGAATGTGGGATCTATTTGTAGTGAGAGCGTCTCGCTCCCTATTAGCAACCAAGGAGCTAGACGCTCCCACTACCTCTACCCCTCAAAATTAATTAATGATTACGTCAATTCCACGATTAGGCTTGATTAGGGTGAGCAAATACGTTGTGCTTCTGCTTGCAATTGGCTGTTAGATGCGCCACTTTTTATTTTCTTTGTAATATCATCAAAATCGCGAATTATATCCCAATTGCTACTTGATGCTTGCTCAAATCCACTCCATCCCATAATATTGAGAACTGTTTGATTTTGATAATTGTAGAAAAATTTTTGGATGTTTTTCTTAATGTTTTCTGGTAAATCTTTACGATAAGCTATGGGGTCACTGGGAATAATCGGAGATTCCCAAATGATTTCGATTTTTTGATAAGCTTGGGGATGACTTTTTTTCAGACGAGCTAAAGCTTCACTATTATTTGTTGCGACATCTACACGTTCATCTGCAACAGCAAGTGCTGTGGCTTCATGACTACGAAGAAAAGATGGTGGATTATTCAAAATTGTTTCGGGTTCGATACCATTTTTCGCAAAAACGCACAAATTTGGAATTAAAAAACCAGAAGTAGAATTTTTATCGTTGAAAGCAAATGTGACTAATAAACCCTTTTTTATCGCATCAATTATATAATTATCACTTTGGTTTTTATCCAGTGTTTTTACTTGTGAAACTATTGACTGATTTTTATTCGTAATTAGATATGAATAATAACCTCTACTACCATCATTATTTACAGTCTGAGCAAATGCTTCAATATTATCTTCTTTCGCTGCTTCGATGTAGGATTGACCACCAAACCAAACAATTTGAGCATCATTATTATTGATTGCTTCAATCGCTTCTTTATAACTTTGTACAGGGAAAATATTCACCGAAATCCCCAATGTTTTCTCCATATCTTTAATGAAGTTCTTCCAATTCTCCTGTTCTGCTAAAGTTTTAAAATCTAATGTGGGAAGGATAGCAAAGTTAAGTACTTTAATAGCCCTGGGAATCGATGTGGAGATAGCAGTAGGAGATGCCACAGGTAAGGGAGGTATTACAGGATTATCTAGGATTCTTTGAACAATAAATGCAGCAACAAAACCAGCAACCACCAAACTAGTACTTACAAAAACTTTGCGAGCTAGAAATTTTTTTGTTGATTGTAACTTAGTAGTTACTGGTACAACACTCTGCTCTGGAGGAATATCTTCTTGAAAAGTTTTCTGTTCTATTTTTTGAAAATACTTAACTAATACTAAAACACAACATATTATAAACAGTAAAATTATTAGCATAACTAATGCCTGATTTACATTAATGTTTCCATTGTTTAAATTGCTAGATATTCGCGAACTAATTAAGCTGAGAATTACTCCTAGAAATATCTCAAAAAACATTAATAATAGTATTTTTATTCTTCCGTCTATTTCTCTAAACTTCATTTTTAAGTTAGTAATAGATTTTTTGAGCAAATTATCAGAAATAATAACTTAAAGTTAAATGACTAGAAAAAGCCAAATCATGATTAACGACATCTGACATTACCTTGCTTTTGGTAATACGATCATGATCAGCATACTCTTTTATCCTCTCATCTAATTTTGGAGGAATTCTCATACTAAACTGCGTTGAATTCAGAAAGCGAAACCACATTACAACCGCAGTGTAGCAGCGCTTTACTAAAAATTATAGCCAAGAAGATTACATCTACAAAAACCCTGCCGATTCATACAACCGCTTCACCAACGCTATAATCTTATCTCCATATTGCAAATCTGCCTCCCATCTCCCTGATAAATCGGTCACTAATGGCGCTATACCCCGCGTCACAAAACGAAATCTGGGGTCTACAACTTCCTGTGCTAAAGGTTCTAAACTCGCGTAAGCTTTTAAATGTTGGATATGAGCGCGAACTCCAATTCTGGCGCTAGGAAATGATGCTGTTTCCCTTCCACCACCGATAGTTCCTAATCCGGCAAAATTATTTTGTTGCGGTTGTATATCATCCCCAAAACGTAAAAATCCGGTTTCTAAACACATTTGACAAAAAGCAATATCGTGATTCACTCCCTCAATTGCTGCTTCTTCTCGATACAGTTTGGGTATGTCGGGAAACTTCACCAAAGCATCTTGATTATTGTCTCTCAAAAAGATTTGTAACTGTATTTCTGAAGTTGCACCACGAGAGATTATTTGACTAATTTGGTTGGGACAAATTGCCAAATTTGACTTTAAAATTACGGTACGATTCACAGCATCCCAAGCTATTGATATATTAAATTCTCGTAATTCTATTGCTTTGACATAAACTATTCTGCGGTAGCTTAGACGACGCACATTAGTAAGTTTTGATAAATCAATTTGCAAACGGTCAACTAAATCTATGGGAATATAGGCATTACCATTAACTAATATTCCTTGTTCTGAATAATTTTGACCGTTAATTTTAATATTTATTGCTGGATAAGTTGGTTCCGGTGGCGGAGTTGAACCTGGATCAATTACGCGACTCCATGCTACTATTCCATCAGCTATCCCCACCGCAAACTCTCGACGACGGCTTTGTAATAAAGCACGGTCTTGGGGACTACTTAAGAAAATAACTTGGATTAATAGAGACGCGATCGCAACTTGACGAGTAAATACCAACTGTCCCATCCCAGTTGCAGTATCCGGCTTCACCCCCCGACTATTTAACTGCGGAACCCTTCGTAGCAGCGCCATCAACAGGGTTTCGGCATTACTTTTACGTTCTTCATTATTAGCAATATAATAGACGCTAGCGCCGTTTACAGCAGGGCTAGAAGCAGAATCGGCATGAATTTCCACCGCTACATCATTACGATTACCACGGGAATTTATCCACTCAATACTCGCTCTAGCACTCAAAGAATCTGGAACCGAAAGAACTTCCAACCCACGCGCCCTTAATTCCGTTAAAATTAAATCCCGTAGTAAAATCATTTCCTTGGCTTCAGTTGTGCCACCTGCAATAAAACCTGGATCTATACCTCCTGTTTCCTTACCTCCGTGACCTGCTGAAATAAAAATACGTCCCATTTTCAGTATTTCCTCTGATTATAAAGTTATCGTAAAAGATTGTTTACAACATTCTGGTACTGGGAACAAGGATATAAAGGTTAAAGTTTAAAGGTCAAAGGTCAAAAGTTAGAGGTTAAAGGTTAAAGGCAACAGGCAACAGGCAACCAACAACCATCAACCAACAACCATCAACTAACCACCATCAACCATCAACTAACTACCATCAAGTAATCATGCAAATCCCCCGCTTGCACCAAGATACTATTGAAGAAGTCAAACAACGGGCTGACATTGTTGATGTCATATCAGAGCGAGTTGTTTTACGCAAGCGTGGTAAAGATTTTTTAGGATTATGTCCTTTCCACAATGAAAAAACTCCTAGCTTTAGTGTAAGTCCTAGCAAACAGATGTATTACTGTTTTGGCTGTCAAGCTGGAGGGAATGTAATTAAATTCATGATGGAGTTGGATAAACGTTCTTTTGCTGAAGTTGTCTTAGATTTAGCACGACGCTATCAAGTACCTGTAGAAACATTAGAACCCGAACAACGACAAGAATTACAGCGTCAAATATCAGAGCGTAAACAAATATACGAAGTTCTTGAGGTGGCTTCGCGCTTTTATCAACACGCTTTATGGCAACCAAGTGGGGAAGTTGCTTTAGAATATCTTCAACAACAGCGCAAGTTAACAGATGAAACTATTAAAAAGTTTGAGTTAGGTTATGCTCCAGTTGGTTGGGAAATTTTATATCGTTATTTAGTCGAAGATAAACGTTATCCGGTACAGTTATTGGATAAAGCAGGATTAATTAAATCTCGTGCAGAAGGTAGGGGTTATTATGATGCTTTTCGCAACCGTTTAATGATTCCTATTCACGATATTACCGGGAAAGTAATTGCTTTTGGTGGTAGAAGTTTAGATGATGAACAACCTAAATATTTAAATTCACCGGAAACCGAAGTTTTTCATAAAGGTAGAACGTTATTCGGATTAGATAAAGCCAAATCTGGTATTTCCCAATTTGACCAAGCTGTGGTGGTGGAAGGTTATTTTGATGTTATCGCTCTTCATGCAGTTGGAATTAATAATGTTGTTGCTTCGTTGGGTACGGCTTTAAGTATTGAACAAGTGCGTTTAGCTATGCGTTACAGCGATTCTAAGCAGTTAATCCTCAATTTTGATGCGGATAAAGCTGGAACTCTTGCAGCAGAAAGAGCAATTGGTGAAGTTGCGAATTTAGCTTATAAGGGTGAAGTTCAACTCAAAATTCTCAATATTCCTGATGGTAAAGATGCTGATGAATACTTGTTTAGTCATACTTCAGAAGATTATCAACAACTGTTAGCAAATTCACCGTTATGGTTAGATTGGCAGATTGAACAAATTACCAAAGATTGTGATTTAAAACAAGCTACAGATTTTCAAAAAGTCTGTCAGCAAATGGTTAAGTTATTAAAGAATATAGATAATACCGATACGCGAGATTATTATGTTTCTCGTTGTGCGGAAATACTCAGTTTAGGAGACACTAGACTTACTCCATTACGAGTAGAAAATTTATTAACTCAAATTTCTTCTCATCATAAATCAGAAGGAGTAAATTATAAAAATAAAAGTTATACATCTCCATCTTTAAACCGCGAAAGTAAAGATAATTCCGGGAATGCTTTCAAATCAATTCCTAAAGAATACAGCCTTTTAGAAGAAGCCGAAAGTTTATTATTACTAATTTATTTACATTCTCCAGAATACCGAAAAACGATTATTGAAAGTTTAGAAGCCAGAGATTTACAATTTAGCTTGTCTCATCACCGATTGTTATGGCAACAAATTGTCGAAATTCAATCAGCAGATATTTCTAATCCAAATTATTCCACAGAATTAATCTCAACTTTGCAAGATAGATATTTAGAATTTCCGGAACAAATAGAATTAGTCTCTCATTTATTCCACTTAAATGAAACAGCCCAACAGCAAATAATTCGCACTCCCCTGCAAATTTTAAGAGCAACTCTGAGCATGGAAAAAGTATTGCGAGAAAAACGCTTCCGTCACTTTTACGAACTTTGGGAGCAAACCAATGCAGAAACCCAACCAGAACAATATCAATCTTATTATCAAGCTTTTATGGCTGAAAAAAAACGTTTGAAAGAATTAGATCAACAGCGATGTTTTTCTATCGGAGAATCTTAATCTAGTTGATGTGGGTTTTGAGAAGTCGGGTTTTTATAAATATTTTCTGCTCTTACAAATAAGTAATCTAAAAACCCGACTTCTGATGATTAGGATATATAGCGGTTTTCACTTGGGTGGAATACAAATATTACCTCACCCCGCTCTCTTAACCCCTCTCCTAATATACGGAGAGGGGATGGGGGTGAGGTTTTAGTGTATTGGACTCAACCGAAATTTGCTATATTTGACCTACGAACAATACAAAGTATCGCGAGTATTGCGCCCTGTAGTAGAATTAGTACCTTTGGCTAATTGACATAATTTCTCTTGCTCATCGTTACGTAATAACACATCCGTAAAATCAGCACCATCAATAATCGCACCGTCGAATCTAGCGTTGGATGCAAATGCACCTTCTAACACTGCATTTGTCAAATCTGCTTTTACTAAACGTGCGGAATCTAAAGTCGCATATCTGAGGTTGGTATTCCTTAAATTTGCTGACTCCAAATTAGTCGCGAAAAATCTTACACCCTGCAAATTAGAATTACTAAAGTTGCTATCGCGAAGATTCGCTTTCGTAAAACTAGAATCCGTTAAATCGCGATTGGAGAAATCAGCTTCGATTAAAATTTCTTTGTCATAATCCAATGCAAAAGCTTGGGGAGTTAAATTTGACGGCAAAATACAAACTATTCCCCAAAATAATAAACTAAGTATACTTACCTTAATCCAGTTACTTTTAGTAAAAATCATGATAATTTAGCTGCTCATGACGAACCATTCCTCTTCTCATTATCCCGATATTGGTGCTTTAGGTGAAGACTTCGTAACCCAATGGCTCAAATCTACGGGTTGGATAATTCTACATCGTCGCTGGCACTGTCGTTGGGGAGAAATTGATATTATTGCCGAAAGGGAAGATAATTTGGGTACCGTTACCTTAGCATTCGTCGAAGTCAAAACCCGTTCTCCGGGTAGTTGGGATGCTCAAGGAAGAATGGCTTTAGCACAAAAAAACAAGCTAAACTTTGCCGCACTGCTGCGATGTTTCTGGCAAAGTTTCCTGAAAAAGCAGACTATCTTTGCCAGTTTGATGTAGCTATTGTTTGCTGTCAGAGAAAAATAACTCAAACAAATTTTTTAGCTAGTTTATCAGTATCGGGATATTATTTAATTTTAGAAGAATACATTGCCGCAGCATTTGAGTATTCAATTGACAATGAGTAATATTCGTGATAGATACAAATAGATAAATTACCAATTATCAATTAATAACCACCTAGCTATAAAAGTTAGATACAGCAACAATTATCATGCTAGGGTTTCCGGACAGTAGCCCAATCCTCTAACAAATTGTTGCCGGAATGCTTCAATTTCTTCTTTGTCGGGGCTACCGTGAGAAACAATGGCGACTTGATAACGACGCATGACTTCAACGGGATTTTGTTGTGCTTCCAAACTCCAAAGTGCCATTTGTACTCGCATTGGAGGTTCGTAACGAATTCCTAACTCGTTCAAAAAAGACCGGATATCACCATCTAAATCAGGAGAAATCTGATAATCAAGTTTGACTCTAACCACCCAACCATCTATCTGATGAATTACGGTGATGAAGGAAACAGGTATCCGGGGTCTAGCGTGCAAATATTGAACTACCCTTAAAGTTAAACTGGCATTTGCCAGGTAATACAAATATTCCATCTTAGTGCTTGGGATCAAAGCCAACTTTACATCTCTACATTTCTATTATTGATATATAGACCCCAACTCCGGTAGGGTAAAAGCCCCCGTTTTTGGATGGGGAGGTTTACCCAATTTTTATCTGGAATTTTGCGTATTACTTAAATATACTCTAACTGATAATATGCTTAATATCACTTAGGGTTAATAATGTAGATTTCTTTTATAAACTATAATTAAGATTTTTTATCTTAAAAAATTATAAATATCAATGCAGCAACCACATTTTATGGGAAAACCCAATTCTTCTGAGTCAGAAACCTGCTTATCTCAAGGTATTTACCCTTCAAGCCAAATTACTACAGATGTTAATCTAGACTGCTCCTTAGATGGATACGACTATGATTTACCTCCTGAATTAATTGCTCAAAACCCCGTTGTTCCCAGAGATAGTTCGCGTTTATTAGTAGTAGATTCACTTGATACTGAGATACAAAAATTACCTAGAAATAAAATTTTTCGGGATTTACCAGTGATTCTTCGTCCCCAGGATTTACTAGTAATGAATGATACAAAAGTCATACCAGCGAGACTATACGGACGTAAATCTACGGGAGCGCAAATAGAAGTTTTGCTGTTGGAAGAATTGCAGCACAATTGTTGGTTAGCATTAGTTAAACCGGGAAAGCGGTTCAAGCCAGGTAGCGAGATTATTTTTGAGCCAAGGAAAGATAGTTTAGAACCTGACAAAGAATTAGTTGCAAAAGTTTTGCAAACTGACGAAGCGACAGGAGGAAGGTTGCTGCAATTTGATTTACCTCCTGGAATATCTTTGATACAGCTATTAGATATATTTGGAGAAATACCCTTACCGCCTTATATTACGGCGAGTAATGCCGCAAGCCAACAGTATCAGACAGTTTATGCTGAACATCCTGGAGCAGTGGCAGCACCCACAGCAGGGCTGCATTTTACTCCTCAATTATTAGAAACATTGCAGCAAACTGGAATTAATCAAGCTTTTGTCACCTTACACGTGGGAGTCGGTACATTTCGTCCGGTAGAAGTAGAAGACGTAACTACTCACGAAATGCATAAAGAATGGATTGAAGTACCAATCGAAACAGTAGAGCAAATCCGTGCTACCAAAGCCAAAGGTGGAAGAGTTATTGCGGTTGGAACAACAGTAGTCAGAGCTTTAGAAGGAGCAGCAAAAGCAGGTGAAGGGGAATTACAGCCATTTTGCGGTGAAACCAACTTATTTATATATCCTGGTTATAAATGGCGAGTAGTACAAGGTTTAATTACCAACTTTCATTTACCACGTTCGAGTTTACTGATGTTGGTAAGTGCTTTAATTGGGAGAAAACGATTATTGAATGTATATCAAGAAGCAATAAAATCTCGATATCGCTTCTATTCCTTCGGTGATGCCATGTTGATACTACCTGAAGCAATCAAGAGTTAGGAGTTAATAGTTAACTGTCTCGTTGTTCACCCATTACCAATTACCAATTACCCATTACCTATTCAAAAATTATTCAAAGAACTTCAATTTTACTCTCGATTATGGGCATTCTAACTTAAACAGCATCTAGTAATAAGTGCAGGGAAAGCCTAAAATGTCTCAAAAATTTGCAAATATTCAGCGTATTATTCGCGCTGCTGTTCCTTTACTATTTTGCTCCTGTGCTACCTTTTTGGGAATTGCGATCGCGGATTTACCGGGAAATAAGCTTTTAGCACAAACCGCTGTCACCCAAGATTTAGAAGCTGCTGGTTTGTTTCAGCAGGGAGTTATGCGTTATAATACTGGCGATTTACAAGGGGCTGAATCGGCTTTACGGGCTGCTTTAAGTCGCGATTCTAATCTTGGTGCAGCACGGAATTATTTAGGTAATATATTTTATCGGCAAAATCGTTTGGATGCAGCGGTACAAGAGTATGGAGAAGCAATTCGTCTGAATCCCGATTTAGCAGAAGCTTATTATAATTTGGGTTTAGCGTTGCACAAACAAGAACAAAATGAAGCTGCAATTACCGCTTACCGTCAAGCATTAGTAGTTGAGCCGACAATGGCTAATGCTCAGTATAATCTCGGCTTAGTATTGTATCAACAAGGACAAATTGAAGAAGCGATCGCAGCTTACGAACAATCAATTCATCTTGACAGAAACAATGTCAATGCTTACTTTAATTTGGGAATAGCTTTGCAGCAACAAGGAGATACAGGTAAAGCGATTTCTGCTTATCGAGAAGTTTTAGTGTTAAATCCCCAGAATATTGCAGCATATAATAATTTAGCTGGTTTATTAGCAGTTAGAGGTCAAACTCCCGAAGCGATTGAGACTTATATTCAAGCAATTCGTCGCATTCCGGATAATCCTTCTGCTTATTACAATTTGGGAATAGCTTTTTATAAGCAAGGGGAATTGAAGAAAGCTCAGCAAGTTCTCAAACGCGCTCATAAAGAGTATCGCAAACAAGGTAACATTGAACAAACAGAAGTCATTGAGCAGTTGATGCAAGAAATTGTTTCATCTCAAGATAAGCAAGCACCAACGGCAGTTGAAGATGCTCCAGAGTCGTCTGTTATTATTCCTGGTAATGATGAAGGGGAACAACCTTCAGAAACTTTAGAAAATCGTGAAATCGAATTTTCGGGAGAATCACCTTCTGAAACGGAAATACCAATTACAACAGAAGAAGATTTGAAATTTCAGTAAGTTTTCAGTTTGAATTTTGGATAATTTATCAGGATAATTAAACGATAATTTTTGTAATTTCATCAAGTAAAAACCCGGTTTTTTGAGAATACCGGGTTTTTTATGTTTCCACCACAGATTACTATTGATAGTTGTTTAATATCAGATTAAGTTTAATTTAACATGAATTCAACGAATAGAAAGAAGTCGGGTTTTTAAGATAAGTCTGGGTTGTAACAAACAATCATCATAAAAACCCGACTTCTAACCCCACGAATAATCGAAGGAATGAACATCGAATTCACGTTAATTTAAATAAATATCATTTAAATTATGATGAATTAATTTAATGATTAAATGTTTTTCTTATTAGGGTATTTCAAACATCAAATTATCAAGAAATACTTGTATATAATATTTTTGGCATCCTTCCTATATTTAAAGTTAATTGTTGTATTTCTCACAATTAATCAGCACAAAAAATATATTTATTATTTGAGTTATTTATTGCATTTATCCCATCTCATCAAATTATTGTTCGATTGTAAATCGAAATACACGTATCACTATTAATTACTCGAAGCCAAACAAAAATTATAATTATATAGGTTTCCTAAATGTCGCTATCTGAACAACAGAATCAATCGACTCAATCTTCGCATTTTATAGTTTGTGGTTTGGGTAGTTTAGGTCAACATTGTGTCAAGTTACTCAAGAATTTTGGTGTACCTGTAATTGCAATTGATAAACAGGAAAAAATTAAATGGCAAGTTGATGGGATACCAAATTATCTGAAAAATAATTATTTAATTGGAGATATTCAAGAATTAGATATTTTACAACAAGCTAATATCAAAGAATGTCGAGCGATACTAATAGTTACAGATGATGAATTAGTAAATATAAAAGTAGCTCATGAGATAAGTAAACTTCATCTTCAAGCTCGTGTAATTGTACGTTCATCTCAAAAGAATTTACATGATAGAAACGAGCTAAATATCAATAATTTAATAGTTTGTGATGCAACAGAATTACCAGCACAAATAATTGCAACTCGTGCTTTAGGAGATGAAAATCGCGGTTTCTTTCAATTGGAAGATGAATGGGTGGGGATATTTAAAGTTAAAATTCATCCCTATCATAAATGGCGGAGTCGTCAATTACATCAAATTAATACTAAAGATTGTCGAATACTCAGTCATATTCCCGCAAGAAAACAGCTTCCGACTTTATTTCACAATTGGAAACCCAATTTAATATTGCATCCCAATGATGAAGTTATTTATATAGAAGTTAATAATAAGTTAGTTCATTTATATGGTGAATCATCTTCTTTACCTTCAGAAGAAGATAGTAGTTTTAAGCAAATAATTATTGATTTTTTATCTAGAAAAAAAGGAGTACAAAAAACTCTTGCTGTACAAGGATGGATTAAACAGCAAATTAATCAACCAATTATTCGCATCGTATTCTTAACTTGGTTGATTTTATTAATTATTGGTGTTGTAATTCTAAGTATTACTTTGGAATATCATCCATTAAAAGCTTTATATACCTCTGCCGTGATGCTTTTGGGGGGATACGATGCTGTTTATTTAAGAGACGATAAACAAACAATATTACAACCAGAGATATTAGAACGAACAATAAATTTTTTCTATATGCTGAGCGGTATCCTATTAATGGGTGTATTACAAGCTTGGTTAACTCAATGGGTATTAAACGAAAAATTTCAGCAGTTATTTATTTATCCTAAACGTAACCATATTGTGGTAATTGGTTTAAGTCAACTGGGAGAGAAAATTGCAGATTTTTTACAAAAATGGCAGCAACCAGTATTTGGGATGAATGATAAAAAGATAAAACGCAGTGTTTTACCACATATGCAATTATTAATTGGTAATTTTGTTGATAATTTGCAAAAAGTAAATCTTGCTAATGCTAAAAGCGTTGTTGTTGTCACCGATAATGAAGATGACAATATCAATATTAGTTTAAAAGCTTATCAAGTAAATCCTAACTGTACTTTAATTATTCGCACTTTTGACTATCATAAAACCAACGAAATTAAGGAATATTTACCTTATGCAAAAGTAATTAATGATTATGAACTTTCAGCAGAAACATTTGTAAGTAATGCTTTTGGTAAACACATTCGTAATATGTTGCGGATGAATGAGCAAACTATTTTGGTTGCAGAATACACTATTAAACAAGGAGATACCTTAAATGGATATTTCCTGTTTGAACTTGCTTATGGTTATCAAGTTGTACCTATTCTCTACCAAACATATAAACAATCCCATCCTAAAATCATGCCTAGTTACTGGGATAAATCACCTTTAGAACCCGGAGATAGAATTGTTATTCTGGCAAATTTCGACAGTTTACAAAATATTGAAAATGGCGATCGCCAACTTCCCAACTGTAAATTAAGTGTCAAAGAAGCACCATCGCAAGATATCATACTCAAAGCATCTGCGATTATCGCTTTTGTTTGTGGTTGCAACAAAAAATGGCACTAAATTTAATGTATAATTTACCTGGTACTTTGGACTATCCTATATATAAACATCAAGGACAGTTGTTATTAAGAAGGCTGAAAAAGTATGGTGTTGATGCGACTTTAATTGAAAATTAATCGAGAAATTTATAATTAGAAAACATCGCAGCTTGACCAAAATATTGATTTTCTGTGTCCAAAAGGTTCCATCTCATACCATTTTCTATGTGAAAACGCTTACCGCTACTGGAAATACGAATCCCCGAATAACGAGTAAAACCTTTAGTAGTAGTTTCAGCTAAAAGACTATCGCGCTCTTCTTGAACTACTTGCTGTGCGGATTGACGTGAAGGCATTGAAGTAAAATCTTCCCAAGAAAGTTCCCATAGTTGTAACGCTTTGCGATTACCGTAGTTAAAAATTGGATCTGTTTCTATACCATGAGATACTAATACAAAATCTGCTTCAAATAATGCTTTTGTTACTTCTTCAGCAGAACCTGTACAATTTAACAAAGTACGTCCAGTCCAACGCTCGAAACTCAACATCAAAATTTGAGTGTGATGTACTATTGTATTTTGTTGCCAAGGTTGAATATTATTACTCGTCATTTCAGTCATGTTTGTGTTTAAGTTTCACATTAATCAAATAATCATACCTGTAATTATATAGAGACTACGATGACAATCACAGAAGTCGGGTTTTTCTCAGATTTGTCTTCTTTTACAGATATTTGTCATAAAAACCCGACTTCTCACACCATATTTAGTAATAGTTTAAGAGGATGTTTTAAAACGTCTAATTTCATACTTTATCTTTCAAAACATCTTCTCAGGTTTAAGTTCAATAATTAATCGAATTTACGAAAAAAAGGTGAGTAATACCCACCTGAAAAATGTATTCGCCAAATCTACTTATTTATAGAATCAATTTTAAATAGATTTATTTCGGAAAATTGCCCTATTCCCTATTCCCTATTCCCGCCAACCCTTTAATTAAACTTTAAACCATTGCAATACATTCAATTTCAACCAAAACATCCTTTGGTAAACGCGAAACTTCAACACAAGCGCGAGCAGGAGCGGATGCTTCATCAAAGTATTTTGCGTAAACTGCATTTACCGCCGCAAAATCATCCATATTTTTTAAAAATACACTGGTTTTGACAACATTTTCAAACGTCGCACCAGCTTCTTTTAAAATAGCTTCTAGATTAGCCATTACCCGTTCCGTTTGCTTCGTCACATCGTCTGTGTAAACAACATTTCCCGCCCTCGGATCGATCGCAATTTGTCCCGCAACAAAAATCATTTCACCCGATGCCATAATCGCTTGATTATAAGGTCCCACTGGTGCGGGTGCGTTATCAGTTTTAATAACTTTACGAGTCATAGATTCTACCTGAAATAAAGATGCTGCCGATTCATGGGATTCTATCTGTAGTTGATAGATTTCCCCATCTGGCATTATCGCACCAGTTAGGTCTGTATTTTCAAATGTAGCGCCGTAAATATTCGCGTTGGTTAAATCGGCTTTTCTTAGGTTGGCGTTATTTAAGTTGGCTTTGGTGAGATTGGTGTTTTGTAAATCGGCTCTTTCTAAATTTACTCCTTGGAGACAGGCTTTTGCTAGTTTTGCGCTTATTAGATTTGCTGCTGTTAAATCGGCCCCAGTCAAGTTAATATTTGGTAAATCACGATTAGACAAATCAGTTCCTCTGAGCTGAGCTTGCATCAAATTTGTATCTTGGAGTTTAGCACTTCTTAAGCTAATTCTACTCAAATCAGCTTTAGTTAAATTAGCACCTTCTAGATTGGTACTATTTAAATTAGCTTCGTTAAAGTTAGCGTTTTTCAGGTTGGTGTTGCTCAAGTTAGCATGAGTTAAGTTTGTATTAGTCAAGTTTGCATTATCTAAATTAGCGTTAGTTAAGTTAGCGCTGCTCATATTAGCCATGTTCAAGTAAGAATCACTGATTTCTGCTAAAGCAAAATTAGTATGACAGGCTTGTACTTGAATTAAATTAGCCTCTACTAGAAATGCTCTACTCAAATTAGCAGAATTGAGGTTTGCTTTACTCAAATTAACTTTACTTAAATCGCATCCAGTTAAATCTGATCCTTGTAAATCGATTCCGCTTAAATCAGCACCTTTTAAATCCAATCCTCTTAAATTTATCCCTTGAAATAGTCGCTGACCTGCTGCATATTTTGTTAAAAGTTCCTCAGCGTTCATCATGCACCTTTAAATACAATCTACTCAGTATAATCTCGTTTTTTTGTATTAAAGGTGACTAAAAAATAAAATGTCGAAAATTTGCGAACAAGCCCAGCATTCTACCGGGAAAGATAATTCCCCGGCTAAAAAGATAATCAATCTAAAATCTAAAATTTTAAATCCTTGGTCGTATTCCATAATGCCGATATCGCCAATAATCTTGCAAAATGCGATCGTGATCGAAACATAAATTATCAGGAATCCGCCAAGATTCAAAAATCGCTGCATCTTTAGCATCATCCCCAGCTTTTGGTTCACCCTTCGCGATCGCAATAAATACAATACTTATCGTATGCTTACGTGAATCCCGTTTGGGATCGGAATATACGTGAAACTGTTCGATTAACTCTACGGATAAACCAATTTCTTCCAAAGCTTCCCTTCTGGCTGCGGTTTCCACAGCTTCCCCATAATCGACAAAACCACCAGGAATAGCCCAACCGAGAGGTTCGTGATGACGTTCGATTAATACTATTGGTCGATGTGGCTTATCAATTAATTCGATGATTATATCTACTGTTGGAGCGGGATTGCGATAATCCATATTGATTGTCCATAGAGGGAAAAAAACAATTAAAAATTAATAACTCTTAACTCCTAACTCTTAACTCTTAACTCCTAACTCCTAACTCCTAACTCCTAACTCCTAACTCCTAACTCCTAACTCCTAACTCCTTTTCAAATTTGATTTCGTGCTTTTAACTGTAAATACTGATCGACTAACTTATCTGTAATTTGATTTGCTGGGGCATCTAGTACTAATACACCTTTTTGTTTGAGTTGAGCAAATGCTAGTTGTCGTTGGGATAATAAATCTATTGCTACTGCACGATTGTAAGCACCTGTAACTGTTTGTTGACTTACATTGGTATGAGCCAAATTATCTACTTTTGGATCGCGTAATGTAACGCAAAATGGTAGATAACGAGGTGATAATTTAGTGAGTGCGGCTAAAAGTTCGGTGGAAGCGGTAACATCAATGATGTCCGTAATTATCACTACAAGACAGCGCCTAGTTTGTTGCTGTACGACTTTTGTTACTGCACCTAAATAATCTGATTCCAGTAAAACTGGTTGAATTGGTGTTAATCGATCAATTAAATTATTTAACTGATGCTGTCCGCGTTGTGGGGGAATCCACGTATGTATTTGGCGGTCAAATATACCAACTCCCACTTTATCCCCTCGATGTAATCCGGCTAAAGCTAAAGATAAAGCGGCATTCAAACCCCAGTCAAATCGCTGTAAATTCTCGACTCTCGCTGTCATTAAGCGTCCCCTATCGAGCAAAATCATCAAAGTTTGCTCTTGTTCTGGTTCTAACACCCTTACCAAGGGTGAATTACCATATGTAGCTTTACGTGCGGTAGCTTTCCAGTCAATAAACCGTAAGTCGTCCCCTGTACGATAATTTCGCAATTCTGCAAATTCGGTACCGATACCCAAATTACGAAGTTTACGCATCGAGCCGGATGATTTTAATGTCAAGCGAATCGATAACGATCGCAATCCCATTAAATCTGGATAAACCTTGATTTTGAAACTTTGAGGAATTTTCCAATTATTCCACGCTAATCCCCAAACACCAAGTTGACGTACCTGGATATCTCCCCAAGCAAATTCTCCTCGTTGGGTGGGATGGACTGTATATGTTAGTTCTTGGGTATTATTAGCAGGAATACCAGCACGCAGTTTAACAGCAGATGCTGCGAATCCACTGGGGTAATAGTCGCAAATTTCAACAATAGCTGGGGTTTTTTGCGATTTTACCGTTAGCTCTACGGGGTTATCTCTGGCAATCGAAAGTCTTGGGGGTACTTTACGGGTGATTTCCACACGATGATTTTGCGATCGCCAACTATCTACAAACATTAATAGCAGTATTGTGGCATCAAATACTAAAATAACCGCAATACTTGTAGAAATTCCCATAAAAATAGTCAGAATCGGAGCAATGATAATCCCTGCTATGAATAAAAAATAACTACGTCTGGAAGGAATCATAATCAAATAATTACTCGAATATTTCTCATAAAAAATAGAGTTTTGGGCATTTAAAACTCTGCGTACCTTTGCGTATACCTGATTCGTAACTTTGCGTTAAAAAGCATATTATTCCTTACCTAGGCACCGGAACTTTATTAAGTATGGAAGCAATTAGTGCATCAATTTCCAAACCATCTAACATTGCTTCCGGTTTCAAAATCAGTCGATGTCGTAACAAAGGAAGTGCAACCGCTTTCACGTCATCAGGAGTAACGTAATCTCTTCCTGCTAAATATGCTGCTGCTTGGGATGTCACAAACCAGGCATTTGCAGCCCGTGGTGATGCTCCTAATGCTAAATCGGGATTTTGACGTGATATTCTGACTAATGCTAAAAGATAATCAATAATCGCTTCGGTAACTTTAACTTGCTTTACCGCTTTTCTTAATTCAATAATTTCCTCTACTTGAGCAACAGGTTTTATACTTGCAATATCTGTGCGTCTGGCGGAAAATCCGGCTTGACGGTTGAGTAACATTTGTTTTTCAGAAGCTTCGTCGGGATAACCCACTACCAATTTAAATAAAAACCTGTCTAATTGCGCTTCTGGTAAAGGATAAGTACCTTCAAATTCTAAAGGGTTTTGTGTGGCGATTGTCCAAAATAATTCGGGTAAAGGCAAGCTTTCACCATCTAATGTTACCTGTAATTCTTCCATTCCTTCGAGCAGGGCGGCTTGTGTCTTGGGAGGGGTACGGTTAATTTCGTCTGCTAATAATATTTGAGTAAATATTGGTCCTTTTTTTAAACTGAAACTGCGAGTATTTAAATCAAAAATATTCGTACCCGTAATATCAGAAGGTAATACATCCGGGGTTAATTGAATGCGGCGAAAATCTGCTTGGATTAACTGAGCCATAACTTTTACTAGGAGTGTTTTACCAGTTCCCGGTACTCCTTCCAATATAATATGTCCACCCGCTAGCAATGCAATAAGTAGTTGATTTACTAAGGTAGATTGTCCCACAACCACTTTATTTAGAGATTGAGCCAGGTTATTAATTACGGGATTGGTTTGATTCATTATGATATTAGAACTAAATTTAGGTCGATATTCCCAGAGATATGGATGTAAGTAGATATTTTATATTCAAATGATAAATTTGTAGATTCTAAAATCATATTTTCCCAAAATCTTGCAGTTTGAACCAGGATTTTCTCTTTCTTGCACATTCTCTTTACAAACGTAGAGCAGGCATATTTTGCGATTTTTCTACTTCTTGATGTATAGATTGCCATTTTTTCAACCAGTTTAACAGTTGTCGTTCGCTGATGCGGCGTTTTTGATTGCTCATACTTAAGACTTCATTCAGTTGAGCGGTAGGAGTTTTAATTTGTTCTATCCAAGCATTAATTATTATTTGCTTATCAACTAATTGTTGACCTAGACATAAAGCTTTTTGTAATTTTAACTGTTCTTCTTTGCCTATCATTTCTACCACAAAGTCGTTACAATCAGCTTTTTCTAATACTTGTGCTAGAGCTTGAATATATTCTTCACTATTATCTACAACACGTGTTTTTAAATTGATTGGTTGACCAAAACGCCGATTCTGCACCCAAATTATTACTAATAATAAAAATCCTATCTGTATCAATGCTGGAAATAAAGGAGTTTTAGCCAGATAACCGAATAAATTTCCTTCTCCTTCCCTGTCTCTAACTTTAGAGTCTTTGTAACCGTGGATATATTCATCTACATATATGATGTTTTCGTCTTGTTTAACTAAATTAGCTAAATACTTAAAGTTATTAAGATTATCTTGATAAGCATTAGCAGCGATAAAAGGAGTTGTGGAATAAATAACTTTTCCTTTACCGATTTTTTGTTGCCAAACAACAGCACCAAAACTATCTTTTAAATCAGATTCTTCATTTTTATTTAGTTTGTGTCGTCGTCGCGTTTCAATTTTCACATCGACTCTATTTGATTTTAGATTTGAGGTGAATGGAGCATTAGTCACTGGTTGAAATACACCTAAAATTATCAGATTATTACCAGCTTTTACCCATTCTGTTTGTGAAGGATCAAGAAATAAAGGTTGTAAATTACCATTTATTTGTAACAGAGTACCCGTCAATTTTTCATCTTCTAAATCTTTAAAAGGTTTTTGCCAACGTACAATTTTAGTATCCTGCTGTTCCATGAAAGCATACCAAGCACCATATCCCGCAGGAGCGCGGTTATAAGTTGAGCCAGTATATATTTTGTTACTACTAGGAGCCGCAATAAAAGTAATTAAAATTATTATTCCTAAAACTATTAATCCTATCAAAATAGGACGTTTTGGTTTTTTCATTATTGGGGAATAGGGAATGGGGAATAGGGAATAGGGAATAGGGAATCAAATATCTAGACTTTAAATTTGGTTCTTCAGTACATAGTATGCTAAAAATAAAAATTAAAAACTTGAAACTCTTACTGTGCTTTATAAATTAGCTTTATTAATCGGTTTTAGGAATCAATACTATTTTTTATTCCCTCTTCCCTCTTCCCTCTTCCCTTTTTTTACTATTTTTTTAGCATACTAACTACTGATGAGCCTTTAATTTTAACCTTTAACCTTTAACCTTTAACCTTTAACCTTTAACCTTTAACCTTTAACCTTTAACCTTTAACCTTTAACCTTTAACCTTTAACCTTTAACCTTAACCTT
>JAAUSO010000067.1 GCA_012033205.1 Richelia sp. SL_2_1 | reverse complement strand
TCCTAACTCCTAACTCATAACTCCTAACTCCTAACTCCTAACTCCTAACTCCTAACTTAATCATCTTCCCACCAACTTATCTCTTAAATGCTTGATTCTATCTCTAAATTTTGCAGCTTCTTCAAATTGGAGATTTTTAGCAGCTTCCTTCATCTGGGTTTCTAATTTATTAATTAATTGCGGAATATTTTCTAAAGGTATTTCATCAACGTGTTCGTCTACCACTTGCAAATCTTGTGAATTTAAGCGTCGTGACACTTCTAAAAAAGATAAAATTGCATTGCTAGATTTCTTTTTCACAATTGACTTCGGGGTAATATTATGCATCTTATTATGTGCCATTTGAATACCCCGACGACGTTCGGTTTCATCGATCGCCTTGATCATACTATCGGTCATTTTATCGCCGTATAAAATGGCTTGTCCTTTTACATGACGTGCAGCTCTACCAATAGTTTGAATTAAAGAACGCTCAGCACGCAAAAATCCTTCTTTATCAGCATCTAAAATCGCTACTAAAGAAACTTCGGGTAAATCCAAACCTTCCCGTAACAAGTTAACACCAACTAATACATCAAACACACCATCGCGCAAGTCTTGGATAATTTCAATTCTTTGAATCGAATTAATCTCAGAATGCAGATATCTAACACGAATACCGCTATCTTCTAAATACTCCGTTAAATCCTCAGCCATTCGCTTGGTTAACGTAGTAATTAATACTCTTTCATTCAGGTCTACTCGGTCTTTAATTTCGCCTAATAAATCATCAATTTGACCTTCAGTAGGACGTACAATTACTTCCGGATCAATTACTCCAGTTGGTCTAATAATTTGCTCGGCAATATTATCTTCAGAAATTTCTAATTCCCAATTACCAGGAGTTGCCGAAACAAAGATACATTGATTAACTTTGTCCCAAAATTCTTCGGCTTTTAAAGGACGATTATCAGCAGCACTAGGAAGCCGAAAACCATGTTCTATTAAAACCTTTTTTCGTGCTTGGTCGCCATTATACATCCCGCGAATTTGAGGAATAGTAACGTGAGATTCATCGATCACCAACATCCAATCTTTGGGAAAGTAATCAATCAAACATTCTGGTGGTTGCCCTGATTTTCTTCCTGCTAAATGACGCGAATAGTTCTCTACACCGTTACAATAACCAACTTCGCGCAACATTTCCAAATCATAGCGACAGCGTTGGTCTATACGTTGAGCTTCTAATAATTTACCATCTGCTTCTAATTCTGCTTTACGGGCTTTTAATTCTGCTTCGATATCCGCACAAGCGACTTCTAACCTATCTTGCGGTGTGACAAAGTGACGCGCCGGATAAATATTTACTGCTGTCAAACTTTGCAGAATTTCACCTGTAACTGGGTCAATATAACGAATAGCGTCTATTTCATCACCAAAAAACTCAATCCGAATTATTCTATCTTCGTATGCAGGACCAATTTCTAAAACATCACCGCGAACCCGAAACCGTCCCCGACTCATTTCTATATCGTTACGACTATATTGAACTGATACTAAATCTCTAAGTATTTCCCGTTGGTCAACTGACCTCCCCACTTGCAATGGAATTGCAGCATTTAAATATTCCGAAGGCATTCCCAAACCGTAAATGCAACTAATAGAAGCCACAACTATTACATCTTTACGTTCAAATAAAGACCTAGTTGCGGAATGTCGCAACATATCAATCTCATCGTTAATTTGAGCCGTTTTTTCGATATAAGTATCGGTAACGGGAATATAAGCTTCTGGTTGATAATAATCGTAGTAACTGATAAAATATTCAACCGCGTTTTCCGGGAAAAACTCCCGCAGCTCATTACAAAGCTGTGCAGCAAGGGTTTTATTATGCGCCAAAACAAGAGTTGGTCTACCTATTTTCTCAATCACCCTGGCGATCGTGTGAGTTTTTCCCGTACCAGTTGCACCCAAAAGCGTCTGATAACGGTTTCCTGCTTCAATAGTTTCCACAAGCTGCTTAATTGCTTTAGGCTGGTCACCTGTGGGTTCAAAAGGGGCTTTTACCAGAAAATTTTTCATACAGCTTGCAAAAACTTTAACCTATTTAATGGTAACGAATAGTGTTGCGTGACGAACTGAAAACCGGAATCTAAAAAACAGAATTTATATACATTAATCTTTACAATATTTTACAATTAAGTTTGACTTATGTGTCAGTTTTAAAGATACTTATATCTATACAAGGTTGTTTAAAGTTACACTTAATAAATAAAAGTAAATTTTTAATTTACCGTCATCATAGTCAAATTTATTTGTTAGAGGCATAAAATTATGACCGTCAGCAGTAATGGTAGACAAGCCAGTACTAGACAAAGACGAATCAAAACTGGATTAGAAACCAGTACAAAATTAGAAAATATAAAAGGTGAAAACGTGAGTACAGATAATCAAAACAACAATACTGATAAGGTTGTAAAAACAGATGCTGCAAAAGAAGAAATTACCGGAACCCTTGCGGTTTCTGGGAATCGCCCTATTACCAGCAGCGAATTAAATATTGCAGGTACAATGATGGTTTCTGGGGAACGTCCCATTAGCAGCAGCGATTTGCAAATTGTTGATACCGTAAATATCATGGGGATTCGTCCTATTGGGGCGAACAAGATGCAATTTTCCGAGACGATGAATTTATCTGGAATTCGTCCGATTGCTAAGAGCGATTTGGTGGTTTCACAAACTTATTCTGTTATGGGTAATCGTCCGGTTGCATCCAACGAAGTTGATGATAGTTACTCTTTGATGGGCTTTTTAGATTAGATTTAAAATCATTAGAAGTCTGGTTTTTACTAGCCTACTGTACACCAGACAATGGTTATAAAAAACCCGACTTCTCGAAACTCACCAGACAATGATTAGAAGTCGGGTTTTTACCTGAAATATCTGTACACCAGACAATAGTCATAAAAACCCGACTTCTCAGAACTGATGGTGCGATTAAAAAAATTCCCTCCGCTAAATTAAAGGAAGGGGTTTCAAGTGATGGGAATATTTATTAACTCATATTCATATTAAGAAGCTTTGGGTATATCTTGTGCAGGGCGTTGGCTGTTGCGGATACCCTCGATGGCTTCCTTATAGCTTTTAGCTTTAAAAACGGCGGAACCTGCAACAATTGCATTTGCACCAGCTTCCAAAACTTGCCAGGTATTATTTACCTTAAGCCCACCATCAACTTCAATCCAAGGATCAAGTCCGCGTTCGTCACACATTTGACGCAGCTTGCGGATTTTGGGTAAAACTCCAGGGATGAAGCTTTGACCACCAAAACCAGGGTTAACGCTCATGATCAGCACCAAATCGCATAAATCCAGACAGTACTCAATCATATCCAAAGAAGTACCGGGGTTTAATACAACTCCTGCCTTTTTACCAAGTTCCTTGATTTGTCCTAAAGTGCGATGCAAGTGAGGAGAAGCATTATGCTCGCAATGAACGTAAATGTGATCTGCTCCAGCTTTCGCAAAATCCTCTACATACTTTTCAGGTTCCACAATCATCAAGTGGACATCCAGAGGCTTTTGAGTTACCGGACGAAGCGCCTCCACTATCAGAGGACCAATCGTTATATTAGGTACAAAACGACCATCCATTACGTCAACGTGAATCCAATCGGCTCCGGCTTCGTCTACAGCGCGAACTTCGTCACCAAGACGACTAAAATCTGCTGATAGGATGGATGGAGCGATCACAACGGGTTTTTTAGATTGTTTATTGATCATGGCTAGTGGGTCTTTAAGCGTCCTCTTCTGTAATCATTGTAACAAAATATTGAGATTTTTCTCATGAAAAATTGAGAATTGGGAATGGGTAATGGGTAATGGGTAATTGGTAATTGGCGACTCCTAACTCCTAACAACCAACAACCAACAACTAACAACTAACAACTAACAACCAACAACCAACAACTAACAACCATCAACTACTTTATGAAAAAACTAATCTGGGTGATTTTGGGTTGTGGTGCTTCTTGCTTGAGCTTGCCGGTATTTGCTTTGACTACTTCTATTAGTAGCGAAGGTATTGATGCTTTGAGGTTACATAAGCCACCATATAATCTATCTGGTAGAAAAATTGCTCTTGGTCAAGTGGAAATTGGTCGTCCTGGTCAATTTGGTGTAGATAAGTCTGTTTCTAAAAATCGTTCTGTACCTTTAGCTGGTGTTTTTCAAGGTAATCAACCCGCTAAGTCTGATAAAGGTGTTGACCCTCATGCTTATAATGTTGCTGGTGTAATGGTCAGCAATGATAAAGGCTTTCGGGGGATTGCTCCAGGAGCGCGTCTCTATTCCTCTGCGGTTGGTTCTATCAAGGGTATGGGTCAACCTGAAGAATGTTTATCGACGCAGCATATTGCTTTGCAAAATGGTAATGATGTACGCGCGATTAATTTTAGCTTTGGTGAACCTTTAAGCCGTGACCCTAGACCGGAACCAGTTTTGGATGGTAAAGCTTTACTTACATTATGTGTTGATTGGTCTAGTCGGGTTCATAATGTTTTATATACTATTGCAGGTAATCAGGGTAAGGGTGGTATTCCCATCCCTACAGATAATTTTAATGGAATTAACGTTGCTTTTTCCTCTCGCCGAGAAAATATTTTTAGAAAACTTGATGTTTCTAATTTGGTCGCGATAAATGAGTCAATGAGCGCACGCTTAGCCGGTAAGGAACTTAATTTAGGTCCGCGTCGTACTATCAGTATTGTGGCACCAGGGAATAATATTCGCTTGCTCGATCCTAATGGACAAATTAAAAAGGTCACGGGTACGAGTTTTGCTGCACCTCACGTTACAGCTACTGTGGCTTTATTGCAAGAATTTAGTGATAGGATGTTAAGAAAATCGCTAAAATTAACTGCTCCCCAACAACTTGCTTGGAGTCTTGATGCTCGCCGTCATGAAGTGATGAAAGCTGTTTTACTCAATTCAGCGGAGAAGATTAAAGATGATGGAAATGGTTTAAAGTTGGGGATGACTCGTACTTTAATTGATAAGCAGAATCAAGACTGGTTAGCTTCTGATGCTTACAAAGACGAAGCAATTCCTTTACACACTCAGATGGGAACGGGACATTTAAATGCTTTTCGGGCTTACCAACAGTTTAGTGCCGGACAATGGAATCCATCCCAAGCAGTACCGGCTATTGGCTGGGATTATCGCACAATTTTAACCGCAACATCTGCGGATTATACTTTAGCAAAGCCTTTACAAAAAGGCAGTTTTGTGTCTATTAGTTTAACTTGGGATAGGTTAGTAGAACTTGAAGATCAAAACAAAAATGGTAAATATGATAAAGGGGAAAATTTTCGCGATCGCGGTTTGAATAATCTCGATTTGCATTTAGTAAAAGCCGATAGTCAAAATTCAGATAATCGCAGTACTTGCGCTTCTGTTAGTCAAGTTGATAGCGTGGAGCATATTTTCTGTCAGATACCGGAAGATGGTAATTATAAAATTAGCGTCAAGTTTAAAAATAGCATCAACGAACCAACTCAACCTTATGCTTTGGCTTGGTGGACTCGTTAATTTTTCGTAGGCTATATGTCGGGTTTTTTATGCGTTTTTTTGTGGTGTTATGGATATTTATCCTAAAAACCCGACTTCTGTGATTCTAAATTTCAAGTTCCCTGTAATCTGCAATATCTAAATTTTTACAATCACTTCCTGCTTCTTCACAGAAACTTAATAGTAAAATGAAATAAGTATAAAGTAACACTTTGAATTTCAAAAAACCCGGATAAGGAATTCATTCCAATGGAATCTTATGTGTGGAATTTAATTCGCTCCTGCTTCACTCAATTATTTTATCCGGAGTGACGAAATGTTATTCGCTAAATCTAATATATCTACTGATGTTCAGACGTTCATCGAAAAATTAGCACGACTTGATTTGGGACCAATTGCCTATAGACTTATGTATTGTAACGAAGACAAATGGAATATTCAACAAACAAACCAAGCGATTTTACAATATCTAATGTTTTTGTTGTTGATTTATCTTTACCCTAACGGTCAACTTGTCCCCAATGAAGAAGTTGATCGGGTATGGCATTACCACATTCTTGATACTATCAAATATGCTGAGGATTGCGAAATGCTATTTGGTCGATTTATCCATCATTTTCCTTACTTTGGCAAGCGGGGGAAAACGGATCAAGATAATCTACAAAAAGCTTTCGAGCAAACCCAAGTACTTTTTCAAGAACACTTTGGAATCAACATGAAAATCACAAACAAAAAGAGCATTGCATCTGATTGTCAACCTATTGGTAAGATAACACAACTTATTCGACCGCGTGTAGATATTGGTGAAATTTTTACTGTCGGGTATCGATAAAGCGATATTTGATTTTTGAAAAACTGTAAGTATATTTTGTGTTCCCTATCTCGACTAGTTATAATTGCTGCAACAATCGCAGCTAAAGCTGTTATTGTCAAATAAAAATTAAACCGGACTCCTGTAAACTAGCGGAAATTACTGTTAATGATCATGGAAGGGTCAAAACTTTGCCAACTTGCTTTTAGCGAACCGTTATCTAGATACGCCTGCAAAGTTAAACTGTCTCCATTGGAATCTAAACTACTCGAAGCATTCAAGGTAAAATCAATGTTACTGTAAGCATGGATGGTTTGATCGGGAATCATATTTTTGATATTGGGAGGATATTTAATCCCATTGATAACGACAGTTACGATGGTCATAGTTTGAGAATTTTTCCAACCATACAAATTATGATTTTTTGTAACCCATTCTAATGTTAAAGTGCTTGCCGAATGAGGTATTTTTTGAAGTAGTGCTTCTTTAAGAATTGGATTTCCATCAATTTTGATATTGGAATAAATATTGCATTGTTTATCCCAAGAATCGATAACTGCAAGCACAAAATCTAGTTCTATACTTTCATGAACCGGAAGTCCAGCGAAAGTAATTACTTTTGTATATTCTGTTTCTTTTGTTCGTTCTGTTTGAGTTGTAAGGCTGAACAATTTATCTCCTTTAAAGATTAAATAGGGAATAGGGAACAACAATAATGAAAGAATAATTAATCTTGAAGTACTTTAATATTGGTTTGCCAAGTTGAAGGTAATATTGTCAAATTGGAGTTAATTTCTCCGAGAAAATAGTTTAACTGCAAGCAAACTCCTTTAGCTGTATCATCTACTTTCCATATAGACGCACCAATATTAGCTCCTGTTAATAAATGCAAGCGCCGAATAAACTCCTTTCCTGTATTTCCAACCGCAACATTGCATCCGTAAAGCAACAAATTGGGTACAGACCAAGTTTTCAATTGAGAAGCATAATATTTGAGATTAAATAAGTTAAAATTACTCTTTCCTAAATATAAGCAACCAGGAGAACCGTTAGAAATAATATGAAGATTTTTGAGACGGTTACATTTATTTAATGTTTGGGTAATTTGTTCAATTTCATGATGATTCGGTCGAATAATGATTATCTGTGAACAAGGTAATAAAGCTTGAACTAAACTCTGAAAGTCTTCCACAGCATCGTCAATAAAAACTAAAGTACGGACGGCATTAAAGCTGACTTTCTGCTCATTATACATATAATATTGTTGAGAGTTACTGTTGAAATTTGAAAATCATCTGATTCACAATTTATGATTATTGAGTTGAAAATACTATTTTCTGCAACTAAAAAATATAGCTGATTATCTATATTTTAATAATGCTAATTCTGGTTGAATTGATGTATATTGATTGGTAGTCCAAATCCCAACTCCTACTTTTGTATTTGTTCCTTGCGTGCTGAGCAAAGTAGAGATTTTTGCGCCGGTTGTTTTGTACAAATATAAAATAAATTTTTTGCCAATCTCCTCAGCATCTACGTTAGATCCGTATAAGAAAATGTTCTTAACTGACCACTTTTTCAATTGAGAAGCATAGTAATTAAAGTTATGGACAGATAAACTACTATTACCTAAATACAAACAACCCGGTGAACCTTGGGAAATAATATGAATATCCCCAAGTGGAAAGTTTTTCTGCACGGCATAAGTAATTTGGTCAATTTCTTGCTTATTCGGTCGTAATATTATCACCTCCGCTTGAGGCATGATATCTTGTGATATACGCTCTTCTAAGACATGAAAATCTTTAATAGATGGGTCTATAACAACTAAATTCTCAACTCTATTATCATTCATTTTTTGATAGTTATACTCTGATAAAGTTTCTGAGTCTTCCTAATGGAATGGTATTAATTACCGCAGTTTTATCGCAGAAATTTATATCAAAAAATATAATTCCGCAGATAGCATTGATCAGAGAATATGTGAGTCAAAGCAAATACTTGGAATGATAAAAAATAGATGCATAGCCCCGATATTTTAAGTCGCTGTAAGTGCATTTTTATGTATGACCCTGATGATTCAAGTTGTTATAAGTGTGAGAAAAGATGCATGATCCTGATGTCAAATACCTCTATCAGTGTATTCCAACTGTGTATACCTTGAATAAGGAAAACTGCTTTATAGGCAGGAAGCAGATTACACGCTCATATTGTTAAGCAGTATTTCCTATTTGTCAGCAGGGAAAAGTTAAGTAAAAGGTAGTTATTGTAGTAATAAATATAGTTAAAAAATAGCTTCTATTTT
This sequence comes from Richelia sp. SL_2_1, assembly GCA_012033205.1. Lineage (GTDB taxonomy): Bacteria > Cyanobacteriota > Cyanobacteriia > Cyanobacteriales > Nostocaceae > Rivularia. The sequence continues at coordinate 25,165 of JAAUSO010000067.1, read as the reverse complement.
AATTCCGTGAGAAGAAAAAATATTGAGGTTAAAGGTTAAAGGTTGAAGGTCAAAGGTTAATTCTTACTATCAACTATCAACTATCAACTATCAACTATCAACTATCAACCATCAACCATCAACTATCAACCATCAACTATCATTCAATAGCTTGTAGTAACTCTTGAGCTTCTGTTAATTCCGGGAGCATACCTAGAGTTTCAAAGTCTTTTATCGCTTCATTTACCCAGCGTTTAGCTATATTTAAATTACCAAGTTTTTCTTCTAAACTAGCTAAAGAACGCTTTGTATATGCTCTACTACATTTATCTTGATTGTTTTCTGCTATTTGTAAAAGTTCTGTTAAATAATTTTGGGCTTGATTTAATTTTCCCTGTTTGATTGCAATATCTGCTAAAAAGTCTTTAGCAAGAAAACTCGCACGTCGCCAATTAATTAATTGAGCTTGCTCGAATATTTGTTTAAATAAAGCTTTACTTGCTTGATAATTTCCACTTTTATAATTAATCTCGCCTTGATAATACAGAATATGTAGGGATAAGCGTGTCGCACTCAAGGAATTAATCTGAGAATTATTGGAATTATCTAATAAATTTTGAGCTGCATTTAACCAATTCGTTGCTGTTAAAAATTGCTGCTTTTGAATATGCCATACACCAATATGAATTGCTAAATCAATTTGCATATCCAATGTTAAATGCTCCCGCAATTCCCAAGCTTGACTGAATAAATTATCAGCTACTGTTAAATGCTCTTCCTGTCCCATCAAGGTAAGCTTCCAAGCGCGATCGCTAAGCATTTCAGCAGCGATCGCCAAGTCTTGACGAGAAATAGCTGCTTGAGCAAGCCATTCTAACCATAATAGCGGTCCTTCCCAATAAGTTAAACGATTTTGCCGATAAGCGAGGGAATATGTATAACATTTCACATTCCGCCAAAGTTGACACAAATCGCTGTAACGGTTATCTTCAATACACCATTCAATGACTTCTGTCAAGTTATCCCATTCTTGTTGCAAATGTTGATAATCTTGCCATTCTCGCCAATCTTTACCTCCGTGTTGTTGAGCAAACTCTAAATACCAGTTTACCCAACGCTCGCGAGCATTCATTTCAAACTCAGGATTGCAAAACATTTCTCCGCTCGCGTATTCGCGAGTTAAAGGTAACATCCCATAACGTTCTTGACGATAATTAATCAAGGAAAGTTGTTGCAATTTAGCCAAACCATCTGCTGCTTGCAAGGTATTTTCTACCCCAGCAACGATTCGTAATGCTGAGGCTATTGGTGGTTTAGCAAATAGTGACAATGCCATTAAAAAGTAGTAAGCTGGTTGCCCCTTCAATGGCTGTACGGAACTCTCGAAGTAAAATCGGCAGAAATCTCCTTGATCGGGTATCAAACAACAAGTAACATTATCAAAGCTGTAACCAGCATTTAACTGTCCAATGGCGTAGATGATTGCGGCGGGAATTCCTCCTGTGGTTTGATATAGCTGGACATATTGCTTTAAAGTCAAGTCTACTTGTTTTTCGGCTGCTTTTTGTTGAATTAATATTAAAGCTTCGGTTTGACTCAAAGATGATAAACGAACTGCATTGAAAGGGGTTTTTTCTCGACTAGTAATTAAAGCCTTTACTGTTGGTGGAAGTTCGTATAAAAAACTGAGTACTTGTTGTTGTTCTTCTAAAGTATCTAAGTTATCAATAATTAATAAAGTCCGCATATTTGCCAAGCATTTGTAGATTTGTTCATAGGCTTGTTCAAAACTTGCGGGAGGAGAATTATCAAAGTTAATTGTGCGGATTATACTTGTAAAAATATCCCTTAAAGTTTTTTCTCTTCTTAAACGCGGTAAAATTCCTCTAGAAGTAAAAAATTCAGTTTTTGCAGAAGTAAAAACGATTAATTCAAAAGTTGGAATATCTTCTGTTAAGGACTTTTCTAAATCAATTTCTTTACTCGCTTGCAAACAACGGTAAGCAATATCCAAAGCTAAAGTAGTTTTTCCCACACCTCCAATTCCTTCAATGTTTACACAAGGAGTTAAACTTTCAAAAGAAAGTAGTTCTAAGAGTCTTTTCGCTTCAGCTTCCCGACCAATTAATCTTGTATAATCTCGTGATGGTAGATTGTGATATACAGGTTGAGGTATTTCTGGAAACTTCAGATTGTTAACAAAAGTTTCTTTGGCGATTAATTCCTTCGCAATTATTTTTCCTTTTTCTGCCTCATAAACCTGCTGTTCAAGAACTGCTTTAAAATTAGTTTTGTTAATTTTTTTTTCTAAAGCTTGCGACAACCTTTTCCACAGTTTTGGTCCAACGTCATTTTTGATATATTCCTCCGTATAACCACCTTCCGCAGCAATTTGGTTGTATTTTTGACCTTTCCAGGAACCACCTAAAACTAAAACCTCTATATTAGAAAGATGCTTGCCTGTTTTAGCCATAAATAGGCTGGACACAAGCATTAAAACTTCTTGAAAGGAAATATTCTTACTTAGAGAGCTATGATTTTTATCGCTCATTGCACCAAAAGATTAAAGGAGTAGGTTTAATAAAATAGTTTACATAATATTTGTTTACTATTAATTGCCTGTATCTTAGGATATTATATGATATTATTGTTAAATCTGTAATCTAGATAACTTTTATCTTAATAGATTTAGGTTGCAAAAATTGAATAAATAATTGAGAAGAATATTCTGTTGCCAAAATTGTAACCACCCAAGTATTCTCCAGTTTTGGATGTCATAGTCAGAGTAAATTGGGATGGTGAGAATTGTAGTCATATGAAGCGAAAATTAAGCAACGCTCAGCAAAACTTTTTACAAAGACGTTACGCGGTGAGTTTAGGAAGACGTTATGTTCTAGCTGCTGCCGGCGTAATGCTTATGGGTGTGATTGGATGCTCTCAAGTAAATAATACTAGTAATCGCGCTCTTGCGGAATCACCTTTACCGCAATCGGAATTACCATTGTTAGATAAAGCTGCATCCCTGGAGACGAAATTAGTGTCGGCGAATACTAAATTTGGCTTCAGTTTATTTGAGCAATTGTTAGTTAAAGATAATAACAAAAATATATTTTTTTCACCTTCAAGCATAGCTCTTGCTCTAGCCATGACTTATAACGGGGCTAGTGGTAGTACTCAACAAGCAATGGCTAAAGCACTAGAATTGCAAGGAATGAATCTTCAACAGATCAATTCCGATTATGTACAGTTAAAAGCTAGTTTAGAAAACCCCGACCCCAAAGTAACATTAAATATAGCTAATTCATTATGGGTAGATAAAAATGCTAGTTTGAAACCAGATTTTATTGAGAGAAATCAAAATTTTTATCAAGCTAAGATAACAAATTTAGATTTTGCAGATACACAAGCACCGAATACAATTAACAATTGGGTTCAAGAAAATACCCAAGGTAAAATAGAAAAAATAGTCGATAAAATCGACCCAGATCAAATACTGTTTTTACTGAATGCAATTTATTTTAAAGGTAGTTGGACAAACGAATTTAAATCAGAAAAAACAGCCGAATTTCCTTTTTATCTCTTATCAGGAGAGGAGAAACAACATCCGATGATGTCGCAATCGGGTGATTATAGATATTACGAAAACGAACAATTTCAGTCCGTGAGTTTACCTTATGGTGAGAATGGTAGGATCAGCTTTTACATATTTTTACCCAAAGAAAATTCTAGTTTGAATTCTTTTTACCAAAACTTGAATGCAGAAAATTGGCAAAAATGGATATCTCAGTTTGGTAAGCGAGAAGGATTTGTGCGTTTACCGCGCTTCAAAATGGATTATCAAGCGACATTAAATGATGCACTTTCAGCTTTAGGAATGGCAGAAGCATTTAGCGATGACGCTAATTTTTCTTCCATGGGAAATAACCTTAAAATTAGCGAAGTTAAGCATAAAACTTTTTTAGAAGTAAATGAAGAAGGAACCGTTGCGGCTGCAACAACCTCAGTGGGAATCGCATTGTTGTCAGCCCAACTACCTACAGAACAACCATTTGAGATGATTGTTAACCGTCCCTTTTTCTGTGCTATTCGAGATAATCAAACCCAAAGTGTCTTATTTATGGGTTCAATTGTAGAACCACTTACTTAATTAGTTTAAAAGTTCAAAAATCAACAATTCATATTTTAATTAAGCAGTAGGAGGAGATGTTTTTGGAGGAACTACATCAATAGAAGGGACGCTAATTTCCGAATTAGTGTCCTCTGTTAGCTCTGTTTTTTTGTAATGACAATCTTCATTTTTTTCCACAGTAAAATCATCGCGATCGCTCTTAGCAATAGAAGGGCGTACAGCGTTTAAAGCCGTTTTAATTACAACAGCACTGGGAACCGCTACAACTACACCTAAAAGCCCACCAATTCTAGCTCCCGTCAGTACAGAAATTAACACCCAAGCGGGATTTAAGCCTGTAAAACTACCTAGAATCCGTGGAGCAATGATATTTTCCAGTATTTGCTGAACGATTACCGCAGCCAATAACGCCCGCATCCCAATCCAGAAATCTTGCAGTGCCACCAAAAATGTGGTGAGAGCAATCCCTACAGAGCCACCAAAGGGAATTAGCGCCATAATCCCGATAGTCAAGCCAAAAAGTAAACCAAAAGGCACTTTCAGCCATAAAAACGTCGGAATTAAAGCTGATGCCATACAAACAGATAAAATTATTTGAGTGATAAAGAAATTTTGAAAGCTAAGACGTACTGTTTCCGAAAACGGTTTACTAAATCGATCCGGAAGCCAGCCAATCAAGCTTTGCCAAAGTTCTCCTCCATGTTGTAGTAAGTAAAACGTTAAAACCATAGTCAAGACAATATCAAGCAAGCTCGTTACCGTGACTACCGCTAAATTCAAAACCTGTCCGGCAATAGCTTGTAATTGTCCTTTAACACGATCATTAATCTGTACTACTAAAGCATCCAGATTGATTGGTAAACCTAAATTATCAGCCTTTTCGTTAAGCATCATTAGCTGATAACGTCCCGAATCAATCAATTCCGGTAAACGAGCTACCAATTGCTGAGCTTGAGTAAACGCTAAAGGTACAAGTGTGACACCTAATGCTAATAAAATCGATAAAGTCAGTAAAAATACTAAAATTGCAATAGGTTCTCGCTTTAAACCTTGACGCTCCATCCAGGTTACGGGATAGTTGAGCAGAAAGGCTAATACCGAAGCTCCGGCTAAAATGACTATCAACGAGTGGAAGTAATCAAAAATTACTGAAAACGCCCAGCCATTAATCACTAACAACGGAGCAAAAACGGCGATAGCGCCGATTCGCGCTATTGGTGTTAAGCTTTGCCACCAGTTAAGGAGCTTAAGTTTATGCATAAAAAAAGCCGATTGCCGTTGGACAATTAATTAGGTCTTCGATTGTAAGCTTATTATCCCCGACTACAGACCAATGATTCATCCCCCTAGTTTAGGATTTTACTCAGACTAATGAAGCATTTTGAATCTATTTCTAATTCCAGTACTTCTGATTCAAACAAACTAAAAACAGAAGATATTTCTTTAATGGGAATGCTAATATACCTAATTCCGGTGATTGGTTTTTTCCCTTCCCTATGGACGCTTTATCGGGGTGAAGCAAGTCGAGAACAATTAAAAACTTGCCGTTTGTCAATTACATTAGCATTAACTTGGATAATCGGATACATACTTTTAGGAACTGGAGCTTCAAGTTCGGATTTTTTTGCTTTGCGTTTGTATATTCTTAATAGCTTTGTGACAAGTGGTTATTTTGTGGTCAGCGTATGGTTAATTATTCGCACAGTCCAAGGGAAGTCTCAAAGATTACCGGCATTTAGCCAGTTGGCAGAAAAATTACTAGTACGTGAACGACTACCGAAAAAGACACAAGGCAGAAAGCGCAAAATCCTATAATCAAAGCAATTTAGCTGATGCAATCAATGTTTTGATATTTATATTTTTTGAAATAAAAACATTTGTGATCAAGCCGTCTTGCACTAGGGTTATCAATGACTTTACAGTCAAATTTAGTATCAAGTTGCCATACTTCTATTCAACATCTCCGGATTAACTAAAAAAATAGGAGAAATACTGCATAAGTGTTGTGGTTGACACGAAAGTTGTGTCGTTAACACTGATAATTAAGAGTTAGCTATTATGGGTTGATTCGTCCGATACGAATGCAAAACAGAAGTTTGAATTTTTATCAATAAGTGTGAGGAAGTCAGTGACCATTCAAAGAACTTCGGCGCAAGACAGCCATTCTGCGTCCCCTCCCAACTCAAATGACAAAAAAAGAAAATAAACCTAAATCGGGAAAATGGTTGTGGTTCTGGGTTGGGATGAGTGGTATTGCGATGATATCGGCTACGGCAGGAGCGCTTTTAGCAGTTTCCTTGAGCGGTAGTCCTTTCATGCAAGCCAATCTTAGCCCCGATGAAGCCGCTGTATTCGAGAAAGATAGTATTGCTGGGGGTGGACTACGGTTTTCCGAGTTAACTCGTCCCGTAAACGTTTTAATTATGGGAATGAGCGTACTTCCTGACGACGTACCAAATCCTCCATCTGAAGTTAGAGATTTAGGATACTTGCCTCAAGTAAATTCTTTTAATGGTCTTGCTGATGTGATGCTGCTGGTCAAATTCGATCCTCAGACCAAAAAGTTGACCATGCTTTCCATACCCAGAGATACTCGTACTGAAGTAGAAGGATATGGGATTAAAAAAATCAATTCCTCTAACGCTTTGGGTGGTCCAGCTTTAAGTGCTAAAAGCGCAAGTAACCTTTTAGGAGGAGTTGCAATCGACCGCTACGTAAGGATTAATGTTCTGGGAGTAGGTAAGCTAATTGATGCTTTGGGAGGAGTAACGGTAAACGTTCCCGAAGATTTAAAGTATCAAGATGATTCTCAGCATTTATACATCAATTTAAAAGCAGGTAAACAGCATTTAGATGGTGACAAAGCGCTCCAGCTTTTACGCTTTCGTAATGATGGTAGGGGAGATATTGGTCGGATTCAACGTCAGCAAGTGCTGCTGCGAGCATTAATGGATGAAGCGCTTAACCCTGCAACGTTAACGCAATTACCTCAAATTCTTAACGTAGTTAAAGAAAATATTGATACTAACTTGAAAGTAGAAGAATTGTTAGCGCTGGTTGGTTTTGGAGTCAGAACCAATCGTTCTAATATGCAAATGTTAATGGTACCCGGTCGATTTAGCAACCCTAGCGAGTATACTGCTAGCTACTGGATACCAGACTCCAACCGTATAAATACTATGATGGCTCAGCACTTTGGTACAGAAACTGATAACCAATTTCAATCTGCTGAACCAGCATCTTTACGAATTGCGATTCAAAATCGTACTGGCAGTGATGATATTGGTTTGCGACGCTTGACCAGAAAGTTACAAAAAGCTGGTTATACTAACACTTACGTCACAAAAAGCTGGACTCAACCTTTAAAATCAACCCACATTGTTGCTCAACAGGGAGACGAAACCAGCGCTGAATCAATTCGTAGTCTCCTAGGATTTGGAGAAGTGCGAGTCGAAAGTACTGGTAGTCTTGATTCCGATATTACGATTCAGTTGGGTGAAGATTGGTTGAAAGAATCGGATGCTCCAAAATCTTCTAATGATATACCATTGTTATAAGTCGCTAAATAAATGGCAACTGGCAGAACAGATACTTCAAATTATCATCTCTGCAATAATCATGCTATTCTAGTTGTTCAATAATTAAAAATGATCTGTTTTTGCTTCCGTCAAACTAAGGTTTGACGGACAGAGCATTGAAAAAACATTTCTGGATTCAATTCGACTGCGACGAAAGCTCTAAAATCCAATCCTCTAAAATCGGATTTACTAATTCTGGAGCTTCATCCTGCGGACAATGACCTACCCCTTCTAAAGGAATAAACTTGGTTACTTGGGGAAACTCAGCCAGCTTTCTACCTAACTCTATTGGTTCCCAAGGATCTGCTGTCCCCCATAAAATAATCGCCGGACAAGGTAGAATTGGTAATAAGTCTTCTGCTAGGGGACCCCTTGAATAAGCTGTAAACGCTAAAAATACGGCTGCTGCACCTGGATCTTTGGCTGGAGCCATTAAAATATCGATTAATTCGTCAGTAACCGCTAAACCCAAAGGATAAGCTTGCAGCAGAATCGAACGCACGGTTTTGGGTTTGGCAATTTGATTAAAAAAGAATTCGCCAATAGGCTTGACAGAAAGTATTCTTTGCAGTATGGGCGCTCCCATCCGCCGATAATAAGGCAACTCTGCTTGTTTACGTTCGTGCAAAAGTCGTAGAGAACAGTTAAGCAACGCTACACCCAATGCAATTTCTGGGTTATCGACTGCGGCTTGCATTGCGACTATACAACCGATGGAATTTCCTACCAAAAAAGCAGATTCACCTACAACTTGACGGCAAAAATCAGCTATCAACTGTCCCCAAGTTTCAAATGTATAAGCAATTTCTTCTCCCGGTTTGGGTTTGGCTGAAGCCCCAAAACCAATCAAATCAATAGCATAAACACGACAATTTTCTGCTAATACGGGGATATTTTTTCGCCAATGTCCCCAAGAAGCCCCAAAGCCATGTATTAAAACTACAGCAGAGCCGGTAGTTCCTTGAGTTTGATAGCAAATGGGAAAACCTTGCCAAATCCAGGTTTGTGTTGAACTAGATACCGGGGTAGAAATAGAAGTATTCATGGAATTTTCTATGTAAAAATAAAAGTAAAAGTAAAATAATATTACATTTGAGGTTTTGAAGATTTATGTTACCGGATGTTTGTATTGTCGCTTAGACAGAGAGTTTGAGGGAGATGCTCACACTACCATCCATCATTTATATATATTTTGGCAGACTACTAGAAGCTTGTCTTGGATATCAGAAATTTAGTTGAGATTTTGTGAATACATAGAAGGGTTGGGGGGAACGGCTGTATAACTGAGCAGTAAATATATAAATAATTTTGCTTGGCTAGTTATTCCATGTCTTACCTATAAATTATTTCCAGTATTTTTTCTGATGTCAATTCAAGTATTTGTCAGATAAATAATCAATTAATCAATCACGGTTAATTTCAAATAAATGGTTTATAAACACAATAAATCGCTAAGTTTTTCATGTAAAAAATCGCAAAAAACGGCTGAAAAACTGCTTGATAGCTGGATTATATTGGTGATTGTAATTTTAAACTACTTAGAATAAAAAATCTCATCTTAGTTGATGAATGTAAAAAAAAATCTAAAAATTACTAAAAATTACTAAAAATTACTAAAAATTATACAAAATAATATTTCCAGATTTATTCAGTAGTTTTACAATTTACGACAATTAACGGTGAACTATAGAATTATTGCATATCAGTTAAGCATCTACACAAAGGGTGGCTTGAAATTGGACGCGGCAAGCCCACATGAAAAATGTGTTTTGCTGTTCCCAGTTCCTTTGAGCAACCAAAAATATGAGTGTACTAGAGACAATGCATACCCCCGTAGGAAAATACGCACCTGATTTTGAACTGCCAGGAATTGATAATCAAGTACACCATCTAAGACGTTATTTAGAAAGATTTCGTGCAGTTGGCGTAATTTCGATGTGCAACCGCTGCCCCTATGTAGAGTTGTATATAGACAAACTCAAACAACTACAGGCAGAATTTGGTCCCCAAGGCTTTACGTTGATTGGTGTAAATGGCAACATTGCCCAAAATGACCCCAAAGAAAGCTTTGATAACATGAAAGCTTTTGCAAGACTTAATCAATTAAATTTCCCTTATTTATGGGACTCAACTCAAGACGTAACCCGTAGCTTTGGTGCCACTAACACACCAATGGCATTTTTAATTGACCAAGATGGTATTGTGCGTTACAAAGGACAAGTAGACAGCGCCGCCCAGCAACCCGTTTCAACAGAAAAAGCTTATCTAAAGAATGCAGTTGTTGCTTTATTAAAACAACAAGAAATCCGTGTCACCGAGACAGAAGCTCTAGGTAGTAGTTTGGTATGGCGAAACTAGAGACAGATAGTCATTCTACTGATATCTTAAATGGTACGGCAAATACAAATTTTGGATAAAGCTTAACTTCATGGGAACAGTTTACCGACGGGTTTTACTTAAACTGAGCGGTGAAGCCTTAATGGGCAGTATGGGCTACGGAATTGACCCCGAGGTGGTTAATTCCATAGCTTCAGAAGTAAAAGAGGTTGTAGCCACTGGCGTTCAGCTTGCCATAGTCGTAGGAGGCGGAAATATATTTCGCGGGATGAAAGCTGCGTCGGCGGGTATGGATAGGGCTACCGCTGACTATATCGGCATGATTGCCACAGTTATGAATGCCATGACTTTGCAAGAATCTCTCGAACGAATAGGTGTACAAACGCGCCTACAAACCGCCATCGCTATGCAAGAAGTAGCCGAACCATATATACGTCGTAAAGCCATCCGTCATCTAGAATTAGGACTGGTGGTGATTTTTGGCGCGGGTTCTGGTAATCCCTTCTTTACAACTGATACGACTGCTGCTTTAAGAGCAGCTGAAATCGATGCGGAAGTGATTTTTAAAGCGACTAAAGTAGATGGAGTATACGATTGCGATCCACATACTAACAGCAACGCCAAGCGTTACAAATCACTAACATACGCACACGTTTTAAATAATGAATTGCGAGTCATGGATAGTACTGCGATCGCCTTATGTAAAGAGAACAATATTCCGATTCTTGTCTTTGACTTGAATACGCGGGGTAATATCCATCGCGCAGTCATGGGAGAATCTATTGGCACCATTGTGGGAGGTTCTTGTGAAATTAGCTGATGCTGAGAGTACAATGCAAAAGACCGTTGAAGCTACTCAACGTTCTTTTAATACGATTCGCACTGGTCGAGCCAATTCGAGTCTACTAGATAAGGTTATGGTTGAATATTATGGTGTAGATACAGCTTTGAAGTCTTTGGCGAATATCAGTACGCCGGATGCTACTACCATCACAATCCAGCCCTATGACCAAAGCAGCTTGAATTCAATCGCAAAAGCGATTTCTCTTTCCGATGTGGGTTTAACTCCTAATAACGATGGTTCTACCATTAGGCTGAATATTCCGCCTTTGACTACCGAACGTCGTAAAGAATTTGTCAAACTCGCTTCTAAGTATGCCGAAGAAGGGCGCGTTGCTATTCGCAATATTCGCCGAGATGCTTTAGATTCGATTCGCAAGCAGGAAAAGAATGCTGAAATTTCTGAAGATGAATCGCGAGATTTGCAGGACGAAATGCAAAAGTTGACAAATAAGTACACAGCCAAAATAGACGATTTGTTCGGAGAAAAAGAAAAAGAAATCACAACTGTTTAAAATTGTGAATTGAAACAGTCCAGAGTGGAAGTTATTAACCATATAGTTATGAGTTAACTTCTAGCTCTGGGCTTTTTATTGGAAATATCGAATCAAACAAACTCAAAAGATTGCTTTTTCTCACACAGCGATGGCGAATACTAAGTAATTTTGTCGAAAATATATGGCAGTATTCATCTCAAATTTACTCAAACTTAATCAAATACTTGGAATATTTTACAAAAAGTTTTTAATTAATTTCCTCGGTTAATTGTAATTTATTAGCGGTTACACAAGCTCTAAGTATTAAAATCGATGGTCGCACAAGTTGGTTTTTGATGAGGATTTTCTGATATTACGGATATTTATATCCTCAAAACCCGACTTCTTACAATAAAGAAAAATTCAGGTTCAAATATAATGTAAAGTTCAATACATATAAGGAAATTAAAATTATGTAGGCAAATTAATTATGGAATTTAAAAATTTATTCATAATAGTTATATTTACGGATTCCTATAGTTAGTTAAGAATAAATATTCAGATAAATAGAAATAGCATAACTGTAAGTAAAATTTTTACGAACTAAGTCGTAAAATCGGTAACAGTTTAGTTTGATCAGCCGGTCATTCTTATACACGATATATTGAGGAGCAAAAGTTTAATTATATGTACGATTGCATCATCGTCGGCGCAGGTCCTGCTGGTGGCACCGCTGCATACCATTTAGTAAAACAAGGACGTTCCGTACTTGTATTAGAAAAGCAATCCCTACCGAGGTATAAACCCTGTGGTGGTGGAGTCTCCCCTGCGATCGCGAAATGGTTTGACTTCGATTTTAGTCCTGTAATTTCTCTCAAGGTAGACACCATCCGGTTCACCTGGAAAAAAGGAGACCCTGTAGAAAGCAAAATCCAAACCATTGAACCAGTATGGATGGTACAGCGAGATGTTTTTGACCATTTCCTAGTGCAGCAAGCGCAGAATCTTGGTGCGGAACTCAAAGACGCTACTGAAGTCAAATCAATTGAGTTCAAAAGCGACTGTTGGCAAGTAAACACAGCAAATGGTACATTTTCGGCACGCTACCTGATTGCAGCAGACGGTGCAGCCGGACCAATGTCAAAATGGCTCGGTTTCAAAGAACCCAAGCGCCGTTTAGCAGCAGCTTTGGAAGCACCTGCTACATCTGGACAAGATAAGTCTAAGATTCAGTTTGAATTCGGCACAATTAAAAACGGCTACATTTGGAGCTTCCCAAAAGCAGATGGTCTTTCGATTGGGGCTGCAAGTTTCCTTGGTGGAGAACCTGATAATTTTCAGAAAATTTTCAGGATTGCAGTTCAATGTTAGGTGTAGATGTAAATGCTTGCAAAGAGTACAGCCACCCTTTGTGTTTGTGGAATGGAAATAAAACACTCCACACCCAAAACGCTGTCTTGGCTGGAGAAGCAGCTTGTGTAGTTGACCCCATGACAGCAGAAGGGATTCGTCCCTCAATTTTTAGTGGGATGAAAGCCGCTGAAGCTGTTAATAAAGCTTTGGCTGGAGATATTAATGCTTTAGAAAAATACACTCAAGTCATGACTGAAGAATGGGGCGCTGATATGGCTTGGGCGCAAAAGCTGGCAGGCGCATTCTATCGTTTCCCTGGTGTTGGTTACAAAGCGGGTGTAAAACGTCCTACTGGTAGCCAAATTATGGGTCAAATTCTCTGCGGACAATTACGTTATGGTGACGTTGTAGGTCGCGCTCTCAAGCGTTTGGTTCCTTTCGGATAATTTGGATCACAGAAGTCGGGTTTTTAACGAAAACCCGACTTCTTTAGAACTGGGATGAGAAGTCGGGTTTTTTCACTAAGTCCTAATTAAATTTACTCATTACAAAGTATAAGGCTGCTGTGGCGATCGCCATACAAAATATTCCCGCAACACCTGCTAGAGGTTTTTGATTTTTACCTGTAATCCACTCAGATGTTTTGCCAGTGTAATTAACTAAGCCAAGTGTATCAATAGTTGCGATTGACCATACCCAACCGGCGTGCAGTCCCCAAGCTAAACCCAAGCTGCCATTATCGGCAAATCTTGCCAATACCAACACCATTCCCATTAACCATAGTCCCGGTAGTTGGGGAATTGTTTCGCGTTGTTCCCAAACTAAATGTAGCAATGCAAAAATTAAGCTGGAAATTACTGCTGCGGTTAAAACTGAATAATCTTGTTCGAGTTGAGTGAACAGAAAACCTCGAAATACCAGTTCTTCAATCCCACCCACTAATAGCCCTACCAACATAATCGAAAATAATGTGGATGGTACGGATTTTAGATTTGATAGTTGTAAGCTGCATAAACCAAAAGACAACTGACAACCAAATATAAAAGCTAAACTCACCACTGCTAAGCTAAAACCTGAAAATAGTGAATATAAAATTGACAAATTTCCGTTCCAACCATAAGTTGAAAAAGATTTATTAGTAAGCCAAGTAGTCAACAGTAGGACAAAGGGAACTAGTAAATAAAGAGAAACTAATAAAGGAATTTTTTGTTCGGGTTGCAAAGGTTGCTGCGGTTGCCAATCGAGTACTTTTGTCAAAATCAATCCAATCGGTAACCAACATCCTATCCAAATCAGAAAAAAAGCCACTACCACAACTAAAGAAGGCGCATCTTTCCACTGGGACACGAAGTTGTTGGTTAATGGCTCAAATAAGGCTATCAAAATAAACGAAAGAAACACAACGAACTAATCTAATCGCTTTCAAGATGTTTTTTATTCCTGAATAAAAAAGAATAAGCTGGCTGAAAATATCGAGTATTTAGAAAAGAGAAGCATTAATCGCATCAATACTTCTCTATTTCCTGCTTGACGACTCGTAATTGAATCGCTTTATCTTTCTTTACTCAATTTTATGCCAAAAAAATTTCCGAGTAATCTAGTGGTTTAGGCACATTTAGCTTGATAAAAACTAATTAAAAATTTGCCAAAACAACTAATTTTCTACAATTGCACGGACAAGTTATCAAAAATTGTCTTCAAACTTATCCTCAACATCAGAAAAATTTACTCTTCTTCTTCTTCTTCTTCTTCTTCGTCAACAGAATCTTCGTCAACTTCTTTGTTATCGCTGTCAACTTGAATTAAGTGAATATGTTTGTATCCCAACTTAATTTCAAACTCATCACCGGATTTTAAACCCATTGCTTTGGTATATGTAGCACCAATCACAATTTGACCGTTTTGATGAACGCTAACTCTATAAGTCGGTTCGCGACCTCTACCATCTTTTGGTGTTTCCGGACTCAAGGGAATTCCCCTAGCCGATAACAAAGCGTCGTAAAAATCTGTGAGGTTAACTCTTACCTGACCATTCTTAGTAGTAGTGTAATAACCGCACTGCTTTGCTCTTTCTCGTCTTGGTAAAGTAGACAATTCTTTGACTTTTGCAAGCAGTGTTTTTCCTGTTAATGGCGCTGTTGCTGTTTCACTCATTACACTCAAATTTTCCTTAATCTGTGCTTTCGCGATCATTAATGCGGTTTTATGCCTGAACTAAAGGCAATTTTTAGACATCCGAACATCAAGCTTCTTCGGACTTTCAACTGAGCTTCAATTCCTGCTTATATAATTCCCTGAGTCAATTTTTGTGGTATTCCACAATATTTTACTCATAAATTACGGTCTTTACGGGAATTAATTTTGGCTATTTTACACAGTTTTAGCCGATGTTTACAATCAGGGATGAAAAATTTTTCTCTCACCAACTTTAAACCAAGCTAATTAACTGTAATTTGCTTTGACAAAACACACAAGTCTACTACTACAAAAAGTTGCAAACTCAAAAATGCACTACTGCATTTTATTTTCAGCCAAAGTCTTTTAAACCTGAAGAGTTGTAGGATTTTCCCTAACATTACTCTGTGGCTCTAGACTGCATAGTATTAGCTAAGGGATTACAAGCATATACCCTTGAACACAGCCAATAGAGACAAAAAATTTATGTCTCTAGATTACGAAGAAACAAAGCTATAGTTACCGCGCTTGTGCGGCAATTTATTATGGTTTTGTTACCTCGTAATTTTATATTAAATACTAACATGGACTAATAATAGCAAAATAATTGTTTAAGTTTTAATTATTTTTGCTGTTATGCTTTTATCTATTGTTCTGCCCTTAAGGGGCTAACTGTTGCTCCAATAATTTTCTCAAAATTCATTGAAGTTTGAGAAGCTGTTTAAAGGTTTCATAGTTACATATCCCACTTTCACCGAATATTGCTTTATGGGTAACACTGGCTAATATACAAAGCAGATGACAAACAAATCCAATATCAGATATATTAATCAATTGCTTCAAGTCTTCTATATAATCTTGAAATCGATTGGGTATAAGTAAAATCAAGATTTTTGCCAATTCAACCCTTAAGAATGGTGCGATTGTTCGAGAATAAAGCAGTTATCGCCAATTGGTATATTTGAATAAATCTTGAAAAGTCCTATTCAAGTTTTGTGAAGAATGCTCTTGAAATCAGGGCTGACTCGCAAAAACTCTCGGTTAAAGTTTATCTAAGAGTAAACTTATATTAATGGATATGGTTGATAATTTTTTTACTATGGTTGGCAGAGTTGGAAGCGGTTGGGCGTTTGATCAGAGAATTTTTACAATTATCCTTCAAACTATAATTAAGATTCTCTTTTATAATTAATCATTGTTAAACAGCTATTTAAACTTGGCTAACAAGGGTATATTAAGAATCAAGTTTGATTCCTGTTAGCGCTGCGGGTAGCAAGGTGATAATTACTCTACCGGGTGAGATAATAGGGAACAGGGAACAGGAAACATCAAAAAGTCCTAGTCCGCATCCCGAATTTTCTTAAAACTCACATATTAGTCTGATAAATCCTCCTTGTTATATAGTGCTATATTCACAATAATTTTCTTGAATGGGCAAGAACAGTTAAAGTCGGAACACGAGGTAAAATGCAAGTTAATTTTCAAGTTATTCGCCAAAATCAAAATACATCTCCGACTGTACAAACTTACCTTTTGGATGTAGAAGAGGGCAATACAATCCTTGATTGTCTCAATCGGATCAAATGGGAGCAAGATGGGACTTTAGCATTTCGTAAAAATTGCCGCAATACAATTTGCGGTAGTTGTGCTATGAGGATTAATGGACGTTCCGCTTTAGCTTGTAAGGAAAATATTGGCAGCGAAATAGCTCGATTTGCTTCACTTGTATCGTCGGAAAATCAAGCCAATTCTATCCCTGAAATCGCGATCGCCCCATTGGGTAATATGCCTGTACTAAAAGATTTAATTGTTGATATGAAAGGTTTTTGGAACAGCTTAGAAACTGTTTCTCCTTACGTCAGCACTGCTGCGAGAAAGGTACCACTACGAGAGTTTTTACAAACACCAGAAGAAAGGCAACAGTTGGAGGAAACTGGTAATTGTATTATGTGTGGTGCTTGTTACTCCGAGTGCAATGCATTGGAGGTAAATCCAGATTTTGTCGGCCCTCATGCCCTTGCGAAAGCTTATCGAATGGTGGAAGACAAGCGCGACAATGAAAAGCAAAGTCGTTTAGAACAATACAACGAAGGAACAAAAGGAGTTTGGGGTTGTACTCGTTGCTATTACTGCAATAGCGTTTGTCCGATGGGTGTGGCACCTTTAGATCAAATTAGTAAAATTAAGCAATCTCTGTTGGAAACCAAACAAGCAAGCGATAGTCGTTCAATTCGTCACCGCAAGGTATTGATAGAGTTGGTAAAAGAAGGTGGTTGGATTGATGAGAGACAATTTGGTTTACAGGTTGTCGGGAATTACTTTAAAGATATTAAAGGTTTGCTAAGTATTGCTCCTCTAGGTTTGAAAATGATGGCTAGAGGTAAATTTCCTTTGACTTTTGAACCTTCCCAAGGAACTATGCAGGTGCGTTCTTTGATGGAAGCGGTGGAACGAGAAAAGGTTAATAAAGATTAAGATTTTTAGAATTTCGTTTAGATAGGCAATAGGGTTGGGGGCTTGGGGAGAATAGTTTTACAACTTAGTGGTAATTATATAAATAATGAAGGCTTGACTACTTACCGAAAAGGCAGTCGGCAGCCCTTCATTGCTGTTCTTACCACTGCCGACTGCCTACTTTCCACTGCCCTTCATGACTTTTTCCATGGGAGTTTTTAATGTATAAATAACAAAAAACTAATAGTTACAATTTATATGGCGATTTTTTTACTTAGTTTTACTAAAATTAACAAAAAAATGAATTTAATCAAAATTTTTCACATATTCTTTAGGAAAATTTTAAGTTTATATACCAATCGGACAGGCGACAATGAAGAAAAGCATCTAATGGTAGTCAATCAGTTCTCATAAATGTTACAATTGTTTACAATCTCAAAAAATAACAAATGTTGAATTAATCACTTTTTATCTAACTCTAGGTACTTGTAAAGCATGGTTAAAATCTGCAAATATTAGCAATTAATAATCATAAATATAAAAGTACTCTTGTATGTAAAATTTCTAGAGTGCCAGATTTGCACTTTCAACTATCTGGGTTTCTACTTTTTGTGAGATATACCCGGTCTAGGAATTTATTTAATTGTGAACTTATCGCCAAAATTCATTTTCACCACCCTTTATGCCTAGTGCTATGAAGACCGCCCAGACACCTAAAGACCTCGTGCGGACTTATCTGCGTGAAATTGGTCGCGTACCACTTTTAACTCACGAGGAAGAAATACTTTACGGCAAGCAGGTACATAATGCCACAGTCTTGCAATCGATAAGAGAATCCCTTGTTGTCGAATTAAAACGTCAACCGAGCTTAGAAGAATGGGCTGAATGTGCCAAGTTAAAGCCATCTGAATTAGAAGAAACAATAGAAAAAGGCGAAATCGCTAAACGCAAAATGGTAGAAGCCAATTTGCGGCTTGTGGTTTCGGTGGCGAAAAAATATATAAAACGTAATGTTGATTTACTTGACTTGATTCAGGAAGGTAGCATCGGAATGCAACGGGGTGTGGAAAAGTTTGACCCGACAAAAGGTTATAGATTTTCTACTTATGCTTATTGGTGGATTCGTCAAGCAATTACCCGCGCAATTGCCGAAAAAGGTCGTACTATTCGTCTGCCGATTCATATTACCGAAAAGTTAAATAAAATCAAGAAAGCACAGCGTCAACTATCTCAAAAATTAGGACGTGCTGCGACAGTTTCGGAATTGGCACAAGAGTTGGAGTTAACTCCCAAGCAGGTACGAGAGTATTTAGAAAAGGCAAGGGTTCCTTTATCTTTGGATTTGCGTTTGGGAGATAATTACGATACCGAGTTAGGAGAAATGTTAGAAGACCCAAATGCTTCTCCGGAAGATTTTGTGATGCAATCTTCATTATCCTACGAATTAGAGTGCTTGATTTCAGAACTTACTCCCCAGCAGCAGCAAGTTATTACCTTGCGGTTTGGTTTAAATGATGGAAAAGCAATGACACTTGTGAAAATAGGCGAACAGCTTAATATTAGTCGTGAACGAGTACGGCAAATTGAGCGGGAAGCTTTAAATAAACTTCGCAAGTCGAAAGGTGATATGGATGAATATTTGGCTAGTTAAGGTTAGCTAAAAATATTAATTAATAGTTATACCTAGTATAAGTAGCTAATTTATGACTATTTGAAAAGGGGAAAATGTGGGGGAACTAATCAAGCATACCCACTAGTTTCCTCTTGATTTTTTGATCACTTTTAATCTTTAACTTTCGTGTATTTATCTGTTGGGTGAGAAAATACCCGCTCTTGGTACGGTTACAACGACTTTCATCCCATAACATATTTGTTACATTAATACCACGCAGAAAAGTTAGAAATATTCTAAGTTTCAAAAGCCACACACCATCAAAAACAAAAGTTATTTATTATACTGGTGGTAATCAAAATATTAAAATATAAGGAGAAAAAGCGTGAGTAACCCATCCAATAATAGAGTGGACAAGTTTTTTAATGGCGAATCCCAGGCTTCTAATTCATTGTGGCAGTATGTTAGCTCTTTAAGTCCTGAAACAATTACCCAATTATCCAAGCCCTCTTCTGCTGAAGTTTTTGGGGTAATAGAGCGCAATATTATCGGACTTTTGGGAAGTTTACCCTCAGAACCCTTTCATGTGAATATTACTACTAACCGCGAAAATTTAGGTAAGCTTTTAGCATCAGCAATGATTAGTGGTTATTTCTTACGCAATGCAGAACAAAGGATGAACTTTGAAATTGCATTGCAAGATAGCGAAGTTAATCAACATACTAATCGCGATCGCGATTAATATTAATTAAATCTTTTCGCCATAAGTATTTAAAAGTGAATGTTATGAATGCATGATTATTAGGTAGGGGTTGTGTATACAGGGCGCGCCATATTTCACAAGAACGTTACTATATAAAGAGCGAATTTTTACTTGCTTATTAAGGTTTTACGATCAAAACCGAGCAATGAGCATCTTCTGTGACTTGAGAGCTAACGGAACCTTGAACAATTCGCTTCATTCCTGTCAATCCACGACTGCCAATTACAATTAAATCGGCTTGATAAATATTCGCAAGGCGAGTGATTTCTTCTGCTGGATCGCCCATTACCAATTCTAAATCACTTTTAACAGGTAATTGCTGCTGATAGGATTCTAGTTGTTTTTCTATCTGTAAATAGGAAATTTCAGATATATTTTGAGGATGATCTGCGGCTAACTGCATTTCTGATTGGGGTGGAGGAAAGACATGACATAAAACGACTTTACTCTCTTTTTGCAGTACCAATTGCCCTAAAAATTCAATTATTCGTTCGGTCATTTCCGAACCATCCAAAGCTGCCACAATTGTCTTTAGCACTGATAAGTATCTCCCGCAAATAAGCCCCTAACAAAATGAACAGTTAGAAATCTAGGTCTACGTAAACCCTTTATGCTTATTTATTATTTATCTATATTTCATTTAATTAATAATAAATAAACATTTTTCGATTTCTAACCTTTAGATTTTAGTTTGACCTGCTAAATTAACTTTTATCAAAATTAGCAGAAAAAATTAATAATTAGCTAATCAGAAACAGCAGATTGTGAGACAAGGTAACAAAAGGACTATATTAGGAAACAGACAAACAACAGAAAGAATTTAAGAGTTATGAATTTATTTTTCATAATTATTAACCTTTGATTTTTGACCTTGAACCTTTAACCTTCTTGTACTCGTCGTCTTACCGATTCAGCATGGGATGGTAAACCCTCTGCGGTGGCGAGTAAATCGATTGCATCAGCGACTTTACCCAATGCAGTTTGCGAGTACTGGATAATACTAGAGTGTTTTAAGAAAGTTTCTACTCCTAATGCTGAAGCATATCTAGCTGCACCGGAAGTAGGTAAAGTATGATTTGGTCCAGCTAAGTAATCTCCTACGGCTTCTGGTGTAGAATGACCTAAAAATATTGCCCCAGCATGACGAATCAAAGGTAATAATTTCCAAGGGTCGGATACTTCTAACTCTAAATGTTCGGGGGCAAACTCGTTAGATAATTCGGCGGCTACTTCCAAGGATTCTACTATCACTACTAAGCCGTAGTGAGCTATAGCTTTTTCTGTATTTAACCGTTTTGGATGGTCAACTAGTTGCCTTTCTAATGCCACCTGCACGTCTTTAGCTAAACTAGCATCGGTAGTTATTAATATTGCTGCTGCTAATGGATCGTGTTCTGCTTGGGCTAATAAGTCTGTTGCAACGTGTACGGGATTTGCTGTTTCATCGGCAATAATTAGCACTTCGCTCGGACCAGCTAATGAATCAATTCCAACCGTTCCGTAAACTAACTTTTTCGCCAAGGTGACGTAAATGTTTCCCGGGCCAGTAATCACGTTAACTTTGGGAATCGTTTGAGTTCCATAAGCTAAAGCGGCGATTGCTTGCGCCCCTCCAACACGATAAATTTCTTCGATTCCGGCTTCTCGTGCAGCCACTAATACTGCTGGATTAATTCCTGTTTCACCTCCTGGGGGTGTTACCATAACCCGGCGCGGGACTCCTGCCACTTTCGCTGGAATGGCGTTCATCAATACGGTACTTGGGTATGAAGCCCGACCACCTGGTACGTATAAACCCGCAATGTCTACGGGAGTATATCTTTTACCTAAAACAATTTCATCTTCACCGAAATTTACCCAGCTTTTGGGAACTCGTTGTCGATGAAATGTTTCTATATTGTCGCAAGCCAACTTGATTGCTTCTAACAAATCCTTGGAGGTATTTTCGTAAGCTGCATCGATTTCCGACTTACTTACTCGTAATTCTTCAGAGTTAAGGATTTGTCCATCAAATTCGGCAGTGTAATGTAATACTGCTTTATCACCTTGGCGCTTCACCGCTTGCAGTACTTCCCGCACCGTTGCTTCTTTGTGAAGCACCTGTTCGTCATTAGTGCGATCGCAGATACGTTGCAATTCTGCTATAACGTCTGCCTGCTGATTAATAATTCGCAGCATGGAGTAAGGACTATGCTTTCCTAGAGACAATTCGGGGATTTGAGGAATGGGAGTATTGCTTTTTGCCTAGCCTAGATTTAGGCAAAATAAGCGCTCTCTCTCCTCTAGCTTAACCTGTATTTTTTTAATACTCCCACGGTTGATGGTGGGATGAAAAATAATTTAAGACGGCAACTCCTGGTGTTTATCCTACCTAGGCTTGGATTGACTCTAGCGAGGTCAAGTTTTTTTTGAAATCCTTATGGAAGGTCATTTGTAAATACTTCCCTAGAATATCTCTAACTTTAACCGATTGCCAGTGCTGGGGGCTGCCTGTGTACATCCACTTTTTTCCCCTCCCTTCTCAAAATGTTGTATGGACTAAGTATAATTTTTGCTTATTTTCTAGCTTACTAACTATTATTAGTACAGACACAATATAATATTGAGCCTCTACATTTAAATTACCAAACTATTTTTAATTTATAGCTTTTATTTGCCGAGAATATGTACCGTTTACGAACCGGAATTATATCCAATAATTTTAATCAACACATAATAACAGATGGCATATATTGGAAAATTTTGTGTATGTATATGGAATTTAATTTTAACTTATTTCTGACTAGGAATGCACGTTTTGAGATTTTGGATTTTGGATTTTAGATTTTAGATTAGGAGTGAGGAGTTGGATAAGTATCAATCTCTTCGTGTCAACTCTCAACTGTCAACTGTCCCGAAGCTTGTTGATTGGTATGAACTGGGGCTTGATAAAAATCACACATCACGCCATACTTCATGGTCGTGACTAAATGCTGCAAAAAAATTAAATTAAAAAAATTAAATTATATGTATACAATCAAAAATCCGTCTGATAAAGCAATTCCTAGCTGTGCCTGGAGTCGTGCTATTGGTTTGGGTTGGGAACAGCCTTATACCGTTCGTAAAGCTAGTAATATTGATGATGGTCCTTGGCAGGGAATGCCCTTGGGTGGTTTTGGTGCTGGTTGTATTGGTCGTTCTTCACGGGGAGATTTTAACCTATGGCACATTGATGGTGGGGAACATACTTGGAAAAATATCCCCAGTTGTCAGTTTAGCGTTTTTGAAAGTAGTAATCATCAAGATATTGCTTATGCTTTATCTACTGAACCAAGTCATGATGGTACTTTGTCGGCATGGCAGTTTTATCCTCAATCTAAATCAGTAGCGGATTCTACCGGAACTTATCATGCTTTATATCCCCGCAGTTGGTTTGTATATGAAAATGTGTTTCAAGCACAGTTAAGCTGCGAACAATTTTCCCCGATTTGGGCTAATAATTATCAAGAATCTAGTTACCCGGTGGCGGTGTTTGTTTGGAATGCTCACAATCCCACAAATACGCCGATTACTCTGAGTATTATGCTGACTTGGCAAAATATGGTGGGCTGGTTTACTAATACTCTCAAGTCACCAGAAGTGGAAATGCGGGATGATGGTAGTCCGGTTTATGATTATCAACCGAATATA
Source organism: Richelia sp. SL_2_1 (assembly GCA_012033205.1). Classification (GTDB taxonomy): domain Bacteria; phylum Cyanobacteriota; class Cyanobacteriia; order Cyanobacteriales; family Nostocaceae; genus Rivularia. The sequence goes on along the minus strand of JAAUSO010000067.1, from coordinate 1,800 downwards.
GGCGAAAGTAAAGATAATTTTAACAAGTTAATTACAAGTTCTCAATACATTGGTTGTGTATTAGATAAAGTCGGTATTGTTGAACCATCTGAAGGTGAAGGTACTTGGTGTATTGCTACTTCAAAACATCCCAAAGTTGAAATATCTTATCATAGTCGATGGAATCCTACTAGTACTGGTGAAGATATTTGGCGAAGTTTTGCTGAAAATGGTTCTTTGGCTAATATTACTGATGAAACTCCTGCTATTCAAAACGAACAAATAGCCGCTGCAATCGCGGTGCGTTTTACTCTTGAACCGGGAGAAACTCTTTCTATTCCTTTTGCGATCGCGTGGGATTTTCCAGTCACTGAATTTGCATCTGGAATTACCTATAAGCGCAGATATACGGATTTTTTTGGCGTTAATGGTCAGAATGCTTTGAATATCGCGACTACTGCTCTTGAAGAATATCAAGGTTGGCTCGATCAAATTCAAGTTTGGCAAGAACCCATTATTCAACGTCAAGATTTGCCAGATTGGTTCAAAATGGCTTTGTTTAACGAACTTTATGACCTGACTGCTGGGGGTACTCTCTGGAGTGCGGCTTCAAGTCGCGATCCGTTCGGTCAATTTGCTGTACTTGAGTGCTTAGATTATCGCTGGTACGAAAGTTTGGATGTGCGGCTTTATGGTTCTTTTGCTTTACTGATGTTGTTTCCGGAATTGGAAAAAGCAGTAATTCGCGCTTTTGCTAGAGCAATTTCCGAGAGTGATGAAAATACTCGTGTAATCGGTTACTACTACACTATTGGTGCAGAAAGTCCTTTAGCAGTGCGGAAGCTAGCTGGTGCAACACCCCACGATTTGGGCGCACCCAATGAACACGTTTGGGAAAAGACAAATTATACTAGCTACCAAGATTGTAACCAGTGGAAAGATTTAGGTTGTGATTTTGTTTTACAGGTATATCGCGATTTTATCTATACAGGTAGTACGGATATCGAATTTCTTGCGGATTGTTGGAATGCGATTGTGGAAACTTTAAACTATCTCAAAGCCTTTGATCAAGATGGAGATGGTATTCCCGAAAATTCCGGCGCACCAGACCAAACTTTTGACGATTGGCGGTTACAGGGTGTTAGCGCTTACTGTGGGGGGTTATGGTTAGCAGCTTTAGAAGCGGCGATCGCCATTAGCGAAGTTTTATCAAGTCAATCGGTACAAATCGAAAATTTAGCCGCGCAAAAAGCAGTTTACCAAAATTGGTTAGAAAAATCTCGTCCGGTTTATCAAGAAAAGCTATGGAATGGCAAGTTTTACCGTCTTGATAGTGAAAGCGGTTCCGAGGTGGTAATGGCTGATCAATTATGCGGACAATTTTATGCTCGTTTATTACAGCTACCGGATATTGTACCAAATGAATGTACCATTCAGCTTTAAATACTGTTTACGATGCTTGTTTTCTCAAATTTAATGAAGGTAAATTTGGTGCTGCGAATGGTTTGCGTCTCGATGGTTCTCCTGAAAACCCTGATGCAACTCATCCCTTAGAAGTTTGGACAGGAATCAACTTTGGTATTGCTGCTTTTTAGTACAGATGGGAATGAAGTCAGAAGCATTTAAGTTAACAGAGGCTGTAGTAAATCAAATTTACGAAAACGGTTTGCAGTTCCGCACTCCCGAAGCCATTACAGCCGTTGGTACATTCCGCGCTTGTGTTTATCTCAGAGCTATGGCAATTTGGGGAATTTATTTGATGCTAGATTAACTAAGCAGGATAAGGGGATGGGGGATAAGGGGACAAGGGATAAGGGGATG
>JAAUSO010000261.1 GCA_012033205.1 Richelia sp. SL_2_1 | reverse complement strand
TTAACCTCTAACCTTTAACCTCTAACCTTTAACCTCTAACCTCTAACCTCTAACCTTTAAACCTCTAACCTCTAACCTTTAAACCTCTAACCTAATAATCGTGTTTCAAATCATTTATTACATAGTTAATGCAATTCAGCCGTTTTTAGTGCCTATTTGCTTCGTCAGCGCTTGGGCATTAGTTATTCTAGTAGGCTGGAGTATGTGGATAACAGCGCGAGATAGCGTAAAGATAGCAACGCAAATGCATCAAATTCCTTGTTCTGGTTGTCAATATTTTACTGACGATTACCGTCTAAAATGCACCGTCAACCCTTCTATTGCTAATACTGAAGAGGCAATACAATGTATGGATTATCAACCTAAAACAAATCCTATGTTGTATTAGATGATTATATTAGTCAGGACAAAGAAGTCGGGTTTCTCTTAGAAACCCGACTTCTGGGTATAGACTAACAACTAACAACTAACAACCATCAACTATCAACTATCAACTAATAATTAAATGTTTGTCAAAAAACTGTTAGATTGTCCAGAGTTTATCGCCGGTGATAATACTATTTTACGAGAATTACTTCATCCCGATAAACAAGCCTTAGAATTGCGCTATAGCTTTGCTCATGCAACACTACCAGTAGGAAAAACTTCTCAACCGCATTCTTTAACAACTTCAGAAGTTTATTACATTCTTACTGGTAAAGGAGAAATGCATATTGACGATGAAACTCAAATTATTCAACCCGGTGATGCTGTATATATTCCTCCCAATGCAAAACAATTTGTTCGCAATTGTGGAAACGAACCATTAGTATTTATTTGCATTGTAGATCCAGCTTGGCGTAAAGAAGATGAAACGGTTTATGAATAATCTTTAAATAGCTAAAAGCTTAAAATCCAAATTTATCAAACCAACTTATTTACGATTTTACGATATAGTAGTGCGAGCTTCTAGCTCGCTATTTTCTACCATCTCACTATTTTATTAAAACAATGTGACTTGAACAATCAGAAGTCGGGTTTTTATGTTAAATATCTCTTAAAAAAACAATTATTGTAAAAACCGGACTTTTTACGTTAAATCTCTCTTAGAAAAGACAATTATTCTAAAAACCCGACTTCTCACCCCAAGAAATATGAAAAAAATTCTTAAAACACCTTCAGTTAGAATTAGTAAACTATTTGCTTTATCAGTAGGATTTTTTTTACTGTTTTCTTGCACTAGTTATGCTCAACCTAAAGTAAATTATTGTGCTACTAAATTTATTAATAGTCAATGTGTTGATAATTTAGATAAAATTTTCCCAGAACTCAAAAAAGCTCAAGTTATATATCTTGGAGAAACCCACGATAGTAATCAAGACCACGAAAATCAATTAAAAATTATTCAAGAATTATATAAAAATAATACACAAATAGCAATCGGGATGGAAATGTTTCAACGTCCCTTTCAACAAGTTGTAAATCAATATATAGCAGGTAAAATTACTGAAGCAGAACTAATTGAAAAAACTGAATATAAAACACGCTGGGGTTTTGATTGGCAACTTTATGCTCCTATTTTACGGTTTGCAAAACAAAAACAAATACCCGTTTTAGCTTTAAATACTCCTAGCGAAATTACCCGAAAAGTTTCGCGACAAGGGATAAACAAACTCACAAATGAAGAAAAAAAATTGATTCCACCGATTACAGAAATTGACACCAATAACATTGCATATCGTCAAATGGTATTGAAAGCTTTCCAACAACATCAAAGTGCCGGGCATGGAAACAGCAGTAGTGCAAATAATTTTTTCTTAGCACAAGTATTGTGGGATGAAACAATGGCGGATGGTATCGCTAAATTTATCAAAGCTAACCCAAATTATCAAGTAATTGTATTAGCAGGGCAAGGACATATTGTTTATGGTTATGGTATTCCTAGTCGTGTAGAAAGACGAATTCAAGATAATAATAATAATAATAATAATAATAATAATAATAAATTCATTCAGCGTTCGGTTTTACTAAGCATTCCCGAAGTTACAGAGGTAGAAAAAGATAAATCGATTGCTGATTTTATTTTGGAAAAATAAGTCATCGAACTATGCAGGAATTTTTAGAAGTCGGGTTTTTATAATTATTGTCTAGTGTTAGAGATATTTATCTAAAAAACCCGACTTCTGTAGATGTTAGCTCTATCTAACTCATGTTAAATGAAGATAAAGCCGATTATCTTGTCATGTTGTTATCTAAATCGGGAGTAGTTTTTTCAGCAGTATCTGCATACATTCCACCAAAATCTTTTACAGCTTCTGCGGATTCTTTACCAATTCTCTTAATTCTTTCAATAGGAGCATCTTCTGTTTGACGAGCTTCTTTATTCCATTCTCCCACAGTTTTAGGTCTATCAGAATCGTTCCTATCCACTAATTGGTCAACTCTATTAGTTACTTCTTTACTATAATCGGCACGAGCGACATTTGTAGTTAACAGCAGAAATCCAACTAAAAGAACAGCTACAAAACGCTTCACCTGAAGCTGTTGAAACACAACATTGATAAAAGATATCGCGTTGTTAATTATATTTTTCATTACAAAACTCCGTTTGTTCATTCTCTAGACTTTTCACCGATTCAGCACATTTAGAGGCTCGCTTGGTTTTGAATATTTATTCAAAATCCAACTTACTTCAAACCATTGAACTGTTCTGAATACAAATCAAGATTACATAGAAATCAATTAATTATTCCTCTAACAGAAGTTATAGTTTGGTTGCACGTAAGATAGATTTATTTATTTTGCACTTTGCACCCTGCTAACCAAGCGCAATAAGTAGAACTGCCATTATGAAAAACATAAATCAAAAATATAAATATGTGTATATAAATACAGAAAACTGTGCTTATGATCTTAAATAGCAGTGAAAATAATTTGACAAACTTGTAAAAAAACAAATTAAAGCCTACTGAAATTCAAATAAATATCTAATCTAATTGCCGTAACACTTGATACACCTTAGTTTTCAGCCGACTGCCTTGATGTTAAGTTCCTTCGATCCAGTACTAATTTTCTAGCCTATTGTAAGTAATCTCTTAAAAATCTGAGAAAAAATCTACACCAAATTTTAATTTTAATTGGTTGTCTTTTTCTCGTGACATTTGACACTACAAGTTTTAGTTTATATATATAGAAGTAATTGTGCGCTAATATACTCAGGTCTATTTAGCACCTTTTAAGCGAAGCTATTAAAATTATTCAGCTGTCGAGTTGACCATGCAGCAGTATTCAAGCTTACCAGAGCAAAACTCACAACTAAATGCCCATTCATCGACAGTTTTGACAACCATCGAACAACTTCGAGTCGAGTTGTGGTTTGAACGCAGTTTGAATCAACTGCAAAGTCGTCTTAACAATTGTCTAAGTTTAGCTTTTATTGAAGATAAACAAGAAGTCGTTACAGCAGAAATTTTTCAAACAGTAGTCACCGAACTCGAAATTGCAATTAATTCCAGCATCATCGCCATCGCCCTTCCAGAGAAGGTACCGAATGCCATTGTTGAACCACAACAATCTGTGTGCAAGATTTGCTATATTTCTGGCGATTCAACAACTCCGATTCAATCATCAGCGTTAACTGTAACCCTGAATAAAGGTCAAAAAAGAAAGTTAACGTTAAATTCGGAGATACATATCTCAGAATTGCAGCAATTGGAACAACAACCACAAACCGCTTGGTGTTTGAGTAATGATATTCTTGGGGCTGTTGGCTGGTTAATTATTTGTGAGAAATCTTCGATAAATTCTTCTTCTTTAAATGTTACCGAACAAATACCAAAATTAATGGTAAAAGCTGCACAAATGTGTATGGTAGCTTTAACCCAAGTCAAACAAATCGAATCGTTACAGCAACAAGCACAGCAACTAAATAATGGGAATCAAGAGCTACAGCGTACCAATCAACTGAAAAACCAATTTTTGGCAAATACGAGCCATGAGATTCGTACTCCTTTGAGTTCGATTATTGGTTTTACGCATTTGCTGTTAGCTCAGGGTTATGACCCAAACAGGCAGCGTCATCATGAATATTTAAACATTATTCAGTCTAGCGGTAAACATCTTCTAGCTTTAATTAACGATATTCTTGACTTATCTAAAATTGAAGCTAACCAGTTAGAAGTTAATTGGGAGAAAATTGATTTACCACAATTGTGTCGTAATGTATTAGCACTGGTAAAAGAAAAAGCTGCAAATAAAGGTTTACAAATGCGTCTGGAAATAGACGATAATGTCACAAATATAGTAGCTGACCCCTTAAGACTCAAGCAAATACTTTTAAATTTACTTTTCAATGCAGTAAAGTTTACTAAAAGCGGAACAGTTGGTTTAGAAGTTAAGCTCCTTCAAGACAAAAATGAATTTATGCGTTTCACTGTTTGGGACACTGGAATTGGGATTTCCGAACAGAATCAGAGCGAACTGTTTCAACCATATTTTCAAGTTTTTAACGATAATGATGCTTTGAGTCAAGAAGGTACGGGTTTAGGTTTAACGGTGACTCGTAAATTGGTGGAAATCCACGGAGGATGGGTTGAAGTAAAATCCGTTGTCGGCAAAGGTTCCTATTTTACGATTGTGCTTCCCCTAACACAAAATCAAGTTGCTGAATTAACCGATACAGTTGAAGAATCTCAACTCCAACAAACTAGTTGTACTAATCGCAAAATCGCGACATATACACCAGAAAAATCCTCAAATATCTTACTTGTGGAAGATGACATACCCAACGCTCAATTAATTCAAACTTTTCTAGAAAGATTGGAATATCAAGTAACTTGGGTCAAAACCGCAGTTCAAATGTGGGATGCTTTAAAACAGCAGCATTATTTCCTGATTTTAATGGATATTATTTTACCAGATGACAATGGTCTGGCATTAGTAAAGCAGTTACGAGAAAATCCCCAATATTCTCATATTCCTATTGTCGCTCAAACTGCAATGGCAATGAAAGGCGATCGCGATATTTGTCTGGCAGCAGGAGTAAATGATTATATATCTAAACCGATTGATTTACCGCTTTTAGAAAAAATTGTCAAAACAATTGTGGACTAAGAAGTCGGGTTTTTATGAGTGTTTGATCATATTACCTATAATTTACCTAAAAACCGACTTCTATAACTGTGGACTAAGAAGTCGGGTTTTTATGAGTCTTTTGTGGTGTTACGGATATTTAAATCGTAAAAACCCGACTTCTATCCGATTACTTATATTTATCTTAAAATAGAAGAAATAAAGTGGTATTAAATTATAATTTTGCCCTTGGATTGGGACATGATGTATATAGAAAAACTAGAGCAATTAAAAGCTTTATTCAAAGATATGGAACAGGCTATAATTGCTTATTCCGGTGGGGTTGATAGTACTTTAGTTGCTAAAATTGCTTATGATGTTTTGGGAGAAAAGGCTTTAGCAGTAACTGCTGTTTCACCGAGTTTATTACCAGAAGAGTTAGAAGATGCCAAAATTCAAGCAGCAATGATTGGAATTGCTCATCAAGTTGTCGAAACCCATGAAATGGAAAATCCCAACTACACTTCTAACCCCGTCAACCGCTGCTATTTTTGCAAAAGCGAATTACACGACACCTTAAAACCTTTAGCTAAAAAATGGGGTTATCCTTACGTCATAGATGGAGTAAATGCAGACGATTTACACGATTATCGTCCGGGTATTCAAGCTGCAAAAGAAAGAGGTGCGCGCTCTCCTTTAGCAGAAGTTAATGTTAGTAAAGCAGAAGTTCGTCAAATTTCCCAACATTTAAATTTACCTTGGTGGAACAAACCAGCACAACCTTGTTTGAGTTCTCGCTTTCCCTATGGTGAAGAGATTACCATCAAGAAATTACAACGAGTCGGCAGAGCGGAAGTGTATTTACGTAAACTAGGATGGAATAATTTACGAGTTCGTTCTCAAGATGATACTGCACGTATCGAATTACCACCAGAACAAATTCAAAAGTTTATCCTCAATACAGATTTAAAATCAATTGTATCTGCTTTTCAAGAATTTGGTTTTATCTATGTAACTTTGGATTTAGAAGGTTATCGTAGCGGTAAATTAAATCAAGTTTTAAATCAAGAAGTCGGGTTTGTAAGGTAAATATCCCTAACACCATACAATCGTCGTCAAAACCCGACTTCTTACCCCAGTAATAATCATAGAAGTCGGGTTTTTCAGATAAATAATCTGTAACAACATAGAATCGTCGTCAAAACCCGACTTCTCATCCCGCTTACCTAATTTATTTCTTGAGAATTAGCTAATACCAATTCTCCTTTTTGATTAATCTCAACGCTCGAATTTGGAAAATCATGCTTATTTAAATAACGTACTAACTGTACAGTATTAAAATTTTGATCAATGTAAGGAATTCCTTGTTTATTCATACGTACTGGAATAATTTTAGCTTGTTCTAAGGTTCCTTCAGGAGTCATTTTAACTTCTAATATCATCGAATAACCAGCTTGTGCAACAGTTGATAAAGTGCGATATCCTAAAAAGTTTCCTAAAGAATAAGCAATTAATTTCCCATTATACATTTCCATGGCTCTAGGTACATGAGGCCCATGTCCTAATACTAAATCTGCCCCTGCATCAATCATTGTCCGAGCAAATTTAATCGAATTTCCGCGATTTTCTCCATAGAAATATTCTGTTTTATTTTTAGTATGCAATGCACCAGTTCCTTCAGCACCTGCGTGCATCGATATTATTACTATATTGGCTTGTTCTCTAGCTTTTTTAACAAGTGAAGTGGCTGTTTCTAAATCATGAATAGAATTATACATATCATAGGGTGCAAACCCAATCATCGCAATTTTATTATTGTTTTTTTCTAAATAAAGAATTTCATTTTTATGACCTACTGTTTCAATCCCAACATTTTTAAGATTGCTTACGGTATCCTTAAAACCTTGCATTCCGAAGTCTTTTGCATGATTATTCGCTATGTTAAATACATCAAATCCAACATCAGCAAATAGCTTGGAATATCCTGGTGGAGAACGAAAAGCAAATACCTGTCCTCGACTAATATCTTTTGCTGAATAAGGATAATTAGTTAAATTGGTTTCAAAGTTTCCAAATAATAAATCGGCTCTATTTAAATAAGCTCTTACCGATTTTGGTATTAATTGATTAGAATCTGCTGGAAGTCTGTGGTTAGGATAATTTGTACCTGGAATAACATCTCCAACTGCTTGAATGACAATTGATTTCGCAAGATTTTGTTGATTAGTAATTGGGATTTTTACAGAGTCTGTTGATGCTGATGGTGCTGCTGTTGTTTCTACTGAAATAGCATTATTTGTTGGTGCTTCTACCTGAAAACGAGAGAACAAACCCATACCAATACCCACAACAAAACAACAACCAATAAAGCTCGCTGACAGCGATAGCTTCAGCCTTTTATTCAACATCTTTTATTCCTCACACTATGGCTTTAACTTAACTAAGTGCTTAACGAAACAGGCTCAGTAAAATCTACTGTTTTATACGGCGAATGAAGCTAACTACGTATT
>JAAUSO010000066.1 GCA_012033205.1 Richelia sp. SL_2_1 | reverse complement strand
GGAATAGGGAAAACTAGAAAAATAAATGAACAATTATAATTTTTTCAATATTCGTTGATAAATGTTCTTCAATAATTGATAATTAATAATTGATGATATTTATCCTAAATTATAGTTACTATCTATAACAAAGGATAAAAAATTGGAAAAACCTATTTAATTAGTGAACCATCCAAAAATTTTTTCTTCTAAACAAGACTATAAAATCGACTTGGTTAGTCAAAGGGGAGAAGAGATTCAAATTTCAATTCACCCCCCCAGCCGGTATATTTTTAATAATTGCGAACGAATATTACCGGATTGGAAAAACAAGTTGGAAATGTCTGTGATAATTGTCTTACAACAATCTCGCTTTGCACTTACAGAAAGTTCACCCGAAATAGAAACGGAAAAGCAACGTTTACGAGCAAGATTCATGAGATTTGCTTGTGATGTTGCATTTGAATTACGAGATCAAAACTATCTTACAGACTTAATAGATCCTCGTACCGGCTATCCATTGCTATCTCATCCCGGACAAATTCCCCACGATGACACAGCAGTTGTCAAAGCTCTACTTAAATATCCCATAATTTGCAATCAATGCCGTGTATTAATTCATCCTAAATGGGGTGCGGCAGTTTATCCAAGTATTTTAATCTCAGCAGCGCCACAAATCATCATTATCCCCACAATCCAAAGCATCGCTACCTTACACGGTTGGGAACAATTAAAGGTTAAAGGTTAAAGGTTAGAGGTTAGAGGTTAAAGGTTAAAGGTTAGAGGCAACTGTCAACTGTCAACTGTCAACTCTTCTTCGGCTTGCGTAATGGTTTAGTGTCTATTGGTCCAAGTATTTTGTTAAGAGCGCGTAACTGTTCAGCTGTCCCCATACTTATCATCACATCTCCTGACATTAAAATAGTATCAGCTGTCGGACCGCCAATTAACTCGCCATTTGCACGACGAATAGCCAGAACTAATGCTCCTGTTTGCGCTCGCAATCTCGCTTGTCCTAAACTTTGACCAACAAAGGGACAAGAATTACGGTCAATTAAAACTTCTTCCATATACAATTCGCGACCTCTTCCTGATATAATACCATCCACAAAATCCATTACTTGGGGTCTTAAAGCCGCAGCAGCCATTCTTCTACCCCCCGTGATATAAGGTGAAACTACTGCGTCTGCACCGGCTCTTTGTAATTTTTGTAACGCTTCTTCCGTACTGGCACGGGCGATCGCCCTGATGTGTGGATTCAGTGCTTTTGCTGAAAGTACTATATACAAATTTTCTGCATCTGATGGTAATGCAGCGACAATACAAATAGCTCTTTCTATTCCTACAAGTACCAAAGCTTCATCTGAAGTTGCATCACCTTGATATATGGTATAACCTTCTTCTTGAGCTTTTCTGACAGTTTCTAATCCTAAATCAAGAATTACAAAAGGTACACCTTCTGCCTCAAATTCTTGGGCGATTTGCCGACCTGTACGACTAAATCCGCAAATAATATAATGTTTAGATAAAGATTCCATTGTTCGCCGTTGTTGTCTGAGTCGAATTCCTTCTTGAAAATATCCTTGAATTACAGCTTCTGTAAATCGATTAACAATATAAGCAATGGTAATTACACCCATTAAAATTAGGGCAATAGTAAATATTCTTCCCCGGCTTCCTAAAGTTTGAGTTTCCCCATAACCAACGGTTGACAAGGTAATCACCGTCATATATGTAGCGTCTTCCCACGTCCACTTTTCTACAAATCTGTACCATAAAGTTCCCGTCAGCAACACCCCGCAAAGAGCGAGTGTTCCAATCATTAATTCTTTTTGGATGCGACGATATTTTTGTTCTAATACTGAATAAACAGGTTTTTTCATCGCTTTCCAATTTTACAGGTCTTTTGCAATCACAGCCCCAAAGTTCTTGGCGATGGGGAATAACTTACGAATTGCAATACGCAGAGCGTTAGGGCAAAGGCTTGTTGTCGTTATTGTATAGTTGATTAGTTAATTACTATATACTTAATTAATTTAAAATTGCTATGGCTTTAACTTACCAAAAAATTTTTTATAACTATTTTTGCTAATATAAATATACTCACCTTAGCAAACACGAGTCATAACCTCTGCAACGTCACCTGTGTTTATATTCCCTATGATATAAAGATATAAGCTGTCGCGCATTTAACTTGTATTTGTCTAGCGGACAAGATGCCTCCACTACAAAACTTTCAGGAAATTTCAATATACAAGTTAAAAGGTTTTTAGTGTTCCTTATTCCCTTTCTCAGATTATAAACGCTAGCATAAATATGGAAGAGCCATTTTAAAAGAACCGTGGTTCTATTTATACGACGTTAAACATCAATATGAAATTTCTGAGATGTCATGGGAGAGCGAGCAATATTTCCAATTTTAGTAGACTTTGCTAGTTGGAACAAGTGGATATGCAAAATTATTTGTGTCTTTGCGAACGAAGTGAAGCAATCCCAAACGCTTGCAATTACTTCGTTTCGCTAACGCTCCACTCGTAATGACAATATACAATTAATTTTGCGTGAGTACTTATTCATAATGTTATTTTAATTGACGAATTAGAATTGCATCTACATCCACCGATGCAGTAATACATTTTACCAGCATTATTTAAACTGGGTAAAAATAATCAGTTGATGATTACAACTTACTCGGATTATGTAGAGTAACTCGTTCCCGAATCTAATATTATTCGGTTGGAGGAGTGAGAATATGAGCATAATTTTGGGTAGTAAAACTGTTTTTTTGTGAATGTCAATATTTTTAGTTGTATATTTCCGGAATCAGCAAAGTAGCTTTTGTACTTTAAATATGAAGTTGTAATAATCTAATTTTTTAGCCGTATTCTATGCTTTTTGATATTAACCATATTGATGGTAATTATAAGACTCCATATACGTTATTTAAAAAACATTTCCAAATCCAATCGTTAAAAGAAATACATAATCAAAAGTTTCAATCAACTAAAACTAAAGGTCTTGATAGAATTAGTGGTAGACAATTTAGTAGACAAGCAGTTCCTCAAATAAGGGTGATTAAGAAAAAATGCTTGAATGGAACATATAAGTTTTCACCGTATCTTGAACTACTCTCTACAAAAGGAAGAGACAAATTACCCAGAGTTCTATCTATTCCAACTATACGAGATAGAATAGTCTTACACGCATTGAAAGAAATGTTATTTGATATATTTCCACAATGTAAACCACGTAGATTAGCTAATACTTATATACACGATATTAATAAGTTTATTAGTGAAAAAACACCTGATGAAGTAAGTATATTTCGTGCAGATATAAAAGTTTTTTACGATTCAATAGATAGAAACATATTATTCAAAATACTTAAAAGTAAAATAAAGTCTCGTCGAATTTTAACACTAATTAAACGAGCGATAGAAATGCCAACTGTTCCTCAAAATTACCATCGCAAAGATATTAATAAGTATGTTAACAATAAAGGAATACCTCAAGGTTTATCTATATCAAATGTACTAGCTTCCATATATCTATATGAACTAGATAACGAAATGGAGAAGGTTGATGGCGTAAATGTATACTCTAGATATGTAGATGATATACTCATCTTTACAGATAAGGAAGATATAGATGAGATTGAGAAAATATTTAGAAATAAAATAAAATCTTTGAATCTTACAATTAATGAAGAGAAATCTTATCAAACATCTGGAGATAAAGACTTTGAATACCTCGGATATCGTTTTGAGTTACCTAAAATAACTGTTAGAACATCTACTATAGAAAAGTATATTCATTCTATCGCAGCCAAATTTAGTAACTATATTCATAATAGAGAAAAAAAATTATCAACACTCAAAAAGCGCAACAGGGGATTAAAGCCCAATCAGCTAGTAGAAAAGTTAAAAGAAATTTTTATTGAAGAACTAAATGAAAAAATTACCGGAGCTATAAATGAAAAAAGAAAATATGGTTGGATATTTTATTTTAATGCAATCAATGATAAGCCTATTTTATACAAAATTGACAATATAGTTAATAAGCTATTTAACAGATTAGATGATTTTGGTAAAGTTCCTCCTTCTAACTTAAAGAAAATTTCCAGAGCGTTTTACGAAGCTATATATGATCCTCAAGGTGGCTATATACACAATTACAATAACTATATAACTATAAAAGATAAAACTAAATTCCTTAAACGAAGAGGTAAACTTGAATCTGATAAGGTTTATTTAGATGAAGAAATTAAAGAATTGTACGAAAACCATAAGCAGAGAAATTTGTCAGAGTTAGATAAAGATGATGCTTTTTTATATTAATAATTAATGTTACAATAATTACAAGCGAGTCGTCTTCTGCAATTTTGCTATTGCAGAACCTCCTGGATGTTCTTCAGGGGTGAATGTAATCAAACTCCCCTTGGGACTTTGACCTCCTAAAACTATTATTTAGTATTGTTAGGAGCGGTTATCATTGTTTACTTCCATAGACGACTCGCCCTTTAATTTTAATTTATATCCCGCAAAATTAACGAATGTTTGGATGAATGAATGTTAACAGTGATTTTGATGCTTTTGTTACATCATTAAGAAAAAGAATTTGGATAACCAAAGGTTCTCGCTTCAATGCAGCACGTAGACTCAATAATAAATACCAATTTTCACTGAGTAGTATTTCAATATTATCTGTATATGGTATCGCAATTCCGTTTATACAAAATATTGTAAATAATCCACAATGTCAAGGGTAAATGACATTTACAATGCAATTTCTGTAATTTTATCTGTTTTTACACTCGTTATCAGCCTTTTAGAAGGTGCCAAAAATTATCAAATTAAAGCGGAAAAGCTTCATAGCAATGCAGTAGAGCTATCAAGTTTAAATAGAGAGCTTGAGTATTTAATAGTCAGTAAATCGCAAGAAGCCGATTTTATTCAAGAGATAGGTAATATATCAGCTAGTTACGAAAATCTAATTAAAGAATGCCCTGAGAACCATGAACTTGAAGATTATACTTTGTTCATGTTGCAAAACAGAAAAGACTTCAATACAAGTGCATTTACTGAATTCTATCTCAGAATCAAGTTAATTTGTTTAAATTATTGGCTATATGCCTTTGTTTTAGGAATACCTCCTATTCTATTTTTATTGTATTCATCTTGTTAATTTATTTTTATGTTTTTCTCATTAAAATATATAATCACAAAAAAATAGATACTGATCAAATCTAAATTCTCAATAATATAAAAAATAAAGACGTTGCACTGCAACGTCTCTACATTATTAATTAAGTAGATGGATGGGAAAATTTATAACTATGTCATTGCGAACGAGCGGAGCGAAGTGAAGCAATCGCAAGGGTTTCAATTACTTAACATTTCCTTACATAATTATGTTTGTTTGAGCCAACCTACTTATTTAATTTTATCTTTACTTCAAAGCTCCTAAAACTGGCACAACTTCCGAAGAAGCAATATCCGGTGTCAAAAATCCTTTCGCGTAAATACCCGGATTACTTTGGGAAATTTGAGTATAAGATTGACGCACTTGAGCATTGACTGCTACTGTTTTCACGTCATAAATCTGCATTGCTACTTTGGGATAAAATCCAATTCCGATAATTACCACTAGGAAACAAGCTGCAATAAACACTTCACGGGGGCTAGCATCTCTGTAAACTGATTCATCTGGTAAAGCGCAATCGGTACCAAAACAAGCTGTACCCTCTGCTTCTAAATTCTCAAATTTCGCATTCCCAATATCGCAGATAACCTTCCCTTCGCCATAAAATACCTGTTTCAACAAATCAAGTAAATAAATCGGAGTCAGGATAATTCCTACAGAAGCTAAGAAAACCGTTACTGTACAGAAAGTTGAACTGTAAATATCGCTTGTGGTGACACCTACTAATACCGAAAGTTCACTGATAAATCCGCTCATTCCCGGAAGTGCTAAGGAAGCCATTGCAGCTATTGTACACAAAGCGAAAACTTTCGGCATTACTTGCCCGATACCGCCCATTTCATCCATTTTCATTGTATGAGTGCGGTCATAAGTTACACCAGCTAAAAAGAATAATACTGATGCAATTAAACCGTGGGAAATCATCTGCAACATTGCACCATTGATTCCCAAATCGGTGAAGGAAGCGATACCCAGCAGTACAAATCCCATGTGAGAAACT
Source organism: Richelia sp. SL_2_1 (assembly GCA_012033205.1). Lineage (GTDB taxonomy): Bacteria > Cyanobacteriota > Cyanobacteriia > Cyanobacteriales > Nostocaceae > Rivularia. The sequence goes on along the minus strand of JAAUSO010000066.1, from coordinate 28,067 downwards.
GAGGAGTAAGCCAAACGCCGCTTCATATGAGTTTGAGCAAAGGAATTTAAAGCACCGTAGATAATGTTAATTACCCCAAGAGTTGCTAAAACTGGTGCAAAGTAAATATGTGCGTCGGTAAGAATTTCTAAATTCAGCCGAATTAATCCGTATCCACCCATTTTCAGCAATACACCCGCTAAAATCATCGATACGGGAGCAGAAGCTTCGCCGTGTGCATCCGGTAGCCAAGTATGTAAGGGGAAAATCGCTAATTTGACACCAAATGCAATCAATAATCCCGCATACAGTAATAGTTCCAAACCCAGGGAATAATTCTTTGTTGCCAAAGTCGCGATATCAAAAGTTACATTGTCCCCGCCATACAATGCCATTGCGATCGCGGCGACTAAAATAAATATAGAAGCGGCTGCGGTATAGAGAATGAACTTGGTTGCTGCATAACGTCGCTTTTTGCCGCCCCAAATATTCACTAGTAAATATACGGGAACCAGTTCTACTTCCCACATAATAAAGAACAAGAGTAAGTCTTGGGCGACAAATACTCCTATCTGAGCCGAATACAGCACCAACATGAGAAAATAAAATAAACGCGGTCTACGGTCAACCTGCCAAGCCGAAAACATCGCCAGCGTCGTGACAAATCCCGCCAAAAGTACCAAAGGAACAGACAAACCATCGACGGAAACAGCCCAGTTGAAACCCAACTGAGGCACCCAAGCATAACTTTCCGCTAGTTGAAAACTTGCATTGCTTGCATCATAATGCCGCCAAAAGGTAAAACACATCAAGAAAAAGTCTGCCATACCCACACCAACGGCATACCATCGCACGAATTTACCATCTTTATCCGGCAATACGGGGATGAGAAAAGAAGCAAGGAGTGGGAATAAAACTATTGCGGTTAGCCAAGGAAAATGTTCCGCCATGATGTCAATGAGGATAAATACTTATTTTATGATTAACATCATCTTACTAGAGTTTGTAACATTTTATTTATAAGTTTTATCGAAGGTAATCATAGAAAGGGAATAGGGAGTAGGGAATAGGGATAAGAAGTCGGGTTTTTATGACTATTTTCTGATGTTACCGATATTTATCCTAAAAACCCGACTTCTGTGATTATTGTCGTAATACTAAATCTAGAGATATACTTTTAGTCGAGTAGTTTTATGCAGTGTCTACGTATATTTATTTAGAAAAAATCTCCTTCACTTTTCTTCATAATTTGAGAGAATATAAATATTAGTTATATACACAACTTGTATAAACCAACTTAAATTCTTATGTCTTCTTCAACCACACCCGTCAATAATTCCAGTCAAAATCTTAACCAACCGACTTGGGAAATCAAGCTACTCTACGACGGTGAATGTCCCTTATGTTTACGCGAAGTCAACTTTTTACAAAAACGCGATGGGGGCAGAGGTAAAGTTGCATTTGTCGATATCGCAGCAGATGATTATAACCCGGAAGAAAATGGTGGAATTGACTTTGAAACGGCGATGGGAAGAATTCATGGGATTTTACCTGACGGTACAGTAATTAAAAACGTCGAAGTTTTTCGTCGGGTTTATGAAGCCTTGGGGATGGGTTGGGTTTATGCGATTACCAAATTACCGATTTTGGGTAGTTTAGCTAACTTTATCTACGGTATTTGGGCGGATTTGCGGTTAAAACTCACCGGAAGACCTAGTTTAGAAACCGTGATTAAACAGCGTCAGGAAAGGCTTGGTTGTGATGATGAAGGGCGTTGTCGGGTGGATTGATAAATAAGGAACAATGATAAAACTTACGCAACTGGCACATAAGTTATTAACGACAAACAAATTGTATGAATAAATTTGGGTTAATTCTCGAAAAAGTTAACACCCTAGTCACACACCATTTTTTGAATTTTGGTAATCTCGTAATTTCATAAAATTATAGATGGTGCGTTAGACGAATTCGTTGATTTATCGGTTATTTGTTTATATATAGCAAATTTCGGTTGAGTCCAATACCCTAAAACTTCACCCCCATCCCCTCTCCTTAGTGAGGAGAGGGGTGCCCGGAGGGCGGGGTGAGGTAATATTTGTATTCCACCCAAGTGAAAACCGCTATAGTCGTGCGTCTAACACACCCTACAAATATTACAATTTCTCTCCTTAACCTCTTCCCTCAGCGCTCTCAGCGTCTAGTAAGGTTTATAATCCCAAAAATCTTGACAACCACTAACAAATTTAGTACAAAAGCACTAAATACTTAGATTAAACCTCTATTCCCAAACTCATAAACTAGGAGGCGTATTCGGTGCAATCAATTCAACCAGAAATCAAACAAAGAATCGAAGAATTGCGAAAACTTTTAATCCAAGCAAGTTATGCTTACTACGTCCTTGATGCTCCCATCATGGAAGACGCGATTTACGATAAATTGTACCGCGAATTGCAGGATTTAGAAACACAATACCCCCAATTAATCACCCCCGATAGCCCGACGCAACGAGTAGGGGAAAAACCTGCAACTGCATTTACTTCGGTACGTCATAATATTCCGCTTTACAGCTTAGAAAATGCTTTTAATGTAGAAGAATTAAAAACTTGGGATGAAAGATGGAGAAGAAACGCACCCCATCAGAAACAAGTTGATTATGTATGTGAATTGAAAATTGATGGCAATGCTTTAGCGTTAACTTATGAAAATGGCGTTTTAGTTAGGGGTGTAACTCGCGGGGATGGGGTGAGTGGAGAAGATATTACGCAAAACGTGCGGACAATTCGTTCGATTCCTTTAAGATTAAATTTGGATGATATTGAAATCCAAAATCGCGATTCTTTACAACAAATAGAAGTGCGCGGTGAAGCGTTTTTACCCTTGGATGTATTTGAAAAAATTAATCAGGAAAGAGTATATAAAAATGAAAGTCTATTTGCTAATCCCCGGAATGCTGCCGCTGGTACTCTCAGACAATTAGATTCCCGGAAGGTAGATAAAAGACGCTTGGATTTCTTTGCTTATACTTTGCAAATTCCTGGTATGGATGATGCGAGTTTTGCTCATACTCAATGGGAAGCTTTGGAATTATTACAAAAAATGGGTTTTAAAGTTAACCCAAATAAACAACTTTGTCATTCCTTAGATGAAGTTGCTCAATATTATCAGCATTGGGATACAGAACGGTTAAATTTACCTTACATGACCGATGGGGTGGTAGTAAAACTTAATTCCTTCCCGTTACAGCAAGAATTAGGTTTTACCCAAAAATTCCCTCGCTGGGCAGTTGCACTCAAATACGCAGCAGAAGAAGCACCAACCCGTGTAGAGAATATCAGCGTGAATGTCGGTAGAACCGGCGCTCTGACTCCGTTAGCCGAAATGTATCCCGTCCAACTTGCCGGTACTACAGTATCTCGTGCTACATTGCATAATGGCGATCGCGTTTCTCAGTTAGATATCCGCATCGGAGATACCGTCATTGTGCGGAAAGCTGGGGAAATTATTCCGGAAGTGGTACGAGTACTTAAAGAATTACGTCCCGAAAATACTACACCCTTTGAAATGCCTAGCCATTGTCCCGTTTGTGGACAACCCGTGGTAAGAGAAAAAGGTGAAGCGGTGACGAGGTGCGTTAATACATCTTGCGCTGCAATTCTCAAAGGTGCAATTGAGCATTGGGTAAGTCGTAAGGCTGTGGATATTCGCGGAATCGGTGAGAAAGTCGTGCATCAACTCGTAGATCAAAACTTAGTTAATTCTGTAGCCGATTTATACGACTTGACAAAAGAGACATTATCTGAGTTGGAAAGAATGGGTGAAAAATCCGCAGAAAAATTGATCAACGCGATCGCAAAATCGAAAAATCAACCATGGTCGCGGGTATTATATGGTTTAGGAATTCGTCATGTAGGAAGCATCACCGCTCAAACCGTAACTGAGAAGTTTAACAGTGTAGACAAATTAGCAGCAGCCAAAGTTACAGATATCGAAGCCATTTACGGTATAGGTGTAGAAATTGCCGAAAGTATCCATCAATGGTTTCGTATAGAAGCCAATCAAAGATTAATTGAACGTTTGCAAAATGCAGGATTACAGCTTGAAGAAACGCAAAAAACAACTTCCAATGTAAATCAAAAATTAGCTGGAAAAACCTTCGTTGTCACCGGAACATTACCCACATTGAAACGAGATGAAGCCAAAGCATTAATTGAGAAATTTGCGGGGAAAGTTAGCGATTCAATTAGTAAAAGTACAGATTATTTAGTAGTAGGAGAAAATGCCGGTTCTAAATTAAGCAAAGCAGAAAAATTGGGAATTACTCAGTTAAGTGAAGAGCAGTTATTAGAATTGTTGAACTAATCACTTATCAATTTTGTCCTGTAAACCGCAGAAGGCGGGAAACTTTCACGTAACCCGAATTATCTCCCATGACTATATATCGTGATGTAACAGAATATTTACTAGACTTAAAACCTTACCCCTACTCCCTACTCCGTTGGAATAAGGAAAATTTTTAATCCTAATCTACTTAAAATATGTGAATTATTTTCATGAAATTTTCCGAAACTAGGATTTCTACAGTGAAGCTTAAATTACAAAAGTTTTTTAGATTAACTTACCTAAACTTACCTATCTTTGGAGTGAAAAATCAAATTATGACTTCTTTTCAACAACCACAAGAACAATATAATCAACATTCAAAAGATATGAATCACAAAAGCAAAAGCTTATTTGGCAGCAAAACTTTTTGGGGTATTGTCTTCACATCAACAGCAGCAATAGCTCCCATTGTCGGCGAAGATGTTGATGCAATTTTAAAAGGAGAATCTGTAGATTATGGTCAAGATATTGCCCAAATAGTAGTAGTTATGTGCGGTGCAGCAGCATCAATTGTTGGTAGAGTAGAAGCACAATCACCTGTTTATACTCCCAAATGGATGCCTGGACCAAATGAGGAAGATTCTAACTCGGAAAATGTCAGCTAATTTTATGAACAACAAAATAGCGATTAATATTATCTTGGGCTGCATCTCATTTATATATATTTAAATTCAATTAGCACTTATCATCTATTATTTATTGATTACATAAAGCTACTTGAAATCAAAATTTAGAAATACTTATAATTTGAATAATAAAAATATCATCATTTGTATTATGCTTTGATATCTACTCTCTATTGCAGTAAATATTATGATGAAGCCTGAATTTGAATATAGTAGCGATTGTCACTTAGAAGATGCTCTGCGATTTGGAAATATTTTGGGACAATGTTTTTTAAGTACACCAGAGGAAGAACAAAGTTGGGTTAACTTGATGGGGATAGAAAATTTACGGCTAATCCGCCAGAATCAAGAAATTGTCGGTGGATTAGCAACTATTCCGATGATGCAATGGTGGGGTGGTGAAAGTGTACCGATGACGGGAATTGCTGGAGTTGGTATTGCTCCAGAACATCGGGGAACTGGTGCAGCACTAAGTTTAATGCAACAGACAATCAAAGAACTTGATCACAACGGTGTCGCTATCTCCGTACTTTATCCCGCAACTCAACGTTTATATAGAAAGTTAGGATACGAGCAAGCAGGTAGTTTTTGCGCTTGGGAAATTCCAACCCAGACTATTCAAATTCGCGAACAACCTTTACCTGTAAAAACGGTTCCCACAGATTCACAAATCTTTTACGAACTATATACAAAACAAGCAAAAAATATTAACGGATACTTGAATCGCGCTCAACCGATTTGGCATCGTATCACGAAACCTTCTGAGAAGGATACTTTCTATGCCTATCTGATTGGTTCCTCAGAAGAACCCCAAGGTTACATGATATTTAGTCAACATTCAGAAAATGACGATGCAATTTTACGGATTAGGGATTGGGTTGTGCTGACAAACGCAGCCGCAACAACATTTTGGTCATTTCTGAATAATCATCGCGCTCAAATAGATAAAATACGTTGGCGCGATTCTGTCAACAATTATCTCACATTACTATTACCAGAACAAACCGCCAAAATCAAGTTTACGAAATATTGGATGTTGCGAATAATCAACATAGAAAAAGCATTATCCGCACGCGGTTATTTATCAGGAATTGAAACAGAATTGCATTTAGAAATAACAGATGATTTAATAGTAGAAAACAACGGTAAATTTATTTTATCTGTCAGCAAAGGAAGCGGAAACATCGTAAAAGGTGGTAAAGCTGAATTAAAGCTAGGAATTGAGGGACTAGCACCGTTGTATACAGGATTATTTACAGCCCAACAATTGCAACTTGCAGGAAAACTCGATGGAACACAAGCCGCGCTTGTAACCGCTACAAAGATATTTACAGGTTCATCTCCTTGGATGGCAGACTTTTTTTAAAGCAAGACCACCAACAGTTGACAGTTGACAGTTGACAGTGGACAGTTGACAGTTGACAGTTATTTTAAACCTTTAACCTTTAACCTTTAACCTTTGACCTTTGTACACGGAACATCCCAAATCGGCAAAGTCCTGTACCAAATGCTAACCTCATCAGTAGAAGTGTAGGTACTTCCCGCACTGATTTAATAAAACCCGATACTCCAAAACGCATCCATCCTTGGGGTTTGACTATTCCTTGCCAAATAGTATCGAACCAAGAAGGAAGTGTTTCTTGTGTCCAGTCTGCGGTAATCACTTGTCCTTCAACAAATCCGGTGGCTTCTAAAAGTTCCGAAAAGCCTTCAATACTGGAAAAAGCTGGATGTGACCACTGATCTAATAGTTGCTGCATTACGGGTTTCTCCCATAAATTCAGCGGCTTTTGCCGGTCATCTCTTTGATTCCAGTCAGCTACAACCAATATCCCACCTGGCTTTAATACTCGCATTAGTTCTTTGGCGAAAACCGCTTTATCTGGCATATGGGGACCAGCTTCAATTGACCATACTACATCAAAACTAGCATCGGGGAAAGAAAGCGCCATGGCATCATCGACCAGAAACTTTGCGCTTACTCCTTGAGAAGTTAACTCAGTAGCACGTCTGACTTGTTGCGGACTGATGGTAATACCCGTAACGTCAAAACCGTAATCAGCAGCTAAAATACGGCTGCTACCCCCAATTCCACAACCAACATCTAAAACCGTGGTACCGGGAGGCAACTTATCTAAACCACCCCAACGCACCATTCATGAACAAAATCGGATTTAGCAACCAGAAAATTTTTACTTTGCGGTGGTGAACCATAATGACCCAAGTGGATATGTTCACCCCAGTAAAATTCTAAAATACCATCTTGAGTCCATTCGTCGTAGGAATTGGCTACAGAATCAGATGATTGATAGCGGCGAGCGGTAATTAAGTATAATGCGATGCTAATAATTAATATTGCAAGGATAATTACCGAAGTAGAAAGCAACCAATTCATTTGGAATCAAGCCTTAATAATATTTTTTTACAATTTTATCCTACTACCAGACTGACAACCTTAAAATTATTTCGGGGATAGGGGATAAGAAAAAAGTATTAACGATATTGATAAACTTAGATGTATTTTTCAAATAAAATTCTGATAAATTAAAATTATCAACAATTAAAAATTTTGGTTATGAAGAAAGCAATCCTTCTAACTGTAACATCTACTTTGATGACTGTAGGTATTCCCCAAGTATTGGCTCAAACCAATATTGGAGACTTGCAGGGTAATTCCGGAATGACCATTTCTGGGACAATTAAAAGCGTAGTTGGGAATGAATTTATTCTCGATGATGGTACGGGACAAGTAATTGTTGATACTGCTCCCCGTTGGTGGCAAAAGTTTAATTTTAATGCTGGAGAGAGGGTGACAGTTGTCGGAGAATACGATGATGAGGACTTCGATGCTTTTAAAATTACCCGTAGTGACGGTTCGGTAATTAATATTCGTAATGGTTCAGGTCGTCCACCTTGGGCTGGTGGAAATCCTCAAGGAGGTTCTCGCCCTGATTAACTACTCTTATTGTGCCAGATGATTACCGAATCTAGGGGACAGGGAGCAGGGGGAAAAGAAATTACATCGGTAATCTGTTTAGCCTGAAGGGAGTAGTAGTCCTTTTCATTAATTATGATGGCTTAATTAATATAAAGTTACTAGTAGTCGGATTTTACCAGAAATCTTGCAGAGACTTTATATATAACGTCTCTACATTACGTCGGTAGACAAACAAAACCAATCAAAACTAATGCAAAGCACTAGTAGTAGTCCTTTTCATTAATTATGATGGGTTATTATGCCAATGCGCCGGGGAATGCAATTCCCCGTCTAATAGTGAAAGTCCTATGAATAGGACTGAAGTAATACTCATCAAAATTAATGTGGTGGAGTAGTAGTAACGCAAAATTAGGCGTTACTGAATCCAACGATGAATTTTAAATATCAATTATAGTTGATGCGTTATGACCGAATTATATATCTTCGGTCAAACGCACCCTACTACTTTCTGTTCCCAAATTCAATCAGCTTTGGGCTTTTTTCTCCTGGGATAATACTAAAAATGTTGAAATCATTGATACAAATAACATCGCTAAGGAAGCAGATGCTGCATCATCAAAATCGACATTTTCTGTGGCTTTCCAAATTTCCACCGCTAGGGTATTAAAACCAATCGGTGCTAACATCATTGTGGCTGGTAGTTCCTTAATCGTAGTTAAAAATACCAGTACTCCACCACTAACTAAACCTGGACTCACCAAAGGAATAGTCACTTCTCTTAAAGTTTGCCAAGGTGTCCTCCCCAAACTACGAGCCGATTCTTCTAATCGGGGACTCACTTGGAGTAAAGAACTCCGAATACTTCCCACTGATTGCGGTACAAATAAGACCAAATAAGCAAATACCAACATCGGTAAGGTTTGATATAGCAATGGTAAATAATTGGCTCCAAAAAATACCACCGCTAAAGCTACCACAATCCCCGGTAAACCAAAAGCAATGTAAGAACAACGCTCAATCATCGCCGTAATTCTACTGGGAAATCGCACCGATAAAATTGCGATCGGCAGAGCAAAAATAGTTGTCACCAAACCCGCTAATCCCGCTGCGGAAACTGAGTTGAAAATCGCTGGAAACAAGTTAGGAATCTGATAATCACTATTCAAAATTCCCCGTACCAACCAAAATATACTCACTCCTACTGGTAATGCTACCCCCAACAACGTAATTACCAAACAAAAAGCAAAGGCTACCCATTTCCAAATTCCCAACTTGATAATTTTCGGAGGACGTAACGACGCAGAACCGCGAGTATAATACGCTGCACGACTCCTGACTCGATATTCTACCCACAAAATTGCCATTACCAAGGCAACTAACATTAAAGATAGAGCCGCTGCGGTATTACGGTCAAAACTAGTTTTATACTGGATAAATATCGCCCTGGTAAAGGCATCAAATTGCATCAAGGATGGTGTACCAAAGTCACGCAAACTATATAATGCTACCAACAAACCTCCAGCTACCAAGGATGGTTTTAATTGGGGTAAAACTACACGCCGAAAGGTTTCTAAACTATTGTATCCCAAACTGCGTCCGGCTTCTTCCAAAGATGGATCTATCCCTTGCAAACCAGCACGCACACTCAGCAGCATATAGGGATAGGTAAACAAGGTCAATGATAAAATTACCCCAGGCCAACCATAAATCGAGGGTAATTCTTCTACTCCCAAAGGTTCGAGTAATAATTGCAACAAACTTCCCCGTGGGGCAAAGGTGGCAATCAGCGCAAAACTACCCACATAACTAGGAACCGCTAAGGGTAAAGTTGTTGCCACCAACCAAAAGCGTCTGCCTGGTAAATTCGTCCGCACTGTCAAAAATGCTAAGGGTACGGCAATCAAAGTTGACAATAATGTCACAATTGCTGCCATCCCTGCACTATTTAACATAATCATCAGATAGCGGGGATTGGAAATTAAATTCCATAACCCATCCCCACCAATACTTGCAGCCCGAATTACCAAATACAGAAAAGGTAGGATGATGGCGCACGCCACCACTCCTGCTGTGAGCATCAGAAAAAGTGGAGGACGAGCCGCTTTCATTATTTATAATACTCCTGCTTGCTGTAAAACTCTTAAGGTACCAGGTAAATCTGATAATTGACTCAAATCTAAGCGAGGAGGAGTTAGACGATTCAGGGGGATTTGTCCTGTGGGTGCTTTTGTTCCTCTAACTAAGGGATATTCAGTGGTTTGTTCAGCGAAGTAGTTTTGGGATTCAGTTGTCAGCAGATAATTAATCAATTTCTCTACATCCCTGCGTTGATCGGTGGTTTTTAAAACCGACACACCAGCAATATTCACCATCGAACCCGCATCTCTACGAGTATAATGGGCTGCTACTGGGAAATTAGCATTAGCTTTTTTGAAGCGACCTAAGTAATAGTTATTTGCTAACCCCAGATGAATTTCACCCCTACCAAGCGCTTCCAGAATTGCGGTATTTTTACCGTAGTCTTTGACACCATTAGCTTTCATGGCACGCAACCATTGCACTGTTTTTTGGTCTCCCTCCAGTTTCCGCATTGCTGTCACAAACGATTGAAAAGAACCGTTAGTTGGAGCCCAACCGACTTTTCCTCGCCATTTTGGTTGAGTTAATTCCCAAATTGATTTGGGTAAGTCACCCTGTTTGACTAATTTGGTGTTGTAATTAATTACCCGCGCTCTACCAGAAATCCCCATCCAATTACCCGATGGAGAACGGTAGCGAGAATTGACTTTATTGAGTGTTGCTGCGGGAATCGCTAGAGTTCTTCCTCGTTGTTGTAAGGTACCTAAAGCACCCGCATCTTGAGCAAAGAACATATCTGCACGGCTATTATTACCTTCTTCGAGCAGCGCGATCGCTAATTCGGCTGTATCACCATAACGAACTTGAATATTCAGTTTCAAGTCTTTTTTGGCTTTCTCAATTAACGGACCAATCAGCTTCTCTTCTCTACCAGAGTAAATAGTCAGAGTCTTTGACTGTTGAGCGTTGACAGCTAATCCTGTACCAACAATCACAGCCGCTAAAGCACTAGCACAGAATTTCGCCAAGATGTTTTTTTTCAACTTACCTCTCCCCAACCTTGTTAAGAATTAATCGCAACTTTTTTACTGTATTGGTAGTCACTAAGAAAAACAAGTATATAATGTAACTTTCTTTTTGTTAGTTAAAAAGTGTTTATTTTAGACATCTCCGAAAATTAATTATGCGTTGTCCAGAACCTTTGTAGAGACGGGGCGTATTGCTACATCTCTACACCTTTCCGGAGATATCATTGATTGTTATGTAAGCATAATCAGTATTTACATTGAGAGTTTTGTTAAAAAAATTAACTTATTTTTATGTAAAAAAGTCAGTTATGAGGGAATTTTCACTATTTTTATTAATCATAAATTATATTTGCCATATCAAAGTTGATTTATTTATTGACATATATTTTTATCACTATTGAGTTTAAAGGTCAATACCTATAATTTTGTTGCTCCGCGCTTCGCTGCGTCTGGGGCGGTTTTTTTTTCTCCCTGGGGGAGACGCTGCGCGAACGGTAATCTTTTAACGGGAAGGGAGTAAACGGTAAATTACCATCCCAAAAATCGCGCTGCTTGATAAAATATAAAAGTAACTATCCAAGCTAAACCTAAAGACCAAGCTATTGATAACCAAGTAAATTTATCGCTTTTAGATTCACTTTTAATTATGGCAACTGTGGACAAACAAGGAACATAAAGCAGGGTAAATAACATAAAACTATAAGCTTGTACCCAGTCAATTTGTTCGGCAATAAGTTTTGCAAGTCCGGCTTCTGATTGAGCGCTATAAATAATAGCTAAACCACCTAAAACAATTTCTTTAGCAATAAATCCAAAAATCAAAGCTACTGCTAATTGGGAGTTAATACCCAAGGGGGATAAAATTGGTTGGGTGACATGACTAATCATTCCAGAAATTGTTTGGGAACTAGCTGCTGGTACGTTAGTAGGTAAGTTATTGCACAGCCAAATTATCACCACTCCAAAGATAATAAATCTCCGCGACCAAAATAAGAAATTTGTCGCTTCATTCCAAGCTTTGGTTATCATTTGTTTGATTGTCGGGAAGCGATAGGGAGGTAATTCTAATATCATTGGTTCAGAATTAGGGAACATTCCTTTAAATAATGCAGCGGTTAAAATTGCCGCAGCAAAGCTAAATAAATAGAGACTAAATAGGACAATTGCTGCTTGTTTGGGTGTGAATAATGCTGTTGTCATGAAGATAAATACATTCAATCTTGCCGAGCATAAAGAAAAGGGAATTACCAACATTGAAAGCATTCTTAAAGCTGGCGAGCGCATTACCCTTAATCCCATGATTGCAGGGACATTACACCCAAATCCCATTAACGACATGACAAAGGAACGTCCATCTAAACCTAATCTTTCCATGAATGCGTCCATTAAAAAAGCGGAGCGGGATAAATAACCGCTATCTTCAACTATTCCCATACAGATAAAGAATAAGAAAATCACGGGAATAAATGCTGCAACTGTTCCAATTCCTTCGTAAATACCTTCAACAATAAAATTATGCCAAAATGTTCCTAACCAAGGTAAATAATTTAATAGAGGTTCTAATGCATTATCTTTGAACCAAGCTAATCCATCTGCCAATAAATCTTGCAATGGTATTCCCAAAGCATAGATAAATTGAAAGATGAAAAACATGGTAATAAAAAATATTGGTAGTCCAAAAATAGGATGGAGAAATATTTTATCTAAGCGGGTTGTCCAATTCTCAGAAATTTCACTGTTAATCGCCACTGCTGCGGTTAATATTGATTCCATTTCGGAATTTATTTCTGCTTCTGATGGTAATTTTTCGGTGACTTTACCCACTGTTATCGGTTGACTTTGCTGTTCTAAATTTTCACCAATTATTTGAAATGCTTTCTCACAACCTTCTCCATATTTAGCACTAATGGGAATGACTGGTATTTGCAAATGTTCACTGAGTTTTTCATAGTTAATAGTCACACCAAAGCTTGGTGCTTCATCTGCCATATTTAACAATAATACTGCGGGTAATTTTAAACTTTTAATTTGTAATGCTAAACTAATTTGTCGCTCAATTTGAGTAGAGTTGAGAATAATAATAATTAAATGAACTGGTGTGGTTTCTAAAAACTTTTGTACGACAGCTTCATCTTCCGAAAAGCCTCGTAAATCATATATTCCTGGTAAATCTACTACTTGCGTTGGTTGTTGATTTAAGCTAACTTCTGCCATCATTAAATCAACCGTCATTCCTGGCCAATTACCAATACTAGCTTGGGAACCTGTAAAGCGATTAAAAAATGTTGATTTACCTGTATTTGGCATTCCTAATACAGCAATTTGTTTGAGTTGACTAGATAAATTATCTGCGGATATAGAAGAAGGATTACAGTGAGTCATTGGGGATTTTAGATTTTATATTTTAGATTTTGGATTTTCGGTTGCAGGTTTTAAATAAATGATTAATGATATCTCTATGAATAAAACATTAATAATCAAATATTAATAATTTAGATTAATCTATAATTACTTTAATAGCAGAAGTATCCCGACGACGTACCATTACTTCTGTTGTGCCAATTTTGATGTGTAAAGGACCATTTAACCAGGCTTTCCTGAGTATTTTAATGCGTTTCCCTGGACGAAAACCTAAAGCTAATAAACGCTGCTGTAAACTTGGTTCACCTGATAATTCTAAAATTACTGCTGTTTCTCCTACTTTTAAACTAGAAAGTTCCATGTTTGTCATCAAGATAAAGATTTTTATTTATTAATAATGTGAGTACCCCTAGAGGGAAACGAGTTACGAGAACAACAGAAGTCGGATTTTTATAATAATTCTTTGGTATGACAAATATTTATTATAAAACGGGACTTTTCACTTGAAAAATCTAGGTTTCATCATCTAAGAGGATGTTTTAAAAGTTGAAGATGGCTAAAAAAACTATGCAAGCCGCCGGCGGCATTATCCGAATCATAGCAATATATATAAAAGTTTCCGAAGTAATAGGTAATCTTTCATAATCATTGCTCGCAAGGTGCTGATGTCTTCAATCTCAGTTTAACGCTGTGAGCTTTCTTACAGAAGCCCCCTACTTTTAAAACATCCTCTTAGGAGACAAAGAAAAGGCACTGAAGAATTATCAAAAAGCTACCGAACTGTATCAAACTAAAGGTGAAACTATTAAGTTCCAAAAAATGAAAAGTTTAATAGAAGGCTTATCATAGATGTGATATCAAACCGATATAAATAAAGCTAGTACTTATTTTCATAACTTTAGGTAGAATATAAAAATCTACCTAACTTTTCCGAATAATTCCTAGTTTTGTGATTCGCGATATAATCTCCTTCTTATTTTTTATAAAACAGAAATACGAAAAATATAATTTCATACTTCCGATTTTTCTGTTAAATAATTATATAGAACCGGACAATGAAGCTTCATATGATTTTTTTTAACAAGAGAGTGAAAAATTATTTTAGTTCTAAAAAACGTTTAATAGTTATAACAATATAATCTCCTTTTATATACTTTGAAATCAATCCTACAGGATTTAAAAAGAATTCGTTTTCTGATACTACTAAAATAACTTGACTTCCATATGTATCTTCAAGCGAACTCAAAAGAATACGTTTATTTTTCACATCAATAATTTCGTTCAAAGGATATTGAAATACTTTTTTTCCGAGCATTCCGAAACATCTATAACGGCTAACTGTTAACAGGTTTGTTTCTTTATCAAAACAAAAATTAATAAACAAGCCTGTTAATGTGAATAGTAAAAAAACTATTATTGAGAATATAATACCTCCTAAACCAATATAGCCTATATACCTGTCATCTACAATACCTACGAATGTTTTATCTTCATTGTTAACTAAGAACTCATTAATAGACGATGCTAATAAATTAAGCTCATTTATCCCAGAGTTATCAATTCTATAATTATTAAAAGTAATAGTTTTTATTTTAGTAAACAGAATCATTCGAGATTTATATCTCGACAAATCTTCTCCATTAATTACTATTTTTTCTTTCATTTCTGTTTCTATTTTCGCTTCAGTTATATTTGGAATTAGCCTTATTTGTTTTTCATAATCAAACCAATATATGTCTATAATTTTACAATCTGTTGGAATAACTTTTTGTTTGGTACTTAGATCCTGATTAACCGTTGAGATATTCTGCATAGAGTGTTCACAAATTATTTTTTGAATAGGATTAAAACTAAAAAATCCAAACAACAACAAACATAATAATTGACTAGTAATTATTGCCAGGAAAAAACTCAATTTTGGTCTAAAGAGCAGATTAAGTTTAGTTGATGTATGCTCGGATACTCTTATAAAATCTCCTATTGACAAATAACAAAAAGCTAACAAAATAAATATTATTAAAATTGTATTTATTATATTGTTATCCATAGTACATGAACGTGAAAAAATAATATCGTCATTTTTGTTGTCTGATAGATAATTATAACAGTTATTGCTGCTATTAAAATTATCCCTTTCTTACAGTTTTCCTTTATATTTATATATTTTTTTGGTTATTCAGTACTTGTTATGCCAAACTGTTAGCTATACAGTGTAATATAATGTTAAAAAACATATCAAATACCGAGAATTACAATTACAAGGTGCAGCAATTAATAATCATCTCCAGGAGACTTTATCTAATATTAAATTAATCAAATCTTCTGCCAATGAAGAAGGTGAAATTGACCGTTTTTCCCAAATTAACCAGAAAAATATGCAAGCGAATCTACGCACTGTACAACTTTGGTCAGCTTTTGCACCCGTAATTGATTTTATGAATAATTTAGGTCATATTATCATCTTGGCTTACGGTTCTTGGGAAGTAATACAATCAAAAATGAGTATCGGAGAATTGACAGCCTTTTTAGCCTATTTAAACCAAATTAATCAACCGACAAAACGATTTAGCAAAATTATAAATGTTCTGCAAAAAGGTGCCACTGCATTAGAAAGAGTATTTGAAACTCTTGATACCAAACCAGAAGTAGCAGAAAAAGAAGATGCAATTATACTTCCAGAAATAAAAGGTCATATTCAGTTTGAAAATGTAGATTTTGCTTATAATAATTCAGGCAAAAATGTCATTAATGATTTGAATTTAGAGATTCAACCGGGAATGACAGTTGCCTTGGTTGGTGCTTCTGGTGCGGGAAAAACCACCATCGCTAATTTGGCTGCACGTTTTTATGACCCAATTCAAGGTAAAATCTTATTTGACGCTCATGATGTCCGGGATGTCACCCTCAAATCATTACGCGGACAAATGGGAATTGTTTCCCAAGAAACCCTACTTTTAAACGCTTCTATCAAAGAAAATATCGGTTATGGAAAACCTGGAGTCACAGATGTGGAGATTGAAGTAGCCGCAAAAATTGCTCATGCTCACGAATTTATCATGGAACTACCTGATGGTTACGATACCATAATTGGCGATCGCGGAATGAAATTATCAGGTGGACAACGCCAAAGATTAGCAATAGCTAGAGCTTTAATCAAAAATCCCAGTTTCCTGATATTAGACGAAGCCACATCATCACTAGACACAGAATCAGAATATCTCATACAGCAAGCACTGCAAAAATTACTGCAAAATCGTACCTGTTTAGTAATTGCTCATCGTCTTTCCACAATTCAAAATGCTGATATGATAGTCGTTTTAGAACAAGGAAAAATTATCGAAACTGGAACTCATTCAGAATTAATTGCTATCAGTGGCAGGTACGCCTATTTACACAGTATGCAGTTTCCCCAATAATTGTGGGGTTAGAAGTCGGGTTTTTACAACAATTCTTAGTTATTACACAACATTTATCCGAAAAACCCGACTTCTGTGGTAATCGGTTATTATTCCCCCCAACCCTACTCCCTACTGCCTTTATTGAAATTATTTATGTATGAGTTGAGAAATCACAATTAGCTCTGTTTACCGTAAAGTTGTAAAATTTGGGTTAAGTTAAACCAAAATATAGAGTTTCTCCTCATACACAAGGTAATCGGCATGACAGCAACAACACCCAAAGCAACATCAATTCCCAAGTTTTGTGAAGGTATTCAATATTTTGGAGAAGCTTTACCGGATTTTGATCAATACTGTAAACAAAGCGCTATCCAAGAAGGTCAAACTGCTATTAGCGATACTCAAAATGCAACAGCAATTTACCAAACTTTACTTTATGCCGATGCTTTACGTTATTTAACATTACAAATTACTGGCAGTAAAGCTTCAGGACATCCGGGTGGTTTTGCATCTCAAGCAGAAGCTTACGCTGCTTTAGTCATGCTGGGTTACAAGAATATTCTCACCGAAGTGGGACATCATGCCCCCGGATTTTATAGTGCCATGTTTCTTGACCGTTCCCTAGAAGACATGGGTCTTATTACGGTAGAACAATTACGGGAACGTTATCGCGAAAAACACGGACTACTCGGACACCTTTCAGGAATGATACCTGGTATTCTTGCACCTGCGGGTCCTTTAGGTCAAGGGCAACATTTTGCAATGGCTGCGGCTTATTTGCATCAAGATAAATTATTCCCCTTTACTGTTGGTGATGGAGGTTTAGGGGAACCTTATATCATCAGTTCAATGGCGCATTTTAACACCGCTTTCCCCAAAATTACCAATTTTCTCCCCGTGTTAGTGTGGAATGGTTATAGTCAGGAACATCACAGTATGGTTTCGTTGAAAACCAACGAAGAAATGATCAATTACTGGCGTGGAAACGGTTTTGAGGAAGTCATTTTAGTTAACGCTAAAGACTTTGACGACCAAAATCAACCAGGGGAATATGTTGATAGTACCGAATTTTCCTTTGAAAAAAGATTAGAATTTACTTCATCTGTTATTCAAGGAGTCGATCGAGCCGCAAAATCTGCCCTTGGTGGTAAACTTACTGTATTTATAATTAAACAACTCAAAGGTGCGGGAGTTCACGCTACAGGTTCAAAATCCCACAACCTTTATCCCAAAGATACTTTAGATGCACCTCATATGGTAGAAGCATTGAAAAAACGCGCTCTACCCGTAGAAGCTTGGGAATTAGTGCGAACAAATTGCGAACGCGCTGGTGGTGGTTCGGCTGGAAAAACTGCTGTAACTGAATTTGAGTTACAATTACCTGAAATAGGTGAGTTGCCTTTACAAGAGTTTGAAGTCGGTGGAGAAGCCAAAGTTTCTACTACGGCTATGGGAATTTTAGTAGGGAAAGTTGGACAAGCTGACAAAAATTTCTTAGTTACCAACGCTGACGGAAACGCTGCATCTGGTATTGGTAATATTAACCAAGCTTTAAAAATTATCCACCCAACGGCAGATGACATTTACAACCAAGCTCCCCAAGGACAAGTTTACGAACCCTTGAGCGAAGATGCTTGTGCTGGTTTAGCAGCGGGTTTATGCTTAATGGGAGGACGCAGTTTATGGTGTTCTTACGAATCCTTCGCCATCAACGGTTTACCAATTTGGCAAACTGTAACTCAAGCAATGGCAGAATTACGTCGTTCTACACCTTCTACAATAACTTTATTTACCGCTGGTGCATTAGAACAAGGACGTAATGGATGGACTCATCAACGTCCAGAAATCGAGGCTTACTTTGCTGCGATGATGCGTAATGGCAATATTTTTCCACTTTTCCCTACTGATGCCAATAGCATTCAAGCTTGTTACGAATGGGCATTGACTACTAAAAATAAAGGAATTGTCATTACCGCTAGTAAATCACCTTTACCGATTCTTACCACCTTTGAACAAACCCGTCAAGCTTTAAAAGATGGTGCGCTGGTGTTACAAGAAACCACTGGCAATAAACAAGTTGTCTTTGCAGTTATTGGCGATATGATGTTAAAGCCAGTATACGAAGCTGCAAAATTATTACAACAACAAGGTATAGGAGTCAAAATCGTTTCCATAATTAACCCCCGTCGTTTATATCGTCCCCAAGATGTAGCTTGGGATATCTGTTCACAAGCAGACGGCGATTTTCTCGATGATGCTAAATTTACCAAAATGTTTGATGGAGATGCCTTAATTGGCGTTACCGGCGGTGCAGCAGCGATGTTAGAACCCGTGATGCTAAGAAGTAATTGTCCAAGAGACACTTTTGCATGGAAACGCGGAGAAACTACTGCAAGTGCAGGTGAATTAATGGCATTTAACGGTTTGACTGCGGAAGCTTTAAAAGAAAAAGCAATCAACCTAATCGGTTAAGTTTTGTAGTAAATTAAAAACTTTTGTAGAGACGTAGCCGGGCGTTACGTCTCAAATCATCTGTGTGAAATCATCAATTGATATTTTTATTCGCCAATGCCGGGTTTGTTAATTGCGAATTCCTATGATGTATTTTTAACGCAAAGAAACGCAAAGGTACGCGGAGTTTTTACTTATCACAATTGAGGTTTTGAGATTTTAGATTCTTCTAAGTACTAGGAACATTCAAAAGTTAGTACACTATAAAGTCTTTAACAATTCATCAAGTTCCGTTATTCAATTAATCAGCATTTGCAATGGAACAGTTAGAACCTACACATTTAACTGTTTCCACAACTTGAACTTCGTTTTTCACAAGTATATTAAATTTGGGTTGCCAAACGTAGAGTTGGTAAACTCCCAATAACAGCAATACACTACCTATTTGTATAAATGATGGAGCCAATACAAACCCCATTATCAAAAGGATTGCTCCGGTAAACACTACTGCAATACGATAGACTTCTTCGGCTATCTTCAATCCCAGCCATATAGTACCCAAAGCAAGAATCAATAGCATTAGATAAATCGCAAGCATTTTTATTTTTATCTCCTAAACAGTATTTACTCATAAAATTATCTATCGCTCTAATAAGATAACAACTATTTTGGGGTTATATGACAGTTGTTTTACAATTCTAAATATCAATCTCTAAAATATTGAAAAAAGTTATTGAATATAATTATTTCAGTAATATCAACCTCACCAAAAAGATAAATTCCGAATACTATCGATAATGGTATATAGCTGTCAGCATTAGCACAAGTTTCATTTTGATGATTTGGATATATATTTTTATAGAATAAAAAACTCAAATTACAAAACTTCTTTCAATACCTTCACTAACAAATCAAAATAGAAGTCTTGAACTCATTTAAAATCATAAATATGGTACCAATGCTGTTAAAAACTTGCTCTAACCCAAATAAAGAAATGATTTTTTTGATTTTTTTTAAATGCTGATGATTTTTATTTAGCTATACGATTAATATTACTCAAAACTAGCTGTGAACGCATACTCCCAAAGTAGTATTTACAAATCCCCTTCGCGATAGCCGAAGGCGCTCCTGAAGGAGCATCGCAAACACACTTATGCTTTAAACTTCATAGCCTTTGTATTTTAATTATAGCGGTTTTCATTTCAGTGCAATACAAATTTTACCTCACCCCGCCCTCTTAACCCCTCTCCTGTCGGGAGGAGAGGGGAAAGGGGTGAGGTTTTAGTGTATTGGACTCAACTGAAATTTGCTATATATCTGTAATAAACTTACAACTCTCTAAAAACCCGACTTCTGGAGCATCGAACTGAAGTTAAAATAGATAATCCCCCAAACCTTATATACTCCAAAGGCTCAGGGGAAGTTCAAATGTTGCAGCAAAAAGTGAATTACTATTAACTTAACACCTTATAGCTTAATCCTAAGCTAAGAAAAGGTTAATTTTTGTTTAAGACATGAGGATATTTACGGAGCAAAGATAATTTTTTCTTTACTGTCGCCCAATACAGCGTGATATTAAATTATTTTAAATTGCTCTTCAAGGCAGCAATTACACTTAACGGATTTTAGATTCGATCCGTGTTTATTCAGATATTACACTTTAATTCCGAGATTTCCATTAGGGTCAACACCCCCTACTTGTGGTTCTAGGGAAACTTTGTGTACTCGGAGTAAATGCGCCCATAGCAGTGTCTTGGGTTTGTCGATAAATTAATTCAAAGGAAGCGGGAAGTAGGGATTAGGGAACAGTTAAGATTTAACAATTCCCGTTTGAAGGATAAATTATTCATTAAAAAGCTTCTTAGGATAAATGGGAATGCTTTTTCGAGTTTCTTTTTTAGATGTTGGGTAATTATCCAAGCGGGGGCGAAATTCTACAACATTGCTTTTAATCGTAATGTCGTAGTTGCCAAAAAAGTCGTGTCCTAAAAGTCCATTTTCCAATTCCGAACCGGCGATAGCTACAGGAACTTTCTTAATTTTGACACCACCGGCTTCAATAGAGTCAACGTAGCCAATAGGGAATTCTACAGATTGAGCGCTGGCAGTATTAGCTTTAGCTTTACCAATAGTAGAAACACCGAGCGAGCTAGCCATCTGCTGAGTAATCACCGTACCGCTAGCACCTGTATCAACAATCATCTCAAATTGCTGTTGTCCATTAAAAGTGACATCAATAATTGGTGTACCACCAACACGTCGCTTGATTGGGGAGCTAAATACCATAGCTTGACGGGTGTCTTCTTGAATCGGTACAGCAGCATATACTTTTTTTGTCTCAACGGGTATTGGTATCGCTTTTTGGGTAGTTGGTGGGGGTAATTGTTGCGGGGGAGCAATGGGAGATTGTAGATTCTGCTGCAATATATTTTGTACCCCTTGAGGAATCTGCATTTTTTGACGTGCAATAGATTCTTCAAGCGGTGGTACTGCTACCACTATTTTTTCAGGTTCTGGTAGTTCTTGGGGTTGAGCAAGGGCAACGGATTTTTCTAAAGCATAATCCAAATGACGCTGATATTCCTTGACTTTTGCTGTCGCAATAGGGTAATAGCGAGCTTGAGGCTTCACCGTTTTCATCAAATTAATGGCATCTTGGTAATAATCAGCCACTAATTTCCAATCTTCTGGAGAATAAGCAGATTGACTGACACTAAAAGCACCCGCAGCTTTGTCCAATGCCATTTCAAAGGAAGTTGGTTCTATAACTTCTTCGGAGGTTTGAATTGAGTTTGGAACTGAAGTACTAAGGGAACCCAGCACAGGGGAAGCACTCGGCACCGCTCGCTGCTGATCAGTCGGAATTGTGGTAGTTTTTTGTTCTTGGCTACAAGCAGTACCAGCTATAGTGAGTACGCTCCATAGTAAGATCGACGCTGTACGAGAAAACAAAGGCTTAAGCATAATAGTTTTGATTTTACCAAGCCCTTGGGGGCAAAAATCTACTTTTTAGTTTTAATTATTCAACATTTATCAAACGCGACTATCTACCTGATTCTCCGCAATCGGAAAAGCATCTTTGAGGCTATATGCCCCCTTTAACTATTTTAATCAGTAAGAGAGTACAATTTATAGATATAGACTCGTTGCTGAGCGTGCTAATGGTACTTAAAAACAACCCAGAGCGCCATCCGCATTTGTAATCATCCCCTTATCATCAAAATAATCAAAGATTCTTAAATAGTCGTTATCGATTGGTTACCAATTCCCAATTTCCCATCCCCCATTCCCAATTCCCAATTCCCAATTCCCAATTCCCAATTCCCAATTCCCAATTCCCAATCAAAATAAAAATAACTTAAGTAAATTAACTCGTGGGATAATTAACTTTCGCGCCTAATCGCTAATCGTTTTATTGCTTATGCCTCTGTTTGACGCAACACCTGCTCTACTTGTCCTGGCAGATGGAACCAGCTATCGCGGTTGGTCTTTTGGTGCTAGCGGCACCGCCATTGGAGAAGTAGTTTTCAATACCGGCATGACAGGATATCAAGAAGTGATGACCGACCCTAGTTATTGCGGTCAAATCATTGCTTTTACCTACCCAGAGTTAGGAAATACTGGTGTCAATCTCGAAGATGCCGAGTCAGATAAACCACATTTACGGGCTTGTATTGCTCGAAATATTTGTGACCAACCGAGTAACTGGCGAGCAACTCAATCTTTACCCGATTACTTAAAAGAGCATCAAATACCTGGTATATATGGTATTGATACTCGCGCATTAACTCGTAAAATACGTAACTTTGGAGCCATGAATGGCGGTGTTTCTACGGAAATACTCGATGCTAATGAATTACTAGAGCAGGTGAATGTAGCCCCATCGATGAGCGGATTAAACCTGGTCAAAGAGGTAACGACTTCAGAAGTTTACGAATGGTCAGAACCCACAATTGCAGCATGGGAATTTAATCGGGACTCAAAGGAAAACGAAAAATTCACCGTTGTAGCCTTGGATTTTGGCGTTAAACGTAATATATTACGTCGTTTAGCAAGTCATGGTTGTCGGGTAATTGTAGTTCCAGCAGATACTTCAACTTCAGAAATTCTCAAATATAACCCAGACGGAATCTTTCTTTCCAATGGACCAGGAGACCCCAGCGCAGTCACCGAAGGAGTTGAAACAGCTAAAGCCCTGTTAAAATCCGAGAAACCCATATTTGGTATTTGTATGGGACATCAAATTTTGGGTCAAGCCTTGGGGGCGCAAACCTATAAACTAAAATTTGGTCATCGCGGGTTAAATCAACCAGCAGGTTTAGAAAAACGCATCGAAATCACTTCTCAAAATCATAGCTTTGCCATCAACCCCGATTCACTACCTCATAGCGAAGTCGAGATTAGCCACTTGAATCTAAATGACAGTACCGTCGCAGGAGTCAAACATAAGTCCTTACCAGTTTTCTCGGTACAATATCATCCAGAAGCTTCTCCAGGTCCTCACGATGCAGATTATTTATTTGAGGACTTTGTTCAAGCAATGAGAACAGCTCGCCAAGCAATTACTGCGCGAGTGAGGTAAAAATAGAAAAAGTGAGAAATTGGAGAATTTTTAAAGTTCCAATATTTCACATATTTCACAACCCCTTTCTTTGACAGCAGGGGTTAAAGTAGACAACAGATACAAAAAACATCTATACTTGAGCGTTTGCTTTCACCATGAGGAGGGAATTATTGCTGAGCCACTAAATCTAACCGTTAGCCTGCGAGGGACTCGTGAAGTCAGGGATAACTGCCAGCTATTCCGTCTCACAGGTTTGTTAGACGCATTTTCCGAGCCGACATTTCGTAAGGTACTTAGTAGTAAAATTGATGAAGGTCCGAAAAATATTATTCTGGATCTTTCACAAATTGACTTTGTAGATAGTTCTGGTTTGGGAGCTTTGGTTCAATTAGCCAAACAATCTCAAAACATCAAAGGTACCTTTCAAATCGTCACTAACGCCCGCGTTACTCAGACAGTCAAGCTCGTTCGCTTGGAAAAATTTCTTGCCTTACAAACTTCAGTTGACAAGGCTTTAGAAAACACCAAGTCCTCTTGACCGTCAAAAAATTAGCTATCCGATATTTAAATTTGGATAGCTTAATTTTTTTGAATAAATTTTGAATAAATATTAAGCCAAAAAAGTCAAACATTTAGCAAGCAAATACAACAAAACGATTTTTTGTGATTTATTTAACATTTTCCCCTGACACAAAAATGAAGATTTTTGATTATAACTCTGGTATGATTAAACTGAATATTTTAAAATAGGTATATAAATAATATTAATATCAATATTTTCATGTAATTTATAACTGTTTTCCTTGCATTTAAAAAATCTTGTCTATTCACAAAATTTAAATTGGCAAATTTACTTACCCTCACAAAATATTTTCGGTTCGGAAAATTGATGTTAATGAAAATTAAAAATTTCAAAAATTTTTGTAACAATAACGGCAATAAATAGGAACCAGTACGACAATAACAAACGGGTAGTAACTAAATTTTTTCAAGTCATCACAAGCAAGATAATTATTAACCGTATCAGGAATGATTAAGTTGTGAAATCAAAGGAGGAAAATCTTCTAAATTCAAGCTCTGAAAATGTCCCCAAAGATTCATTTGATTCCTATGGAACGACACTAAATGCAGAACAATTGTTACCTAAACTTTCTCAGTCACAACTACAGCAACTTTCTCCTACCGCTCTTGCTTATTTAGGCGATGCAGTTTACGAATTGTACATCAGGAGATATTACTTGTTACCACCCCAACGAGTAGAAGATTATCATCGTTTGGTAGTGGCACAAGTAAGAGCCGAAAAGCAGGCGCAAATGTTAAACTTACTTAGTCAATATCTGAATAATAATGAATTAGAAATTGTTCGCAGGGGTCGTAACGCCGCCACAGGTCGTCCCAAACGTGTAGATGCCCACACATACCAACAAGCGACTAGTCTAGAAACTTTGATTGGCTATTTATATCTCACCAATACCGAACGATTGAGCGAACTTCTGCAAAAACTCATCATGGAGTAATAGCGGAATCTCTAACTCTTGAATGTTCCGAATCCGGGGATGTTCGGTTACAAAAAAGGTGAGAAAAGAAGTCCTAAATCTTAGCTCTACCAAATAACCATATGATCGACAAACCAAGAAAAATTAAAATTAATGTTAATGACGAAAATCGCCCACAACCTTTAAAACTAAAAGGTAAGCGTTTTTCATCTCCACCTAAAAGTAAATCTAGAGACAGAAATCATAGCTCTGTAATTGATAAACCTCGTCAAAATAGTTCTAATTTTGAATATTTATCATCCACGGAAGAATCAGAAAATAGTGACTTAATTTACGGCCGTCATCCAGTTTTGAGTACTTTGGAAAACCAAGGCCGTCTCAATCGCGTTTGGATTACTTCCCGTTTGCGTTACGATCGCCGTTTTCATGATTTGCTTTTACAAGCTAAAGGGAATGGAACGGTTATAGACGAAGTGGAACCGAGCCGCTTAGACCAAATTACTAGAAATGCTAATCATCAGGGAGTAGCAGCACAAATTGCTCCTTATGAGTATTTTGATTTGCACGATTTGATCGAAAAAGCAAAATCCGTAACGGATACACCAGTAATAGTTGTGGCTGACGGAATTACCGATCCCCACAATTTAGGAGCAATCATTCGTACAGCCGAATCAATTGGAGCCCAAGGAATGGTGATTCCACAGCGTAGAGCAGTTGGAATTACTTCTACAGTCATGAAAGTAGCGACTGGTGCTTTAGATAATTTTGCTGTGGCTAGAGTAGTTAATCTCAGTCGTGCTTTAGAAGACTTGAAAACCGCTGGTTTTTGGATTTACGGTACTGCTAGTTCTGCAAGCCAACCGATACATACAGTAAATTTTAAGGGTTCCCCAATTGTTTTAGTAATTGGTTCTGAAGGCGAAGGTTTGGGTATGCTGACACAAAAATGCTGCGATGCTTTAGTGTCAATTCCCTTGAAAGGTAAAACTCCCAGCCTCAACGCTTCAGTTGCAGCCGGTATGGTGCTGTATGAAATTTATCGTCAGCGCTGGAACGATACGCTTTACTTAGAAAATTTGCCAAAAACCCCTTCCAAAAACCCCATATAAAAGAGTATAAAGAAATGTGAAGGGAAAAAACCGACAGTATAGTTCTTTAACAACTAATATCAACTTTAGTAATTGGCAACAACTATGAACACAATTGGAAATACTTTCAAAGAATTTGTTACCAACATTTTTGATAACTTTGGCTTGGCTTGGTGGGTAGAGATTACGACTCAAAATCCCAAGTGTATTTACTACTTCGGACCTTTTCTGAACGGTACGGAAGCTAAAGCTGCTGTAAAAGGTTATGTCGAAGACCTTGAATTGGAAGGAGCGCAAGGTCTGAAAATTGATGTTAAGCGTTGTAAACCAAAAGTTTTAACTATTTCTGACGACTTGGGGGAATGGTTTGACCGCAAAGTAAAGCCTGTCTTTAGCGGTCAAATGTAATTAAAGGCTGGATGCATTCAGATTTTTGAACTATTGCTGAAAGCTTTCTCTATCAGGCACTGTCGTGTAAAAAAAATGAAGTATAAGGTATGAATAATCGAGTTGAACTTGATTTTTTTAATACTTTATGCCTCATTTTTTCAATTTTGTTTACTGTAAGTTAAATTATTTAGCTACTGTACTGGGCGATTGAAATCGCAGCTACACAGGCTAAAACCGGATGGTGCGCGGGTTTGAAGATTTCTTAAGTCCGCGTAGGCGGACTTTGGAAGGTGTAGCCGCGACTTCTAGTCGCCAGGCGTAGGCGGACTTTGGAAGGTGTAGCCGCGACTTCTAGTCGCCCCAGGGCTATCTTTATCTACAATCCTACAGTTTGGGGATTATCCTTCAACCAACAGTCAATATCGCTTAATGCTTGGTGGGGAATTTCCCAGGGAAACAGATGGGCAGTATTTGGATAACGATGCAGTTTACAATTGTGTAAATGCTGGGAAGTTTCCAAACTGCTTTCAAATGTGATGTGTCTGTCTTCCGTACCCGCGAGAACCAAGGAAGGACATTGAATTTGGCTTAAATCATTAACTTTGTTGTATCCAGCCCTAATTGCCGAATAAAGAGCGCGAGTTGAATAATTGGAAGTTTGCAAGTAAGCCGGTATTGCATCACGGGCAATATACCCGTAAGCAGTGGGAGTATGTTGTTGAATTAAGTAGCGAAAAAGAGAACGCTTTCCAAATGTATTAATATTCCACTGCCAATTGGGATTTACCAAACTTAAAAGAGCGGCTATACCCGTATACAGATTATCTTGCCATGTAATCGGTGGATGATTACCGCGAGGTTTTGCGGCTGTCGCGACTAAAATCAACCCACTGACTCGCTGTGGAAGCCGCAGCGCTAATTCCATCGCTAAAATGCCGCCTAAAGACCATCCAAGTACTAAGCATTTTTCAATCGCAAAGCGGTCTAAAAGGGCTTCTAAGTCGCTTAAATGGTCGATCATAGCAAAATTTTCCGAATAGCGACTTTTGCCATATCCCCGCAAATCTGGAGCGATAGTTTGAAAGCGCTTTGATAAACTATCAGTAAATACAGAAAGACTCAAACCCGAACCAGGATGTCCGTGTAAGCAAAGAATGGGAAAACCTTGACCTTGAGTATAAGCGTTGAGGTGCATTGGAGACTTAGGAGTTAGGAGTTAGGAGTTAGGAGTTAGGAGTTAGGAGTTAGGAGTTAGGAGTTAGGAGTTAGGAGTTAGGAGTTAGGAGTTA